>VRUK01000160.1 GCA_019456195.1 Planctomycetota bacterium | reverse complement strand
TAACCAACAACTTTTGTAATTTTGCTGAGATAGCAAAGAGAATAATTGTTCTGTGGGGCAATTGTGACACAGCCTGGCAACTCCAACAGCATAGGCCGAAAAGATGTCTCTTTGGCCTGAGCCGTTATCAACTCGAAACCAAAAAGCTATGGTGTAAACCGGAACTTGAAAGAGGCCATCTATGAAAACGTAATCATCAGTACCGTCGAACAACAGTACACCTCTGTGATCACCTTCCTGGCCCCATGTAGGCTCGCCAAAAAATGTCCCATCGACGCTTTTCCCACTGGTGTCCTTGGCAACTGTGCCGGAACCTTCATCAAACGTCCACCAGCCTACAAGGCTTGGATCAATATTTTGGGCTGTACTTGTTCCCACTAAAGACAACACCAAAACAAAAGAAGCCCAATAAATCAATTTCTTACACATAATAATCCTCCTCTAAAAATATGTTGATAATTTAATTGTGAAATGCTGCCAGCGAAGTAGAAAAGTTGCTCACTACAACTCCATGCCCCGCTTTATTAACTCCTCCTCGATAGAAATAGAATAAAGATACACTTTATCGGTAAGCAAGAATATGCTTACCATCAACTCATACATACATATCTTTATTAATTTATAACAGATTGGCTATTTTTCTGTCAAGAAATTTATTCTTTGTATGTGTTTTGTTAACCCTCAATTCTTATGTCTGATAGGACTATCCGAATTGTAATTTGTTCTAAATTCATGAGAAAAACATCGCAAAAAATACAAAAGAACGGCCGATAATATACGCGTAACTGTAACATAAGATAAAAATGAAAAACTTTTTTTCAAAAAATCAATATTTCGCCCAAATATACTAAACTATCTATTTTAACATTGACGATAGAACTAATCATTGATGGATTTTTGTTTTAATGGAGAACAGAACTATGGAGACATTAGTTGAACAGCGTAAAGATAGCCGGAATACTGTTTCCTGGCCTATTAGTGTTTGGATGCCGGAAGCCAACAGATTTTTTAATGGCAGAAGCTGTAATATTAGCAAAACAGGAGTTTTTATTACGCTACCAGTAACGGCGCCGCTCAGACCGGGTCATATTGTAGAACTTAATTTCCCGAGAACAGAAATACTGGCAAAAGAAAAAGGGCAATTTGCCCGCATCAAAAGCGGGAAAGTTGTCAGAGTTGATCGCACGAATTTACTCGAAAGTGCTGAGATTGGGGTTGGTATAGCCTTTGAGTAGATAAAATTTTACAGCCATATTGGAAGAGATTGTGGAGAGATTGTGGCTGTTGGAGACACGGGGCAGTGAAAAAGCGAAGATTGATGACTGAGAGGAGTCATCAATCTTTTTTTTTATCCCCAGGCATCTATACAAAGGTAGAAACACTCGATATACACGGCAGGAGTGGCAAGCTTGACTAAATTTGCTGATGCTTTAGGCACAGAGTAGTTTGAAGAGATTACTCTTTTACACAATCATTGAAACCGATAGTACAAAAAATGCAACTAATTATTAATTGCGTGTTCGGTATCGCAGATTCATATCAATTCGAATCTAATACTAAATCGGATTAGGCTTTTTTGTAATCGATTATTATTGTCTGTAGATTGTTTCATTGAAAAACAGAAAATCTTGCCATTCGGTATCTCATAGTGTATTTTATGGCACCTATGCAGACAAAGATTATAAAAATCGATAGTACAAATGTTGATTTATCGAAAATTAAGGAAGCAGCGCTCTTGGTTGATAAAGGTGAGCTTGTTGCTTTTCCGACCGAAACAGTCTATGGAATTGCCTGCCGGGTCAGAACTGATTCCTTGGCAAAACTTAACGATATTAAAGGCAGGGATCCTTCTAAATACTACACATTACATATTGGCCAAAAAAATGAATTAACCAAATACGTGCCGACCATCAATCTAAGAGCTAAAAAACTAATTAAAAACGTCTGGCCCGGCCCATTAACTTTAGTATTCGAATTAGACTCTACGGATATCTACAAACAACGAAATATTCTCGAAAAAGAACTTCTTAACAATCTATATAAACATAATTCCATAGGCATTCGCTGTCCGGACAATCCAATAGCCGCTATGCTGCTTCAAGAAACAAAAAATCCTGTTATTGCACCAAGCGCAAATATAGCAGGTCAACCGCCTGCGGTTGATGCCAAGCAGGTTCTTGCTCAGTTATCAGGTAAAATTGAGATGCTAATAGACGCTGGGGCGTGTAAATATAAAAAAAGCAGCGCCGTTGTTAAAATAGACAAAATGAGCATTGAGATTTTAAGACTTGGTATATATTCTCAAGCTCAGTTAGATGCAATGTCAACAGTGAATTTTTTATTCGTTTGCACCGGTAACACATGTCGAAGTCCAATGGCTGAGGGAATATTTCGAAAATATTTGGCAGAAAAACTTCAATGCAAGGTTGACCAACTGGAACAAGTAGGTTATAAAGTAAGTTCCGGTGGGGTTATGGATACGAGTGGTTTTCCAGCAAGCGCCGGATCGTTAGCAGCCTGTGCAGCCAAAGGAATAGATTTAACAGCTCACAGGAACAAAGGATTGTCCAAAGAGCTTATCGAAGAGAGTGACTTTATATTCGCAATGGAGCCAATACACCAGGAGAGAATTATTGCTCTTAGTCACGAGGCTGCGGATAAGTGTTTTTTATTAGCAGGAGGTAAAGGAATTGCCGACCCAATAGGTCGCCCTCAGGAGTTATACAATAATTGTGCTGATATGATAGAAGCAGCCGTTAAGAAAAGGATTAGTGAGCTTGTGATATGAAAATAGCAGTTGGAAGTGATCATCGAGGTTTCGAAGCGAAACAACAAATAAAAGCCATAGCCGCCGAGCTGGGTCATGAGTGCATTGATGTTGGTACTATTAACAGCAACCCGGTTGATTACCCCGATCCGGCATATCTTGCAGCCACGGCGGTATCCAAAAAACAAGCCGATAGAGCTATTTTAGTATGCGCAACAGGTATCGGAATGTGCATAGCAGCAAATAAGGTGCATAAAGTCAGGGCCGCACTGTGTCATGATGAGTTAAGTGCACAAATTTCACGTGACCACAACGATGCAAATGTCCTTTGCCTGTCAGGAGACCAGATCGGAGAAGTATTATTGCGCAAAATGGTGGAGGTCTGGCTTAATACCGAATTCAGCGGTGGAAGACATGAAAGAAGAGTTAAAAAAATAAAAGCCATCGAAGAAGGCAAAGACCCAAGCGGAATAAAAACGGCTAACGTATAGTAAAGAACATATAGCGAGCAGTTTTTTATATTACGGCTAACATAAGACAAATTCTGATATATATTGCATTTACAAAGACTAATTTGTGGAGATATTTTATACTTGGATATTACAACCGATCGTGTAAATCTATAAATACATAAGGGTGGGCAAGGAGGCCTGCCCTTTTTTCATGAGATCAAAATACTTTTAGCTTTTTCACCACCTTAATAGTAGCTCAAATCAACAGATTCGAAATCCTATCATGCTCCACACACTTTGATTACATATTCAACGGGAGTATCTTAAGATGATTCTACAATTCACTTCTTAAGTCTTTTGGGATTTTTGTGAACTGCTTGAGAACTAATATTGCAAGGAAATATTACTACTAAACACACAACGATATTAGACCTTGGCGGGGATTCGTTTTCTTTTGGTTGAGATGTCTTCCATCGCTTCTTTCATTCTATCTTTGCCAGCCTGGGTTTTGCGGCGTAATTTCTCTGCAGGACTGACGCCTATAGATCGCAATTTCTTGTATCTGTTATCAAGCAAATTATCAAGCTTTGTGCGTTTGAGGTCCCGCAATGTCTTTATAATGTATCTCTCAACATTATAAACGGTATCGTGAAGATTACGATGTGCGCCACCAAGCGGCTCATTAATCACGGTGTCAACCAGCCCGAGCTTATACAAATCCTTACTCGTTAATTTAAGCGCCTCAGCAGCTTTAGGCGCCTGTGAGCCATCGCGCCACAAGATTGCAGCACAACCTTCAGGTGATATTACAGAATAATATGCGAATTCAAGCATTGCCAGCCTGTCCCCTACGCCTATTCCAAGAGCACCGCCTGACCCCCCTTCCCCAATGACAATACATATTATGGGCACCTTCAAGCGTGACATCTGATGAAGATTAACAGCTATTGCCTGAGCCTGGCCACGTTCTTCAGCACCAATGCCCGGATATGCACCCGGTGTGTCTATGAGAGTAACGATAGGAATGCCAAACTTTTCAGCAAATTTCATTTTGGCCATTGCCTTGCGATATCCCTCAGGATTCGGGCTTCCGAAATTACAGGCAATCTTTTGCTTTGTAGTCTTGCCTTTATTTTGGCCGACAACCAATACCCTCTCCCTTCCAATGTGGCCAAGGCCAGTTACAATCGCTCGGTCGTCGCCAAAGCATCTGTCGCCATGCAATTCGCGAAAATCCTTTACCATCAGGCTAAGATAATCAGAAAGGATAGGCCTGTTCGGATGACGTGCCACCTGAACGGTTTGCCAGGCGGTGAGATTTGAATAGATTCGCTTCAGTTCGGTAACCTGCTGACGCTGGAGCTGACGAATTTCGGTAGAATAATCAATGCCTTTGATTGAACCGAGCTTGCGTAGTTCATTCATCTGGCTATCATGGTCGGCTACTTTTTCCTCAAATTCAAGGTGGCCACCATTGCTAAGTCTATTGTTATTATCTGGCATTTTAGCTATATTGATATCTCTCTATATTATTTAAGTGATTAACAAAAACATTTACAATAATATTGCTCATAAATAATGGGCTCTCTTTTAAAATGGAAATGTTACCAGTTTAAAAGGCGAAATCAAAGAAAAAAATTGACATTTGAGTGGTTGTACAGTATTTTTCAAAGTAGTATATCCTGATTTAATATTATATAAGTCCTTATATATGAAAGACATAAAGCAATTATCTGTGATAGGATTGGGGCTTCTGGGCGGCTCTATTTCATTAGCGGTTTTACGCTCTTTTGCCCGAGTAAAAGTAATAGGTTACTCACATCGGCCTTCCACTCGCAATAAAGCCAGAAAACTGTCAGTGTCAACCGATATCGTCGATTGCCTCAAATCAAGTGTATCCTGTTCAGACCTTGTCATTTTAGCTACACCCATAATTACATTCGAGAAAATATTCAGTGAAATTGCCGATTCGTTGCCAGACGGCTGTATTGTTACCGATGTCGGTTCGACAAAGATGCTGCCCCACCGCTGGGCAGCGAAGAAACTGCCAAAGAGAGTTCACTATATCGGCTCGCATCCAATTGCAGGATCAGAACAAAGGGGAATCGAATTTGCCAGAGATGATTTGTTCGAAGGGGCAATGTGCATTCTGACAACTACAAAAAAGACCGACCGGCAGGCGCTGCAAACACTGAAAAGTTTCTGGTCAAAACTCGGTTGCTCCGTGAAGTCAATGACACCGACAGAACATGATAGAATATTTGCAAATGTAAGCCATTTACCGCATATAACAGCAGCGGCATTAATCAACGCCAATAATAACGAGGATTTGAAATTTGCCGGAAAAGGATTTATGGATACATCGAGAATAGCATCCGGACCGGCTAATATCTGGTCCGACGTACTGCTGACAAATGTAAACAACACAACCAAAGGTATAGACAAAATCATCGCTGAATTGGTAAAAATTAAAAAAGCAATAAAAAAAGAAAATAAACAACAAATCGAACAACTGCTTGAGAAGGCAAGGACGAAACGAGCGACACTTATAAAATACAAATATAAAAAGAAGGAACTAATATCGTGAAGCAGTGGCGAGTCGAGGTTTTTAATCGATCGGGCTTTTCCGACGTACATGGCAAGAGCATTCTGGAAGATATTCAAGAACTGGGCATTAGCTCGGTACAAGTGGTTCAATCAGCGAAAGTCTTTCTTATCGAGGCGGATTTTGATAAGAATTTTGCCGAGCGTGTGGCACATGAGCTACTGACCGATCCGGTCTGTGAAGAGTACTACATAGGCAGAAGCAGTGCGCCGGTAGGCCTGGCGAAAGCAACACTAATCGAAGTACACCTTAAAAGCGGGGTTACTGATCCGGTAGCCGAATCCGTAATGACGGCAATTGCCGATATGGGCGTTAAAGCCGACCATGTTAGAACCGCTCGAAAGTACGTCCTATTGGGCGAGATTAAACAAAAACAGACAGATACAATCGCCCAGAAAATTTTATCTAACGACTGTATTGAAGATTGCGTTATAGGCAATGAAGCAGAACCGCCAAGTCCACATCTCAAACCATATGAATTGCAGATAATACACTGGCCCATATGCAAGCTTAATGATGAACAGCTTACAGCTCTGAGCAAAGAAAAGGACCTGTTTTTGAATCTTGTCGAGATGCAGACCATTCAGAAATACTATCAGCAGCTCGACAGAGAGCCTACCGACGTTGAGCTGGAATCAATCGCTCAGACATGGAGCGAACACTGCGTGCATAAAACTCTCAAAAGCTCGGTTGATCTGTCAATCGACGGCGAGCATGTGCATTTTGACGATTTGCTGAAAGACACCGTTTTCAAAGCAACTAAACAACTTGATAAAGACTGGTGTATATCGGTGTTTGCCGATAACGCAGGCGTGATAGAATTCGATAAAGACTCGGCGATATGTTTCAAAGTCGAAACTCATAATCATCCATCGGCACTGGATCCTTACGGTGGAGCAGCTACGGGCATAGGCGGTGTAATTCGTGACCCAATGGGTACCGGCATGGGTGCCAGACCAATCGCCAATACAGATATATTCTGCTTCGGCGAGCCGGACAAAAAAATCGACGACATCCCGAAAGGAGTTTTGCATCCAAGAAGGATTATGAAAGGCGTTGTTGCGGGTGTTCGAGACTACGGCAACAGAATGGGGATTCCAACGGTCAACGGTGCAATTTACTTCGATGACAGATACTTGGCAAATCCGCTGGTCTATTGCGGCAATATCGGCATAATGGACAAAGACAAGTGCTTTAAGGATGCACAAAGTGGTAATCTTATAATTATGGTCGGTGGCCGCATAGGCAGAGACGGGATACATGGCGCTACCTTTTCAAGCGGCCAAATGACACACGAACACGAGACAATCTTTTCACATGCTGTTCAAATCGGCAATCCGATAACAGAAAAGAAAATGTTAGACGTATTGTTACAGGCAAATGAGGCTGGTTTGTACGAAGCAATCACCGATTGCGGAGCAGGCGGTTTGAGTAGTGCTGTAGGAGAAATGGGCGAAGAACTCGGTGCGGAAGTCGATTTAGAAAAATCACCGTTAAAGTATGCTGGCCTTAACTATACCGAAATCTGGATTAGTGAAGCACAGGAAAGAATGGTAATCGCCGTAAAGCCGGAAAACCTGGAAGCGATAACAAAAATCTTCAACGACGAAAATGTTGAGTCAACAGTAATAGGCAAATTCACAAGCGACAAAAAATTAAGATTACGATACGACAGCCAACAAGTAGCTGAACTGGATATGGAATTCCTGCACAATGGCGTGCCAAAATACTCACGCAAAGCCGTCTGGAAAGGCCGTCAGTTCACCGAGCCAAGCATGCCTGTAAAAGATAATTACAATAATGAGCTTTTGCAAATCCTTTCCTCTTACAATGTCGCCAGCAAAGAATGGGTGATTCGCCAATATGACCATGAGGTGCAGGGTGGCTCGGTTATCAAGCCGCTAACCGGCGTAAACAATGACGGTCCTGGTGATGCAGCAGTGGTGCAGCCAAAGTTCAATTCGGACAAAGGTCTTGCTGTTAGCTGTGGAATGAATCCGCTTTATGGTGATATCGACCCGTACTGGATGGCACTGTCGGGAATCGACGAAGCAGTTAGAAACCTGATATGTGTAGGAGGCCGCTCTGACAGAATTGCTCTGCTGGACAATTACTGCTGGGGCGATTGCACGAAACCTGAAACATTAGGACCGTTAGTTAGAGCATCACAGGCCTGCTACGATGGGGCAATGGCATTCGAGGCACCGTTTATCTCCGGCAAGGATTCATTGAATAATGAATTCGCCTGCGAAGACGGGACACAAATATCCATCCCATCGACACTTTTGATAAGTGCAATCTCAATAGTCGATGATATAAACAAGTGCGTAACAATGGACGCCAAAAGGGCCTCCAACCTGCTGTTTGTCGTCGGTGAAACAAAAAATGAACTAGGCGGCTCACATTATTATAAAATAAACGGCCACATCGGAGCTAATGTGCCAAAATTAGAGCTTGAGACGGCACCTAAAATCGCCAACAATATTTCCGAGGCAATATCGCAGGGCCTTGTAGTTAGTTGTCACGATTGCTCTGAAGGCGGCCTGGCGGTAGCACTTGCAGAAATGGCCTTTGCCGGCGGGCTCGGGATAGAAGCAGACTTGCGGGGTCTGCCGCGAAGCAAAGACTGCACGCGGATAGATGCACAATTATTCAGTGAGTCAAACTCTCGCTATATCGTAGAAATCGAACCGGAAAAGTATGATGCCTTTGCAAAAATGATGCTGAATTTACCCTTCGGCAAGATTGGGAAAGTAACGGAAGAAAAAACGCTTATCATAAAAGCAGAAGACGGCAAAAATATTATCGAATCGGATATAAATTCATTAAAGCAGGCCTGGCAAAAAACGTTTGATTGGTAAGAAGTCTGTGGGTTTTATAAAAAGAATTGAAAAGGTAAGAGATGGCGGAAGTTAAAGCGGTAGTCCTGCGGGCTGCAGGAATAAATTGTGATATGGAAACAGAGCACGCACTCGAATTAGCGGGTGCAAAAGCGCAGCGCATACACATAAACAGGATAATCGAGGACAAAACACTTCTGGACAAATACCAGATAATTGTTTTTCCCGGCGGATTCAGCTATGGTGATGATGTAGCCGCAGGTAAAATCCTGGCAAACCAAATAAGGCATCACCTTTATGAACCGATACAGAAATTCATCGATGACGGAAAATTAGTTCTTGGTATCTGCAACGGATTTCAGGTTCTCGTTAAAACGGGAATTCTGCCGGGTAATAATTCGACTAACAATCAGCAAGGGATTACAATTACCAATAACGACAGCGGTAAATTCGAGGACAGATGGGTGTATTTGGCCCCCCAAACAGATAAGTGTGTTTTCATCGAGCCTGGCAGACAAATCTACCTTCCCGTTGCACATGCCGAGGGCAAAATTATCACAAAAGATAATGCTGCATTGGACCAATTAAAGTCCGAAGGACACGTTGCGTTTAAGTACGTAGATGAAAACGGCAATGAAGGAGCCTATCCACTCAACCCAAACGGGTCAATGGGATCGATAGCCGGCCTGACGGATACTACCGGCAGGATACTGGGACTTATGCCGCATCCGGAAAGGTTTGTAAGACCTACTCACCATCCACACTGGTCTCGTCTAAAAGAAAAGCCTGGAAGTGATGGAATTACAATCTTCAATAACGCCGTTAAATACATACAGGAAAATTTCTAATCTCGTTTCACTGGAAGGCAAATGGATAATCGCAAAGTTCCAGATCTGTATATAGTTGCCGTCCAGTTCCAGTTAATTTAAAAAGACTTGCAATTTGGAATCTGGCAGCACATTTTGAGTGTAAGCGAATGCACGCCGATCGCTAAGTATATAACAGGCCGTACATAAAATTTCTTTGGTGAGCAAAATATAAGAGGATCGATGGGCCGGCCTGAGAAGCTAACCGGCTTGATCAACAGTCGCCAGGGCCTTAGATTGGTCATCAACAAATTCGAAAACCTCATTAAGGCCGGCCACGACAAAAATGCACTTAGTTACAGTGGCAACATTGCAAAAAATAAGCCGATGTCCGGAATTCTGCAACATTTTGTGCAATATTAACAGGTTGCTAATATTAGCAGAATTGATTATCTCAACTCTGTTAAAATCGATTATGACGTCGCAGCTACCATTCTTGCTCACAGTTTCATTAACAGCTTTAAGCTGAGCAGCTATTTTGGGGCTCTTGGAAGGCAGTTCAACGAGAAGAATATTTTTTGATAGATTTTTAATTCCCATTTCTTGCTCTTTCTTTTGACCTTATACATTATTCCCTATATCTGGAGATTGTATCGGAAGATATATTGCCCAGGTTAAATGAAAAATAAAAGAGTGAGCTTATATGTACCACATATGAAAGTCGGCGCTTATGGACATAAACCTTTTCAGAATAAGAATATATATCAACCTGAAGTTTAAGCTGTTGCCCAAAGATGAGAAATATGGTTCCGATAATATTCTGCGATAACCTTATAACTATCTAATAAATAGAATTGTCGTTTAAGTACATATCTGAGTAATCATCAAAATCGTCGTTTAAGACTTGCAACTGGAATTTATCGAGATCGGAA
>VRUK01000159.1 GCA_019456195.1 Planctomycetota bacterium | reverse complement strand
TGCAGCTCTTTATCAAGCGAGACACCGATACGTTCAATTTGTGTCATCTTCATTCTCCCGATAACGACTAAATTTCACTGTCCGCTCTTAGAACCGGCCTTTTCGACCACGGTGGGGTTATTTCGCCAACTGCCGTATGACATCAATCATCGCCTGCGTGCCGTCCCGTCCCCGACCACTGGCCTGAAGGGCGGTAAATAACTGATGTATCAAAGCAACACCCGGCAAAGGCAGCTTCAACTGTTCGGCGTATTCCAGAACCAGCCGTAAATCTTTCTGTTGCAAATCGACCATAAAGGCGGGCTTGAAATCTCCGGCAATTATTTTAGGACCGAGCGCTTTTAAGGAGTGACTACCAGCGGCGCCCGCGGAAGTTACTTTCAACGTAGTCTCCAAATCCAGACCCGCCTTTTCGGCGAAAGCAAGACCTTCGGCGAGGCTCATTATAGTGTGAACAACCATCACCTGGTTGGCCAGTTTCGTCATTTGCCCGCAGCCCAGAGCCCCGCAGTAAACAACAGCTCGTCCCATTACCTCCATAACGAAACGTACCTTTTCGACAGCTTCCTTCGGCCCACCCATCATTATCGACAGCTTGCCTTCTATCGCACCTATTTCGCCGCCGCTTATAGGTGCATCGATTAAGGTTACACCTTTAGCCTCAAGAACCTGGCCCATTTCTTTTGTGGCCGCTGGTGATATAGTGCTCATATCGACGCAGATAAGGCCCTTTGAGGCCGTCTCGATTACGCCGTTTTGGCCAAGAAGCACTTCTTTAACGTCAGGCGTGTCGGTGACGCAGGTTATTACAAGATCGCTTTCCTTCGCGAGCTCGGCCGGGCTCCCAACCCACTTTGCACCTCTATCGAGAAGCTCCCGGGCCTTTGCTTTTGTCCGGCTATGGACGGTTAAAGAATACCCTGCTTCCTGCAGGTTCCGGGCCATCGGCTTACCCATAATACCGGTGCCGATAAAGCCAATCCTTTCTTTGGCCATTTGTTTATATCACCTCAAGCCGGCGAAGAATAGTTTTTGTCCAGCGGCCGCTGCGAAGCTGTGAACAGATAAGCAATAACAGTATCAAAAGCCAGAAACCGCTGAAACGCAGATAGAGAAGGACAATGTCGAATATATTGCCGGTTCCAGCGGAAGTCCACTTCACCAGCTCACAGGGCGTATATATCGAGCCGATACCTACACCAGCAAAGATTCTCTGCCAGGGCAGAAGAAGAAGAAGCATAAGAAGCGACAGGAAAAACGCCCGGCATATATGGTTTATTCCGCCAAGCCTGCCTACCAGCGAAATCTTCATAGCCATAAGTATCGTCAGACAGTAAAACACCCCGCTCATTATAAGTATGGCGTTAACAACCCGGATACCCATGGCTAAATGTTTGAACGTTACACCCAAAAAAGATTTCTCCATTTCCGCCGCATCCGGCCCGTTTTCATCGGCAACAACTGCTTTTGCAGTCTCGTTAACCTCTGCGCTCAAACCACCAGCTACACTACCCTGGACCATGCCTGGACACTCTCCACGAATGTAACCCATATTCACAAACCAAAAGGATACCTGCAGCAGCAAAAGACATACAAGTACAATGATAAAAAAGAAATTTTTCCATCCCCTGAACACCCCAATCGCTTCAAGACAATCAGTCGTGTCTAATAAACTGTTAGGGCCGACTTGGTTCTCGTTCATTTTTTAATCTCCTATCCAAATTTCGTGTTATTTAAATCAAAACTGCATGACACACCCAAACAAGTCCGGGAGCGTTGGAAAAAAGCCTTCTTGCCTCTCTTTCCTCACAATAGTGTCATATACTCTGCGGACACCGACAAGCATCGGCTATCCGCAAATTATTATGCTTTATATTCGCCATAAGTGCAAGAAATTTATCTCAAACTATAGAAAAACACGCCGTCTTGCTTCGACTGGCCTAATTGGGGCATATTCGATTTTACCTGCGTTTATGCCCCGGTAAATCTATCAATAATCCGATTGTCTTGAAAGGAATCGGCTTAAATCCGGCTTTATAGGCATCAGAATTGAATTTAAGCTGAAAGTTCATATTAGCCTTATCAACAAAACCGGGCTCCTTGTCTATCAGATTATCCTCCCAGGTAACGATTTTTTTATCAACACCGTGCAACTCCTGCCACCTGCCTCCGGAACAAATGTTCCGCCGGACAATATTACCTTTCGGTGCAGCCGGCTCATCTTCCAATATATTAATTAGTTCAGGATATCGCCCCCGCCACAGCTCGGAAGTATACGGCATGGCCTTCAATCTGTCCGTCATGGTAGTACCCACATGGTATTTGGCCCAGGTCATAGCACGCGCGTCGATGTGCAGAGCGGGATTACAGTCCACGAAAATATTGTTCTCAACAAGGCAGTCTCGCCCGCCCCCGATAAACGCCGCTCGCGTAACCTTGTAGAAAACGTTACCGTAAATTTTCGTGCCGCAGAACATATCATCCAGATAAACACCCACGCACCCGCGGTTCTCGAATCCGGTGATTTCGTGGAGGTAGTTGTGGCGGATAACGGTTCCGCGCATGGTCCAGTCCCGTCCTGCGTAGATAGCGCCGGCATCGTTCGACTCCAGACAGACGTTATGGATTTCGTTGAACTCCATAACGTGGTCGTTGCCGCTAAACATAACAGCCATGTGCGGGGCGGTATGGATAAGATTGTGCGCCGCCTTGTTTCCAACTCCGCTTAGCGAGATTGCGGGTGTGTACATTCGCTGCCATCGGCCGTAGTGGTGGATGTGGTTATTCTCCGCAAAATGTCCGCCGGCAGTCAGGGCTTTTCGTTCACCGCCCCGCAGACTAATACCCCCGCTGCCGGTCGCATAGATTTCGCAAGCCACAACTCCGTTATTGCTGCCGCCTCCGACCTGCACCGCTGAGCCTCCGAGGTTGCGCAGTATGCAACCGGAGATTTGCGTGTCTTCGCAGTTGCTCATCACCACTGCCGTACCGCGGGCCGTCTCGAAAATCATACCCTGAATTGCAACATGCGAAACGCCTGACATTTCCACAAGTGTATTCAGTACGGAAACGACTGCACGACCTTTATCTATTTGCTTTGGCGGCCAGAAGTAAAGGATACCCGTTTCCCTGTCAAGGTACCACTCGCCGGGCCTGTCAAGCTCCGCCAGAATATTCAAACCGTAGAACCATTGACCGACACGATAACCGTAGTTATGGTACGACGGCTTTACGGAAATAATGCGTTTATCTGTATCGATTGATTCGACCTGCTGACGTTCGTCGGACCAGTCCCAGAAACAGTAGCCGTGCACCCACACATCGTTTTCCCCAATCCAGCGTTTAGGTCTGTCGCCTTCGTACATGAACTTGCCGGTCTTGCTGCCCTTTGTACCCCTGACGTTGACAGTGCCGGGTTCAACCAGGGCAGTGATTTTCACAAATCCCTCATTCGGCCACCGCGCCAACGTCATAGGCTTATCCTCAAAGAAAAGCTCCAGGCCGGTCGAATGGGCGGGCCCGCCGAATCTTTTCGGCGAAACCTTACCGAAATCCGTAATCCCCTGCGCCTTCAGGTCGGTCTGCAATATTTTATCGTGATACTTTTGGTCGATTCTTTTTAGAATGGCCGGGTCGGTAATCGGCTTAAATCCGTCAATCCCTTTACCGCCTATCAGCCGTACTTCTTCATCCTTATACGCTCGGTAAACAATCGGCGAGCTTTCGGTGCCGCTGTCTCTGTCGGTTAGCTTAAAACTTTCCGTCAGAGGATAAACACCGGCGCGGATGTGGACCGTAATACCGCCTCCGGGCAAATCGCCCGCCTCTTTAAGCTCGCGGATGGCATCGCGAGCCTTCGCAAGGGTTGCAAACGGTCTGCTCCGGCCCCCCGAGGCTGAATCATCACCCGACGGCGAAATGTAGAAATCTACCTCCGCAGTTGCGGCCTGTGCAAACAGTACCGAAAACAATAAAACTACAATGACTCTGTAAATCCCTTTACACATCTATGCGCCCTCCAACTAAATGTTCTTAATGCAGTAAATAGTGAGGTTATCAATAACCAATCGGTAATTATATCCTGCCAGCCTGGATTTGCCAAGAAGCGGATGACAAATATACAGAAATTTGATAGTATAGAATTGCGGGAAAGTAAGGTTAGCTATGATGTATGTTCAGAAAATAGGACAACAAAAGCAAATCATTTTGGAAGTACTACTATGATTGGGTTTTCCTGTATAAACTGTGGTCATACATTCAGTGTTCAAGACCAGTACGAAGGCCAGCGGATTAAGTGCCCTAAGTGCAACTGTGTCGGTGTTGTAGTTGACGATTCCGGCAGGATAAAAATCATCTGCCAAAACTGCGGCAATGAAAACGCTGTCCCCGAGACTCTCGACGGCCAGGAAATACAATGCCCGAAATGTAATAATACAGTTGTCCCTGCCTCTGGCAAAAAAGAGCCGGCTGTAAGTGCCGACAACAATCTCAAAAATAAAGGCCCTCTAAAACCTAAAAAGTCAGAAATATCAGAGCTCGGCCTTATAATTATCATTTCCGTTGTGGCCGCGGTCATTGTGATAGGACTCATAATTATTGCAGCCGTTCGTAGTAGAAATTGAGTTTTGAAACAACTTCTAACCACTTATTTTTTGGAAACTTTTTTTAGCCGCCTCGATGGTCTTTTCAATGTCAGAACTGCTGTGGGCCAATGAAACGAACATCGCCTCGTAAGCACTCGGGGCAAGATAAATCCCGCGGGCCAACATCGAAGAAAAGAATTTCTTGAACCGTTTTATATCGGTTGACTGAACATCGGCAAAGTTTTGTGTTTTTTTGTCGGTGAAGAAACAGCTCATAATCGAGCCGACGCGATTAAAGGTAACATCAACGCCGGCCTCTTTAGCCGCATCGGCAAGACCGGCTTCTAACATGGCCGCCGAAGATTCGAGCTTTTCATAAGTGCCCTTCTGCACGAGTATATCAATTGTCGCAATTGCAGCCGCTGTGGCCAACGGATTACCCGAAAGTGTCCCCGCCTGATAGACCGGCCCGACCGGGGCGAGCATGTCCATAATATCCGCCCTGCCTCCAAAAGCCCCCACAGGCAGTCCGCCGCCTATGATTTTACCCAGACAGGTCATATCAGCCTTAACGCCGAAAAGCTGTTGCGCCCCGCCGAGCGCCACGCGAAAGCCGGTTATCACCTCGTCGAATATCAGAAGCGACCCTTCCTTATCGCATAAATCCCGAAGCGTCCGCAGGTATCCATCAGCTGGCGGCACGACACCCATATTGGCAGCTACAGGCTCAACCAGGACCGCCGCGATTTTGCCCTTATAGACCTCGAATGCCTTTGTTGCCGCGGCGATATCGTTATAGTCGATTATGATGGTCATCTTTGCAATCGAATCCGGCACGCCGGGACTGGACGCGATGGCGCCTTCTGCCAATCCTGAGCCGGCGGCCACCAGCAGGGAATCGCTGTGCCCGTGATAGCAGCCGACCATCTTGATTATCAGGTCCTTTTTCGTATAGCCGCGTGCCAGCCGGATAGCACTCATTACCGCCTCCGTGCCGCTGCTTACAAGACGAACCTTCTCGATAGAATCGAAGGCGCCGATTATTTTTCCGGCCAGCGCGGTCTCGGCCAATGTCGGAGCGCCGAAAGACGTGCCCTTTTGCGCCGCGGCCATAACTGCCTTCAAAACATCAGGATGGGCGTGCCCGAGTATCATAGGCCCCCACGAGCCGACGTAGTCGATATATTCATTGCCGTCTATATCGCGGATTTTCGATCCGGTTGCACTATCAATGAAAAGAGGGTCCTCATCCACACCACCGAACGCACGAACAGGAGAATTCACACCGCCGGGCAGACATTCGCAAGCGTCAGAAAACGCCGCATGAGATTTATTATATTTATTTTGCTTGTCCATAATGCTTTGCAATGATAATAGTATTAGTAGCAAAATTCAAACTATTTGTATAAACTGCTGTCAAAACGGTTTTTAGCAATCCTCGATGAGCTATTTTTCTTGCATTGTCTTCTTTGTTTGTTAAACTGACGAAGTTTTATAAAATTTATTTGGAGTAGCATATATGAGTTTAGTCAGGTGGTTCAGGAAAAACAACACCAAAGTGATGGCCGTTGTGGTCATCGTGATATTGTTCGGCTTTATCGGCGGCGGCACACTGCTGCAGCAGCTTAGCCGAAGAGCAACAGGGCTGCACAACACAATAGCTTACTTTGAAGGCAACAGGAAAATAACGCGCCAAAGCTTAACCGATGCACGCCGGGAGCTGGATATACTCAGGGCACTTCGAGCTGACGCCCTGCTGCAAAACCAGGACCTGCGTGGGATCATGCTGGGCGAGTTGCTGTTTACAGAGCAGCGGACCAGCCCGGCACTTCTTAACCATATCAAGCAAACCATCAGACAATACCGGTACAGAATCAGCGACAAACAAATCAATGATTTATACAGACGCTCGGTGCCGTCCAGCATATACTGGATGCTGCTCAAAGACGAAGCGAAGTCCTCGGGTATCATGGTCTCGAACGAGCAGACCGGCGAACTTCTCGGAAAAGTATTACCACAGATGTATAACGGCCGGAAATATTCGCAGATAATCCTGGATATAATGAACCAGTACGGCCTGCCAGAGCAGCGTCTGCTGGAAATATTCGGCGAATTACTGGCAATAATGCAGTACGCCCAGATGATTTGCTCTAACGAAGATATTACAAGCTCACAGATAACTCAGGCCGTCGCCATCGAACGTGAAAGCATTAGCGCTAACCTGGTGGAATTCGAATCTTCCGTATTCACTTCGACCATCGAGGCCCCGACGCCAGGCGCCGAGCAGGCACATTTCGACAAATACAAGAAATTCGTCGCCGGTGACGTGAGCAACGAAAATCCCTGCGGCTTCGGGTACAGGCTGCCGGACAGAGTTCAGCTTGAATACATAGCCGTCAGGCTCGATGATGTTGCTCCTCTGGTAAGTGCGCCCACCAACCAGGAAAAGGAAGATTATTACAACAGGAACAGACTGCAATCCTTCACTGAGCAGGTGCAAATCGACCCGAACGACCCGAACTCACCGATGAAAGATCAAACTAAAAGCTATGCCGAGGTCATAGATGATATTGCACAACAGCTCCTGAAAAACAAAATAAACGCAGAAGCAAACAGGATACTCCAGGAGGCCAAAACAAATACCGACCCGCCTTTGGATGAAACAGGCACAGAGCCTGCGAAATTCACAATCGAAAAGCTTAAGGAGATGGCCGGCGACTATGGAACCACCGCCGAGCAATTAGGCAAAAAGCACAACTTAAAAATATACGCAGGCAAAACCGGTCAGCTCAGCCCCGAAGATATGCAAAAGAATGAATATCTTGCACGGCTGTATGTAGAGGGCTTCGGTAAAAATCCGATCTCATTGTCCCAGATTGTCTTTGCCGTCGATGATTTAACCGCCAGCGAGCTTGGGCCATTTGATGTGGCCAAGTCCGGAATGTATCAGAATATCGGGCCGCTCAAAGACCTTTGGGGCTCACCATGGAGCGGTTTTAAGGACACTTCGGGACAAATATTGGCCCTTGTTCGGGTAATAAAAACCGCCAAAGCCGCCGAGCCGCAAAGCATCGGCCAGACCTTTAGTACAAAATCTCTTACTTTCGAGACAGATGCCAAAGACGATGCGGAAAATGTCTATTCGGTAAGAGAAAAAGTTACGGAAGACTTAAAGAAACTTGCTGCAATGGAAACTGCAAAAAGCAAGGCCGAAGAATTTATCATCCTGGTGGCTACGGACGGCTGGGACAGCACAATTGATAAATTTAATGAGCTGTACGCCAAGGAAGCCACCGGCGACCCGAACGATCCCGACACATCCGAAAACGTTACCGGACCGTTCAAACTGCAGAATCTCACCGGCATGAGAAGAGTATCAAAAGCGGCATTACAAACTATGGCCGCGCAAAGTGCAGGCAACCCCGCGGCACCGCTCTTTTTGAGCGGGCGCAGGAAACAGCAGCGATTCATAGAGAAGCTATATTCACTCATACCGCAGGACAGCAGCTCCGTTGACACCGTCCCTCTGCTGATGGAGTTCAAGCCGGATATGAGCTTCTATTGTATAAAAAATCTTTCTGTTCAACGTATCAGCCTCCAGGAGTACGAAAAAATCAAAGCGATGCGATTACAAACAGAAAATTATGTTCAATCCGAAAGTATGGTGGCCGTACATTTTAATCCCGAAAATATCTTAAAGCGTATGAACTTCAAGCCGGAAGAAACCGAAGATACAGAAACGCCCGAAGAATCGGAGACGGCATCGTGACCGAACCGCGCCCGAAAGAAAACCACACCATCTTTCTGCTGACCGTCGGTCTGCTCGCCTGGCTGATACCGGGGGCCGGACACCTGATGATAAAAGAAAATAAACGCGCGTTCATTATTTCAGTAACTATTATCCTGACATTCTGTGCAGGCTTATACGTTGGCTCAATAGGAATTATTAATCCCAGTGGCGCAAAGCCCTGGTACGTGGCACAAATTATGAATTCGCCGATAGTGGCGGCCCTGGGGTACCTGGCAAAAACGGGAGACTATGCCGTCTTTGGAAAACCGAACGAAATAGGGCAGATATACACCAGCATCGCGGGCTTGCTTAACCTTCTGTGCATTGTCAACGCCGTCTATCTGGCTCATCTGTGCAAAATAGAAACCGCCGGAGACTCAGAATGTCCATAACATACTCTCTGGTAATGGCGACTTTTACCATGCCGGAAAAAATCACGACAGACCCGCAATCGATGCTCTGGCTGCTGCCTTTGGTCGCATCGATAGCTATCGTCTATAAAGCCACAAAGCTGCCGGAAATAAAAATCGCCAACTTCCTCAAAGAATCTGTGATCCTGTTTGGTTCAATCGTTATTTTTATGTTCGCAACAGCATTAGTCCTGTATTCCATTGCGTGGCTGGTCATAGAGTAACTCCCCGCAAGACAAACTAATGCGCTTTTCAATATCGACAGACATCCGGCGGATGCAAAAACGGGGAAATCATCACCTCAGGAATGCCGCTGAATTATTCATCGTCGTCTTCAGAGGATTCTTCAAGCACTCTTAATTCGACAAGAGCGTTGAAAGCGGCTTTTTGCTCGGCTTCTTTCTTGTTCGTCCCCCATGCGCTCGGGAAATGATGGTTATCGATAACCACACCCAGCTCAAAACACTTATTGTGATCGGGCCCCTTTTCATCAAGCAGCAAATAGACAGGCGTAACATTAAACTTTTCCTGGGCATGCTGCTGGAGCAGCGACTTAAAGTTGCCCTGGGCCTGCTCGGCATCAGCCCTGTCGATTAAGGAGCCAAAAACTTTCATGATAAAATTTTGTGCCGCCTCTAATCCGCCGTCAATATAAATCGCGCCGATAGCGGTCTCTATCACACCTGCGGCAAGAGAGCCGCTCAATGCACGGCTCGATACCATCCCCTTGCCAACCTTTAGAAACTTTTGAAGTCCGAGCCGCCTCGAAACCTTCGAGCATGTCCCGCGGGAAACAATCATACTCTTGATTTTCGTTAAGTCGCCCTCAAGATAGTTCGGAAACCGCTCGAATAGTGTTTGGCATATAACAATAGCCAAAATGGAATCGCCGAGGAACTCCAGTCTTTCGTTGCTTAAAACACGATTATCGACCGCAGAGGAATGTGTAAATGCTTTGGCTAAAAGCTTTTTGTCGGAAAACTCGTAACCTATTGTCTGCTCTATTTGCTGCAGAGTTTCTTTTTCCATACTAATCGCTACCTGCTTCTAATAAGAACCCTGCGAGCAGATTACCCCAGCGCTTTCCGTAGAAAGCAAGAGCAGGGGTAGCCGGCTCAACAGAGAAGTCCTTATATTAACAAAGCACGGCCCGGCTGTAAAGCTCCCATTCTCATACATTTTGAAAAATGAGCACCGGGCTTACTTATTAACTTACCATCTGTAAGCCTGCCAGGGCAACAAACTTGTCATCGGCAAACTCAAAAATCCCGTCAAGGCCGGTTACCATGAAGATACCTCTGGTAGCCGGGGCGACGCTACAAAATACAAGCTGATGGCCGCAATCGGTCAGCATCTTGCGAAGCTTCAGCATCTTCGACAGGCTCGATGAGGTTACAATATCGACGCCTGAAAAGTCTATTACGACGTCACAATCGCCCCTGTCACGCACCATTTCCGTAACCGTCTTAAGCTCTTCGCCGACCTCCGGCTCCTGGGGCAGGTCCACGAGAATAATATCTTCCGACCAATCCTGAATGCCCATCTTAATCTCCTTACTTAGTTAAAATACTCAAAACATCCAATTTTTTCGTTTTACAACTTATTAGAAAGTTGTTGCAAAACTTCCAGACGTTTTTATCGGCATAACCGCACACGAGGTTAAGAAAGAAAAACAAAAGAAAGTTTATTGGCCGCTGCGGCCGGGCTGCGGTATTTGGTAATTGGCTTTGATTGGGTTTGAATTGGCTTTGTTTTGGGTTAATTGGGTTTGTTTTTGGCTTTATTGGGTTTGAATTGGGTTTGTTTTTTGGCCCCGGTGAGCGGGATGAAATCATGTAATTGCTTGTCATGTCTAAAGTTATGTTCATTTTGTCATTTCCAAAATTGGGTTTGTTTTGCATAAAAAGGGGTGATTTGTAGAGAGTTCTCTACAGTTGTA
>VRUK01000158.1 GCA_019456195.1 Planctomycetota bacterium | reverse complement strand
AAACTTTCTGCGCGTACCGTGTCCAGAACGACCAGCAGAACATTGGGAGCCGCCGGTGGAGAATCGGGCAGATCCGTAATGATCCTGCGTTCCTGAAAATGCCGCCAGCTACCTACGGCCACTGTCAAAACCAGCACAAGCAACAAAAGATCAATCGTTGAGCGCCGTACAAATCGCTCGAAACCAGATGTTCGTCGAGCTATAAAACGCTGCAGAACAACCGCCAGGCCAACAGCCAGGATCATCTTAGCTGCAAAGTGAATCCGCGAAAGTCTTGCAAATTCAAGTACCAGAACGTTTAAGAAAACCACCGAAGCCAACACGATAAATGCAATCCGGACTGCCATCGGCCGGGAAAGACGCAGCAGCAGCGGGAGTGTGATCAGACCTACGATAACAAGAACAGCCACATTGGCTAACGGGGACATCCATATTGTGTGACTACGTAGAAATACAATCCTGCCCCCAATGAGTTGATTCATCTGCGGTAAGGCGACCTCAGCAAGGCCTGATAACACACCGAACCATATAACAAAGTACAGCATGTCCCAAGGCAAAAAACGGGATTCGATACTATTGATTTCTTGCTTTTTTCTCTTCACTGAGATAGCTCCTTAGTTCAAGGCTGCATTCCTGCCGACAAATCTATCGTTGGCCCTGCGCATTGCCTATTCGGTAGATGTTCAACCGGCCAGAAAGATTGAAACGCACAATAAAAGGTTAAGTAATTGTTTTCTCATTTTCTCTCCTCTATTGATACGGAAATCCTCGATATGGTACATGCCAGAGTTGCAGGATAGTCCCATGCAAATAGCCTACGAAAACGCCCCAAAAACACCAGACAAGCTTAGACCGCATCTCCTTTTTTATTGTAAGCATATTCTTCACTCCTTTGTTAATCTGCTTTTTCGGTTTTGAACAAACGCTTAGAATGCAATGACATTGTTTCACTAAGGCTTAGATTTGGTTTTCGCACAAACCCGCCTTTGATTTCAAATATAATTATATACAGATAAAGAGAGTCAAAGCAAGGAGAAATTGACTTAAAATCCTGGGATTTGTATGTAATTAAAAGCCCTTGAATTGTAGATGAAGAGAGGAAGTATCGAATATCGAACAATGAATGTAGAGTTGTGGAACCTTCCCACCTCCAAACAAGTTTGAAGGTGCCACCCTTTTGAATGATTAATGATGAATGAATATTTTAATGAAGATTACCACTCTGCGCTCCTAAGAAAATAAACGTTTTTCATATTGTAAGGCTTGAGATTGCCGCAGTCGCTTCGCTCCTTCGCAATGACATTGGTGGGGCAAGCCCACGTAATTTAGTCAAACGGTGTGCAAACAAGTTGCGCTTATCTAATCTCAAAGTGTCAGGTAGCTGAATTGATTAGGTCTATAATATCATTGGCGGCGTTAAACAAGGGTTCCGCCTGTTGCGGTGTTAAAATGCCATCGCTGGCAAAATCAATGACCTGAGCGATAAATTCATTCAATTTATTCAGCACAGCGGCCGTGTTACCCTTCTCAAGCTGTTTTGATGCCGATTTCAGTTTATTCGTTAAGCCCTGTCCCTGGCCGGTATTCAACACATTTGTGTTGACAAGCTGGTCAACCTGTTCGCGTAAAGTCTGAATACGGTCTTCCGCAGCGCAGGCTGTGCTAGTCGTTATATCAGCCACAGTGCATCCACCACCGTTGCCATATATCTGAGTGGAACCGCCAATTGTGCCGGAAGTAAGCAGTGGGTAAAGGCCGCAGCAACGAGTCAGCGCACCATTTAAATAAACCCACAAATCTCTACCAACCGAGGAGATGTTCGCTAATCCATCGACATTGGTCAGTGCATCGTTGCGGGAAATATACAAACTACCACCAAACGAGGAACCACCAACCGAGGTCAGGTTCGCTAAGCCATCAACATTGGTCAGCGCATCATTAGACTGAACCCACAAAGTATAACCGACCGAGGAGAGGTTCGCTAAGCCATCGATATTGGTCAGTGCATCATTAGACTGAATCCGCAAACCACTGACCGAGGAGGAGAGGTTTGCTAAACCATCGATATTGGTCAGTGCACCATTGTTGGAAATAGACAAACTACCAACCGAGGTCAGATTTGCTAAACCGTCAATATTGGTCAGCGCATCGTTGCCTTCAATAGACGAAGCACTACCGACCGAGGAGAGGTTCGCTAACGCATCGATATTGGTCAGCGCATCATTTTGGTTAATAACCAACCTACCAACCGAGGTCAGGTTCGCTAATCCATCAATAGTGGTCAGCGCACCATTGTCGAAAATAGACAAACTACCAACCGAGGAGAGGTTCGCTAACCCATCGATATTGGTCAGCGCATCGTTGCGCCAAATAGACAAACTACGAGCCGAGGAGAGGTTTGATAACCCATCGATATTGGTCAGTGCACCATTATCTTTAACATAAAAATCTCCACCGACCGAGGAGAGGTTCGCTAAGCCATCAACATTGGTCAGCGCATCATTAGACTGAACCCACATAGTTCCCCTGACCGAGGTCAGATTTGCTAAACCGTCAAGGTTAGTAATATCCCCGGCGATTTCTTCCTGAATTTGCAAATTCCCAGTCACACTTTGACAACTAAAGTTGTCTATATCAGTTTGTGAGCGAAGCAAAATATCACCCGTACATATCTGCGCAGATGCAGATTGTGAATTTGGATTGAATAAGAGCAACAGAAATAGACCCATGCCAAGGATGTTCGAAATACCACCGGGTCGAAAATTGAAAAACGTTGATCTCCAGTTCATAATTTACTCCTTTGTTAAATTTATACCTGTATTTTGCACCAAACTCTTTACAAATTCACATATAGGCTGTGAATTCATGCTTGTTTGCCACTCGCAAACATTCTTTCTCGATAATACGAACCAACGTACATAATATAGAGATCGATATTTCTGTCAATCAGGGCAGAACCTGTTTTGGCCATCAGGCTAAGTACTCTAATTCGTATCGGGGATTTCCACTATTGGTACGGAATACATCTGGTGGATTCTTGAAGGGAAGAACTATCCCAGACTGTGGTGGGAGTCGATTGCTGAGAATTGATTTACATTAACCCCTGGCGTTGCAGGTGTACTTCGCCGGACGCTTACAGAGAATTAGTTAATTGGAAAGGATATTAGGGCAACCAGATGGGATTGCCCCTACTTTTTAAAGATTTCAGAGTCGTTGGCTTGCCTTTTAATACGTGTACACATGTAATTTCGTGTGCCAGATTTCTCCACTACGTTCGCTTGGCTCACTCCGGTCGAAATGACAAGGAAATGGATTCGGAGTTTTTACAGGAATGACAAATCCGGGGATAAACTCTACGGCCTCCTCCTAAGCAAATAAACGTTTTTCATATTGTAAAGATTGAGATTGCCGCAGTCGCTTCGCTCCTTCGCAATGACATTCTTTGCATATTTTATTTTGCATACATCCTGAGAATCAGGTGAGGTGCTCGCAATGACAATTATTTTAAATAGATCCTTCGGCTGCGCTCATCCTTCGTCTCCGCTCATCCTTCGTCTCCGCTCAGGATGAAGAAGGGGAGAGGATTAGTGAATTAGTCTTGTTTAGGCGGCGTATTTTAGTACGGCGATGAAGTGACATGCGGTGCCGGCGATAACGAACAGGTGCCAAACGAAGTGCGCATAGGGAATCCGCTTGGCCGCGTAAAACCCCACCCCCGCTGTGTAGGCGAGGCCCCCTGCCACCAACCAAAAAAGCCCCCGCGATGGCATATTTAGCCGCAGGGGCTTTATGGCAATTATCATGAGCCAGCCCATGGCAAGATATAAAAGTA
The DNA here is from genome assembly GCA_019456195.1 of Planctomycetota bacterium. Taxonomy (GTDB): domain Bacteria; phylum Planctomycetota; class Phycisphaerae; order Sedimentisphaerales; family Anaerobacaceae; genus NIOZ-UU13. The sequence goes on along the minus strand of VRUK01000158.1, from coordinate 6,896 downwards.
TTGAGAGCTTTTTGTACTTTACACCCCCGATAGACTTTAGAACGACACCCACAACAGCTATGCCCCAAACGAGTCCAAACAGAGTCCAGCCCCAGGAGCCTCGAAGTACGCCAAGCGTGAACGGGGTATATGTGCCTGCTATCAGTAGGTAGATGGCGCTGTGGTCAAGAATATGGAATATCCGTTTGGCCTTACTCTCCGGCAATATGTGGTAAAACGCCGATGTGGTGTAAAGCATCATCATCGTGAACGCGAAGACGCTCGCGCCGGCAATTCCAGCCGGGCTGTTGCGCTGAGCCGCAGAGAATATAAGAACCGGAGAGACAGCGACTGCCGTCAGGAAGGCTACGCCGTGGCTAACGCTGTTGGCGATTTCCTCGGCGCGGGACTGCGCACGTTCTTGTAATGCGGGCGAGCTGGTCATAGAAACAAATCCTCTGCGGTCTAACTATGTATATGGTTTCCGTATAACAATGATTATACCGTCTGTGTAAAACGCCTAACACTTTCGTATCTCTGATTTCGCAGCACTCTTCAAGATGTCTGCGTGACGCCTTTAGGGGAAAAGTAACAGAGAAAAAACAGAAAAGCAAAAGAAATATCGAATATTCAACAAGGAATTTCGAATATCGAAGGTAAGGCTTTTTAATGGATAATTTATTGAAATATATTGTTATTGGTTTGTGGTTCTGATAGAATTCCGGATTGGCAATTTCGCAGGGTAAGATAATTCGGCCTGGCGATTGAGAGCCTGAGTTTTATATGTGTTTGCATGTAGAAATCTTTTAACTATTTGAAGTAGGAGGCAACCCATGAGGCGAGCAAAAAAGAAACAGTTAAGCAGGCGCCAGTTCATTCGAGGTGCCGCGAAAACGGTTGGAGGGCTAATGGCCGTGCCGACGATCATTAACTCGACTGCCCTTGGCAAAGACGGAAAAGTGCCGGCAAGTGAGCGTATTGTCTTAGGTGGTATCGGTGTTGGTAACCGCGGCTCGCATGACCTGCGGTGGATGCTGCCGGAGTCGGATGTGCAATTTGTCGCAGTTTGCGACCCCCAGAGGAGCCGTGCCGAAAAAGTTAAGCAAATAGTGGATACTCGATACGGTAACAAGGACTGCAAAATATATCACAATACGCCGGAGTTTTTGGCTGAACGTACGGACATAGATGCACTGCTGGTTACCACCGGCGACCGCTGGCATGCTCTGGCTTCCATAATGGCGATGAGGGCGGGCAAGGATGTATATTCCGAAAAGCCATCGGCCATGACTATAGCGGAAGGCCAGGCGGTGGTGGAAACGGCAAAACGCTATCGACGCATCTATCAAACCGGTACGCAGCGGCTGAGCGAAGGTAATTTCACTTTTTGCAACGAAATGGTTCGAACCGGCCGACTCGGGGAAGTACACACTGTTCGTGCACATATCGCCCCGTGGGATGCGGCTGAAATGAGACACGACTGGCTGCCCGGCCAACCCCTGCCACCGAAGGAAGAGGTGGACTGGGACCAGTGGCTTGGCCCATGTCCGTGGAGGCCTTACAATCCCGAATACACCCGCGGCGGCTGGCGGGGTCACTATGATTTCCATACAAGCTGCATTGGCGAATGGGGTGCTCATACATTCGCATCGTGCCAGGTGGCCATTGGTGCGGTAGACACTTCGCCTGTCGAATACGGATATGTGAAAAACGAAAGCGGCGACGGGATGGTGACTAAGTTTGCCAACGGTATAAAGATGATCCTTGAACGCGATATGGACAAGGAATACTGGCATGGTTCGTGTGGTGTTCGCTTTGAGGGTACCCGGGGGTGGGTGGCCGCGGCAGACGGTTATTCGAAACCGGATGTTTCTTCGCCTGCTATGGTAGATGACTTCAGGAAGCTGGTTTATGATTATATTGCCCGTACGGGGCGACCGATGAGCCATGTACGCAACTTCTTAGATTGCGTTAAGTCGCGGCGCCAGACGGTGGCCAATCCGGTAGTGATGCACCGAACCATGACTGCGGTGCACGCGGCCAATATCTGTATGTGGCTAAAGCGCGACTTGAAATATGACCCTGTTAAAGAAGAGTTCATTAACGACCCTGAAGCCAATCGCATGCGCAGCCGTGCGATGCGTGAGCCGTGGATTATATAAACCCGGAAGGAGACCAAGATATGTTAAAGTCAAAAATAAAATATATGCTTATCATTTCCCTGCTGCTTGCCTGCGGGGTCCAGACGTTCGGACAAACAGTTGTGCCTGCGACCAAGCAGGAGGTGGACAAACTTGTTGCTGTTCTCAAATCGGATGCGCAACTCAAGGAAAAGATGGACGCGTGCCGTTTGCTGAGTATTGTTGGGACTAAAGAAGCAATTGCGCCATTAGTTGCGCTGCTCGGCGATGAGCAACTCTCGCATATGGCCCGCTACGGGCTGGAGCCGATTCCTGAGGCGGCGGTGGACGAGGCTTTTCGCGAAGCGCTTGGCAAACTCAAAGGCCGGCCGCTGGTTGGTGTAATCGGCAGTATCGGTGTACGCCGCGATGTCAAGGCTGTAGAGCCGTTGAAGGAAATGCTTATGCAGCATGATTTAGGTGACGACGTAACTTCGGCGATAGTCAGGGCATTAGGCAAAATCGGTAACTCGGCGGCATCTGAAATCCTTACGACTGCTCTTGAACATACGTCCGACGAAAATCGGCTTGCAGTATGTGAAGGTTTGTTCCGCTGCGCCGAAAACCTTGCGAGGCAGGACAAACGCAGAGAGGCAGTTGCTATTTACGACCAAATGCGTGAGTTGGATTTGCCGCATCAGGTTCGTGCGGGAGCATTGCGAGGTGCAATCCTGGCCCGTAGCAGCGGCGGCCTGGGATTGCTGCGACAGTACTTGCGCAGCGACGACTACATTTTGTTCTCTGCGGCCGTACAGACTGCTCAGGAATTGACCGGTTCCGGGGTGACCAAGGCATTGACCGCTGAGATAAATAAGCTTCCATCCGACAATCAAATTCTGGTAATCCAGACACTCGGGAAGCGCGGCGATGCGTCGGCTTGCCCTGCGTTGTTCGCTTTAGCCAGGAGCGGTGCAAAATCTGTTCGCATTGCTGCTATCCAGTCTATGTCGGAAATTGCCGATGCTTCGGCAGTACCTGTGCTGGTGGAATTGCTGAACGACGGCGATAGTGAGATTTCGCAGGCTGCACAGGAAAGCTTAGCTTCGGTGCCCGGCCATCATGCGGATCAGGCTGTAACAGAGATGCTCAATAGCCGCCAGGGGAGCCGACGTCTAACTGCGCTCGAACTGATCAGTCGTCGGCGGATGACCTCAAGTATTCCTGCCTTGTTGAAAGCCGCCGCTGACAACGACCAGAAAATCCGTTCGTCTGCGCTTAGAAAAGTGGGCGAGCTGGGCAGTCTTACCGAATTGCCGGCACTGCTCGATCTGCTTATTAAGTTTAAGAGTTCACAAGATCTGGATGTTGTTGAGCGGGCTTTGAGTGCTATCTGTATGAAAGCTGATAATCCTGAATCATACACTACGAAGCTTACCGGTTTGCTGGGCCGGGTCCAACCTTTGCAAAAGTGTGCCTTGCTGCATGTTCTCGGCGTCATTGGGAGCTCGAACGCTCTTGTGGCAGTACGAGCTGAAGTTACAAATTCCAATGAAGCGGTCCGTGAAGCCGCTATCAGCGCGCTTTGCGCATGGAAAACGGCGGATGCAGCGCCCCATTTGCTCGCATTGGCCAAGGAATCGCCGTCTTTATCTCGAAAGACTGCGACTTTACGCGGATATATAAACCTGGTTCGAGATGAGAGCCTTTCAACCGAGAAGAAACTTGAGATGTGCAGGCAGGCGACTGCGTTGATTCAGCGCAACGAAGAAAAGAAGCTTCTGCTTGGTGTGCTGGGCACGGTGCCTGCGACTGAGGCACTGTCAATGGCAATGACGTACATGGGTGACTCATCAGTCAGGAACGAGGCTTGCTTCGCAGTCGTGGGGATTTGTGATAAGATAGTCCTGCAAAATCCAGACGAAGTTGCCGAGGCGATAGGAAAGGTATTAAAAGCTACTAATAATAGAAATGTAACTCGTCGCGCAAGGCAGGTATTGGATAAAGCCAAGTAAGCCATTGTATAAGAGCAGTGACTTGTGATAATCGAAGTATTAACTGTTTAGATTGTATAATGGAGGTTTTTGAGAATGAAGCGTCATTCATTAACGCGGCGTGGTTTTCTGAAGAAATCTGCTATTGTGGCGGGGACTGTGGCTGTTCCTTATTTTATACCGGCCTCGTCGCTTGGAGCGGATGGAGTGAATCCGTCTGAGAAGATTGTAATCGGATACTGGGGTACAGGCAGCCAGGGTTCGGGTCATGTGAGATCCTTTACAGGCAAATCGGATGTTCAGGCCGTGGCTGTTTGTGATGTAAATCCCGGAGGGACAAACTATGCGGGAAATCGCATGGCCGGTCGTGAACCTAATATTAAGGTTGTAGAGGACATGTATGCCAAGAAGAAGGGATTGGCTTCGTATAAGGGCATCAAGGGATACAGCGACTTCCGTGAATTTCTTCAACATAAAGACATGGATGCGGTCATTATCTCCCTGCCGGACCACTGGCATGCCCTTGCGGCGGTTGCGGCAGCGAAAGCAGGTCTGGATATGTATAGCGAAAAGCCTATGGCTCGAACGATATTCGAAGCACGTGAGATGGTAAAGGCCGTGCGAAGGTATAGTCGGATTTTCCAGACCGGCAGCCAGCAACGTTCGGACCGTCGTTTCCGCCACGCCTGTGAACTTGCCAGAAACGGGTATATTGGTGAGCTTAAAGAGGTATATGCAAAGGTACGCGGTATCTCGCGTCCGTGTCCTTTCGGAGGTGAGCCTGTGCCGGAGGGCTTTGATTTTGATATGTGGCTGGGTTCGGCTCCGCAAGCAACGTATCACCCAAAACGAGTAAGCGGCAGTTATGACTGCTTCGGCACTGCGTGGCGTTCGTGGCGTGAATATTCCGCCGGTCATATGAGTGATTGGGGGGCCCATCATTTTGATATTGCCCAATGGGGTATGGGCATGGATGGCAATGGCCCTGTTGAGATAATACCGGGCTCAGGCGAAAGTGCCGATGGTCTTACTTTCCGATATGCTAATGGGATTCCGCTTATCAAGCAGCGCGGTCCGCATGAAGGTGATGTTCAGTTTATTGGAGACAAGGGCTGGGTCGGGGTAAGCCGCGGCAGGATATGGGCATCATCCGATAGCCTGTTAAGTCTCAGGATGAAGCCCAATGATGAGCACCTCTACGAGAGCAGAGATCATAAACAGGACTTTCTGGATTGCGTTCGCAGCCGCAAGCGTCCCATCTGCGATGTTGAGATTGGGTGCAGCTCGGTGACGATATGCCTCCTTGGAGAGATTGTCACTCGTTTGAATCGTCCCCTGAAGTGGGACCCGAAACGCTGGCGGTTCGTGGATGATCGCGAGGCGCAAGGTCTTGTGAAGAGGCCGATGCGCAGCCCGTGGATTTTGTAAATTCGGGTCTATTCTGCTACATGGCTGCACAGACGCAGAATGCTTTACGATGATTTGTTAATATAAGGGAACCTCTAAAAATTCATTTTTACTGCGAACGGCAGAAATTTCCACTGCTGGCGTTGTCGGCACAAAATTTGTCCTCGATGTAGCTTTGGCTACGCCTGCGGCGATTTTGAACCTCAGCCTTGCAAGAGAAAATTTCGCTCGTTCTCGTGATGAAAGCAGTTTTGAAACCGATTCTACATGTTCACCGTTCGCAGATTCGATTTCAAAACAGGTCTTTACTACTACCACGCCCGGTACTATAATCCGCTTATTGGACGGTTCTTGTGGATCGGGTAAACATAAGCGAGTGAAAAAAAAAGAAAAAGGGGAAAATTTACTGTCCCTATTTTCTCGAATTTAAATTAGGAGAAGATAAGAATGGCTAAGGAAAATCAGCTTACTGTTGAACTGAGTTCAGGTAATAAAAGATTGGCCATTGCACAGAGATACTACCTTCCAGCAAACTCAAATGCGATAGATTATTTCAGGGATACTGTTAGTATATTTATCAAGCCCACTATTCGGTCCGAATCGCATTTCAAGCCAACCAGTCACGCTATGAAGATATTTGTTGGCGACACGCCAAAATGGCAAGACTCTCAACCTATAATTGATGCTTTTGGTCAACTCTGGGTTGAAATTCTTCGTTTTGTTGCAGGTCTGTCAAACACGACTGTGGAGTTAGTATATTTTTCGGGGCAAGCTACTAAAAGTGAGATATTTAGCTTATGGCCATACTTGCCTTTTGATTTTAGAAATGACAAGCGTTTCTACTTGAGCGAAGTGCGCAAGCTTACTAAAACACTCGATACGGCTTCAATCTGGTTGTGTGTTGAATATTTTTACGATGACTTCAAACGCATGACCGGACCAGATGGGTTTAAATATTCGTATGGTACAACGATTATGGGAATTTCAACTGTTGAGGATAAAGTTGATACGTATTTACAAAAGAATTTACTTGATAAATCCGTTCTTAAAGAGGTCATAAAGGACAAAGATGTTCGTTGTTGGTGGTTTTGCGATTCAGATTTCGAAGGGATGACCATATGTCACAAGGATTACTCTAGCGACGATCTATTAGGACGTTTACAGAACGAGATCAAAGGACAGGTAGAGGGTATGAGGGGGCAAATCCTAATTTGTTAAACGGGAGCCACAGAAAAATAAGGGTAGTGGGGCTGTTGAAAAAACCGTTCAACAAATAAAGCAAAGGACCGCCATTCGTAACTGTTCCTATTTTTTATGTTTGCACAACTTAATAAGGATATAAAGATGACGAGGAATAAGAAAATGTTTCTAATTGTTATTGCGATTATTTTGGTAGATC
>VRUK01000157.1 GCA_019456195.1 Planctomycetota bacterium | reverse complement strand
TTGTATATTGCTGTAACATCATATAGTTAAAATGCTTATGTTAAAGAAGTCTCAAGTTAATGGGACAGTGCTGAATTTCCGGGGTAAATAGATGTGGCAATCATTCTTGGTTCTGTAAAAGTCAGGGCTATGAAGGACGAGAGCGGCCGCCCTACCGATATTTTGTTAAACTTGATAGTATTTTAGGTCGAAATAGTATGGCGGGATTGTTTTTTGGATATAGAACCATAATGTAGTCTTCGATAATAACGATTTTACAAACATTGTAAACCTAAAGGGAGAGTGTGATATGTTTATGAGAACATTCGCAAACTGCATATGCCTATTGGCAATGGCAACACTTCTGTCGGGATGCACCTCTTGCTTTCAACAGCTTGAGGCGGACGCCAATTATGGCTCCCCACCAGTGAATTATGAACTTACAATCAAAAAATACTTTGAGGATGTCTTAATAGATTCTGAGAGTGCCAGATATAAATTCAGTCAGCCTGTTAAGGCATACGAAAACGAAGGACTTCTTGCCGGGGGTGAGGTCATCTAGTGGGTTATCTGATCGAGGCCCAGGCTAACGCGAAGAATCGACTTGGTGGTTAATGTTGGATATTAGCCTCGTGTAGTGTTATTCAAAGGCAATGACGTCTATCGTGTGCAGAAGATGGACTGGGCATATACAACCCTGATTCATCGAGCTGAGTAAACCGGGACCAACGCAGAGATTTTAAGGTAGCTAAAAGAATTTTACGTCGGAACTGTGTGAGAAAGGCGAGCATTGAGGTACTCAAAGAGCATTTTCCCAAAAACGAAGACGTAGAGAGTTCGAGTGATGATTGATTATTTTCGGGAGCGTCAGGAGTGAAGTTGATAGAGGGGTAACGCCTGATCCCATTGCGAACTCAGAAGCTAAGCCCGCTCAGGCCGATGGTAGTCCTTACGGGCGAGAGTAGGTTATTGTCAGGAATTATAAAGGCCGGTACCGAAAGGTGTCAGCCTTTTCCTTTGCGCTGAGAAATAAATTGACTTGCATACCCAGTTAGCCCTTCGACTTTGCTAAAGTGTATTATACCACGCCCAAACGAGTTTGAGCTTGCCGCCCTATGCTTTTGGTTCTTTCCGGGATAATATAGGTGGGCAATCATTCTTGGTTCTGAGAAAGTCGGGGCTACGAAGGATGAAAGCTGTCGCCCTACCGCTTTTTGATGGCCTGATCTTAATAAAGGGCTCGGACTTTTACTTTGCGATAGGGGGGACATCACCAAAAAAGGATAAATATTTCTTGACTTAGATAGAGTCACTCGTATAATTATTATTGTGTCTGCTAATAAAAGAACGGGATACGGCATGACATTCTTATGCTATCCGGCTACAAGGCAGAGTTTGCTGAACGGACAACGTTGGATAGAATTACAGGCCCGTTAATTTTGAGGAGGAGTGATATGTTAGTAAAGCGAGTAATACCGATTTTCTTAGTGATAGTGGCCGCAGTTTCACTTGATGCATTAGCATCGCCTACTCTCGATCAATCGCATCTTGGTAGCGATGATCTGATGGAAACTATATACAATAACCGTCAGTTAGCCCAGACTTTCACGGTTGGGATTGCAGGGACTCTGGACAGTGTTGTTCTGGACCTTATTTACGATCAAGAGGCTCCAACGTATGATATTACTGTTGAATTGCGCACCACTACGGGCGGATTACCTGATTGGCCGGCGAATTCCCTTGCTTCTGTCCAGTTTAACACATCCGTCTTGACAACTACTTTTGCACTTTATTCGGTTGATTTTAGTTCTTCGTCTGTCCCAGTATCTGTGGGCGATCAGTTGGCGATTGTCCTCATTTCACAGGATGATTCTGATCATGCGGCGTCTTGGCACATAGCATACAATAATCCCTATTCTGGAGGCCAGTTTTACGACGACCTTGGGACTGGTACTACCTGGGATACGAAGGATTATGACGCCTATTTCCAGACGTACGTTGAGCCGAGTGTCATTCCGGCTCCGGCCGCACTTCATTTGGTTGTGATAGGTTTTTCTTACTTTGTCCTGCAAAGGAGGAAGTTTGTGTAAGATTGACCGAAACCTTATGTAAACTAACAGTACTTTGCCTCAAATTATCCACAGATCAAAACCGATGGTAGTACCTTTACCTTCGATTAAACTCAGTTTAAACTATTTTACGCAGGATAGGCCCATCGGCTTCCGGTAGAAAAGCAAGTGAGCTAATACTGGGAATGAACTGGGAAAGCATGCCCCCCTACCACAGGCAATAGAGAGTTAAGCTCCGGTTAGATAAATATAATTATCTTACGGAGTAGAAATTTAGAAGTTAGAATTTAGTGGTACATCCGTTCTTCGTCCTGTGAAAGTCAGGGCTACGAAGAATGAGAGCGACCGCCCTACCGCTTTTTTATTTTTAGTGAGAGTTTGAGGCCGGGCCTTAATGAAGGGCTCGGCTTTTTCTTTGCGCTATGGCTTTTTATAAAATATGCTTTCTAAAAATTTTGATAAATCAGCGGGGGTTGCCATATCTACTTGAAGCGGTTATCATATTCGATTATGCCGCATTACAGAATGCGGCGGGTATAGCAGGTCAATGGTTGCTTAAAGTTGTATGAAAGGAATCCATTATGAGCGGAAAAAGCATTTCCCGGCGTCAGTTCATTAAGGGCACGGCCGCATTAGCTGGAGCGGCGTTGTTGTCATCGTGTAATATTGGGCCATTTGCCATGGGTCGCAAGCTGACGGCAGTGGATCAGGTAGCTTTGGGCAAGACAGGAATTAAGCTTAGCCGGCTTGGTATCGGAACGGGCAGTAAGGGCGGCAGTATCCAGCGGGCTTTGGGGGCCGACGGATTTAACCGGCTGATACGGTACGCTTATGATCAGGGGATTACGTATATCGATACGGCCGACAGCTACAAAACGCATACAATGGTTCGGGAGGCGATCAAGGGCCTTCCTCGTGAGAAGCTGTTTATACAGTCCAAGATGCCGGGTTTGCCGGAGAAGCCTCGTGAGGTTCTGGACCGCTATCGTACGGAATTAGGTGTTGATTATATCGACAGCCTGTTATGTCACTGTATGGTCAAGACCAACTGGGAGGATGACCACAAGCGGATGATGGATGTCTTCGAGGACGCCAAAGACAGGAAGATTATCCGGGCACATGGCGTGTCTTGTCATTCACTTCCCGCGACGACAAAGGCGGCCGAGCTGGATTGGATAGATGTGAATCTGGTGCGGATAAATCCACAGGGAGTGCATATGGATACACCGGCTGAGACATGGAATGCTGTGAGCGATTCGTCTCATTTGCCTGATGTGCTCAAACAGGTGAAGGTTATGCGGCAAAATGGACACGGAATTATAGGAATGAAAATTATCGGGAACGGTGATTTTACAAAAGCCGAGGATCGTGAGAAGTCCATACGTTTTACGATGCAGTCCGGCCTGGTTGATGCGGTTGTGATAGGCTTAAAGAGTACTGCGGAAGTCGATGAGGCCATCGTACGCATTAATAGTGCCCTTGCCGAAATTGCCTGAAAGTGCGATTCGGGAGGATAGTAAAGAATTTAGAATTGAGAATGTAGAATTAAGAAAAGTGCATGCCCTATAGACTGCGTTCGGGATGGCTAAAAGCTATTCGACAAACAATACCCCCCCCCGCCGTTGATTTTTTGGCGAATCAGGATGGCCGAATAAGTTTAACCGTGGCATTTTTTGTTGTAAATTTTGATTTTTTCATTATTTTCGTATCATAAAGCAGGATTGCAGGCACTATTTAATGAAACGTGTTTTTTTTGAACAAACAAAGTTTCATAATTAGAGTGCCTTTTATAATGAAGGGTGGTCACTTTTTGTACATCAGATTTTAGTTAGGAGGACATGGTAATGAAAATGGCAATATTCGCATCAATATCAATTCTTTTGCTTTGTGGGGCCGTATCGGCTTCTAATACAGAGATATCGTGGATTCATGGTGAGAACCCGCCGGATTTCAGTAGAACTCCTGAGAATCCCACAACTGCGGATTTGGTTCATTTCACGGTTCCTACCGACGTTTTTATGAATCAGTGGGCAGCCGAACGTATTCTTGGAGGTACACCCAGCCTTTACATAGATCCTGTGAAACGGGAGATAGAGCTATGGTTTCAGGGACCGGCGGATGAGAGTCCCATCTTTTTAGATCCTGATCCTGTGAGTGGGCTTGAAGGTCATTTTGGGCCTCTTGAAGAGGGTACATGGCTTTTATATGTCCATTTCCCAGGTACTATCTGGTTTGACAGTTTTGAAGTCAGCCCCCCTACCCCTCTTATATCCGGGCGTGTACGAATGAGCGGCGGAGCGGGGATTGGCGGTGCGAATCTAACTTTCAGCAACGGCGGCGGCAGTACTGTTAGCGACAGCAGCGGCTTTTATACCATGAGGGTGCCGGAAGGCTGGTCGGGAACCGCTACGCCGAGCAAGGGCAATTATATCTTTACTCCGTCACAGAGGTCATATCTGGATGTAATCTCAGATATACCAGATCAGGATTATGTGGGTCTTACGGTGCCGCCGCCGGCAAAAGATTATTTTACCGAGTATTTTTCATCTGGCGAGGATATCTTTGACCTGTCGAACAGGTCAGTAATGTTTACGCCTACTACCGACGGTAGTTTCTACAGCGGCAGCCAACAAGAGATTAAGCAGTTACCGACCGACCCGGCCGGAGGTAAGGAGCTGTCGCTGGGTGACGACGATTACGAGTTTGTAAAGTTAGATGACCAGGCTACAGTGTCTATCTTCGCTCACCTTTTCCAGGGCTTCTATGTCGGCAGCAACGGATATATAACCTTTTTCGAAGGAGATAACGGGCATTCCGAATCATTGTCCGAGCATTTTAATACAGGGCGTATATCCGGCTTGTTCGAGGACCTCAATCCATCGGGAGGCGGGCTGGTGAGCCGCAAGCAACTGGCGGACCGTGCGGTTGTGACGTGGGAGAACGTTCCCGAATATGGGAGCAGCAATTCCAATACGTTCCAGATTGAGATGTTTTTCGACGGGAGGATACAAATTTCATGGCTTACTATTGAAGCTGTGAACGGCATAGTGGGCTTATCTACCGGCCTTGGCGTTCCGGAGGATTTTGTGGAGACGGATATATCGGATAAGTATCCATTGCTGTCTCCAGTGCTTATGAATTTTACTGAGCACTTTTCTTCCGAGGCGGATACCTTTGACGTTTCGAACAGAACGATTGTGTTCGAGCCCACGACTGATGGTACTTCCTATAGTGCTTTTCAAAAAAAGATTACACAGTTGCCGACCAACCCGGCCGGAGGTACGGAGATTGAACTGGGGGATGATGATTACGAGTTTGTAAAGTTAAACGGGCAGGCGACAGTGTCTATATTCGGCAGCGTTTTTGCGAGTTTCTATGTAGGGAGTAACGGTTACATAACCTTTACCGAAGGAGATGACGATTATTCCGAATCTTTGGCTGACCATTTTGGTACAAGGCGTATATCCATCTTATTCAATGATCTCAATCCATCCGGAGACGGGCTGGTAAGCCGCAAGCAATTGGCGGACCGAGCGGTGGTGACGTGGGAGAATGTTCACGAATACAGCGGCGACGGCTCTAATACATTCCAGGTTGAGATGTATTTTGACGGGAGAATACAAATTTCCTGGCTTACAATTGAAGCGGAGAACGGTATTGTGGGCTTATCAGACGGTCTTGGTGTGCCGGAAGATTTTGAGGAGTTGGATTTTTCAAAGCTTTAATAGCGCAGGCTTAAAATAAATAGCGGTAAAGTTTAAAGACTGGTGGAGACGGGCTATGGCGAGCTCCACCCTTTCGAGCAAGCTCTATTCTATATTTCTGGAATGAATTTCCTTTTACCTTGTTCCTGTTTTGCTTTACAATCAGTTAATGGTTTATCTTTGGTCGATAGTATTAGTTATTCTTAACTCAGCCTGGCTGGGATTAGTCGTTTTCGGACTGCCGGGTAACTGGCTGATTGTCATATCCACCTGCCTGTTCGCATGGTGGCGATTGGGTAACAGTGTCTTTTCCATTTATACATTAGTTGCGATATTGGTCTTAGCTGTTCTGGGCGAGCTTGCAGAGTTTACTGCGGGGATGATAGGAGCCAGAAAATCAGGGGCAAGCTGGTCAGGTTCAATCGCGGCACTTTTCGGGGCGGTGACGGGCGCGGTCTTTGGTACATTTCTGATACCTATACCATTATTGGGGACACTGCTTGGCGCCTGTTGTGGCGCGGGGCTGTGTGTGTGGGCAATGGAGTTCTCCCGCGGTAAGAAGGCCGAACATTCTTTGCGCTATGCCGTAGGGGCCGGACTCGGCGAATTTTTCGGTATCATAAGTAAATTTGCCCTCGGCATTATCATCTGGTTTATCGTGGCAGTAGCGGCCTTTTGGCCTTGACGCGGACAATCCTAATCTGTTATACTTTATATCAGCGAAGATGGGGGATTAGGATGTTATGAAGTGCGGAAATTTGCGAGTTATGAAATTTAAAGCGATGCTCTTGCTGCTTTATGCGACCTGCGGCCTGGCCAACGTCAACAGGGTTCCCTCGGATTATACAACTATCCAGGCAGCTATCGATGTAAGTATGGATGGTGATACTGTCCTTGTAGCTCCTGGAACTTATACAGGCAATGGCAACCGAGATATAGACTTCAAAGGCAAAGCTATAACCGTTAAAAGCGAAGAAGGCCCCCAAACGTGTATCATTGACTGCCAGGGTACTGAGGACGAACAACACAGGGGCTTTTACTTCCATAACGGCGAAGATGCCAATTCAGTTGTACAAGGCTTTACAATTACTAATGGTCTTATCAGAGAACATAAATCGGGCGGAGGGATACTTTGTGATAATAGCAGCCCTCGAATCATTGATTGTATTATTGTTGGCAATGAAGCCCGGACAGGTGGAGGAATCGCAACGATTAATTCTTCTGTTCAGATTATTGATTGTCTAATCAAAAATAATGTTGCGGCTGATGGTGGTGGTATTGAGATTGGACTACATGACAATGGAGTTGTGTTGATCAAGGGATGTATTGTTGTAGGCAATCACGCAGTTTATTACAGTAGGTTCGGAGGAGAAGGTGGCGGAATCCTAGCACACTCTTCTTCTCATATTTCCAACTGCACTATAGCCGGCAATCGGGGTGGTTACTCTGGTGGAGGCATCTGTTTCAGGAATGGTGCGCGTGTGTCTAACTGTATAATATGGGGTAACACTTTCCAGTTTGGCTTTGGAAATGAAGTCGCCATCATGTATCACAATGATCCTTGGCAAACTGTACAGAGGGTATTTATCGAGAACAGTCTTGTTGGCAATGGAATTGAGAATGACTTTGGTTTTGTAACCGGAAGTGAAAATTATATTAGTGGACAATGGTTACAAGAAGATCCCCTTTTCGTAGCTCCTGGCCATCTTGATCCCAACGGCACACAAGATTATCCAAACAACTACTTCTGGATTGATGGCGATTATCATTTGAAATCTAAGGTCGGGAGATGGGATCCTAACAGCGAAAGCTGGGTGATGGATGATGTTACGAGTCCGTGTATCGATGTAGGTGATCCTAATAGTCTGGCTGGGGATGAGCCGGAGCCGAATGGCGGCAGGATTAATATGGGGGCATACGGGGGGACGGCTGAGGCGAGTAAATCAGGCGATTTGTGGTGGTTTGAAACTACGCAAGGGCCGATTGCAGCCGAGGGGCTTGGTGTCATATTGTCTCACGAACATATTTTTACCGACCTTAGAGGGCCTGGGACGCGAGGGTACGGACAGGCTGATGCTGCGGATGTTGTACGTGTGATGGCGCCGCTGCTGGAGGAGGCGAAGCAGAAGGGAGTTGGTGTTCTATTCGAGTGCAGCAGTATCGGCGTTGGGAGGAGTGTTTCTATTCTTTCGGATGTGTCTGCTGCATCGGGACTGCCCGTGGTAGTACCGACGGGCGTTTATGGGCGTGCGAATTTTGCGCCGCCTGAGCATAAGAATATGAGCGAGGATGAATTGACGGCGCTGTTTATTAGCGAGATTCGTGATAGGATTGAAGGTACGGATATTAAGGCCGGCTTTATCAAGATAGCGACCGGCGGCGGCACTATGACGGCGCTGGAGGAGAAGATTCTTCGTGCGGCCGGACGTGCAGCACGGGAGACGGGTGCGGCGATTGCAAGTCATACGACAGTAAGCAGCAATATTACAAGACAGGCTGATATCTTAGAGTCCATCAGTCCGGATATACGGTTCATCTGGGTGCATGCGCAGAGTGTGAACAACATAAGCCTATATCGGCAGTTGGCGGAGCGTGGGGTCTTTATTGAGTTTGATTCGTTAGGTTGGAATCCGGGGCAGGATTCGACTTTCATAACCGCTATAAAGGAGCTGCTGGCGGCAGGATATGGGGAGAGGATTTTGCTTTCGCATGATGCCGGATGGTATCAACCGGGGGAGAAAAACGGCGGGACGCAAAAACCTTATACATACCTTATCGAGATTTTCATACCGAAGCTCAGGGACAGCGGCGTTGACGATGATGCGATTCGGATGATTACCGAGATTAATCCGATTCGTGCCTTTGGTTTCAATCAGGATGTAAATCCGTAAGGCTCAATCAGTCGCTTATGTGCCTTGAAGTGGTACTGGCATTGGTCGGCTGGTGTTCCAAGGACTTCTATCTTATCGAAATCGCCCTGACCCATTCCCGCCTCGGCAAAGGCTTTGAGATACATAATCTGGGTTGGGTCGAATCCCATCAGCTTTGTCGCGAGGGTGTCCATTGCGAGCGGGTCGAGGCTTGCCAGGGCGAGCTTTGCATCGACGGGTGTTCCGCCGGTCGGGCCGTTGCCTTCCATAGCTACGAAGCCGTCAATGACGCCGAGGTCGGGATAAATTTCCTGGGCGAGGTGAAACATGTTGTAATGCAGGAGGGCCTCGCGGGAGAAATTGTAGTCAGAGTGGGTGAGACGCTTGTCGTTTGTCTTGTAGTCGTTCAGCGGCGCGCCGAGCAAGATGTTTTTGAGGGACAGGGTTGTAACAACGCGGTCGTGGGTCTTCATTTTGGCCGCGGAGATTATGTATAAATCGGGATCCAGGAATGTCGAGATAATGCGGATAGGAGTCGGGCGGTGACCTTTGCCGAAAACATAACGGTATTGCCATGGCTGGTGGTTGAGGTCAAGGAGCTTGACTTTATATTCCTTCTCCAGCGGCATATAGCCGTAGTTTTTAAATCCATCGAACGTGCCTTCTCTGGAGATAGTGGATTCGCCAATAATAATCTGATGTTTGAAATGGGGCTTCAGGAAATCAAGGATTCCCCTGATTGCATCGACGTGAGTGGCGGCGAGCTGTCTGGATGTGATTACGAAGTTCGGCTTTATGAGAATCTTCTTTTTACCGCCTATGGAAGCGAGGACCTCGTCTTCTATTTTCTTCAGCGCCTGATATACGATGTCCCTGCGGTCATTGCCTTTTATAAGAGAGACTTTAGCGGCGCCTGCGGTTTTGAATATGCCATTCTTTTGTACCCATGGGCTCCCCGGGGCGGCATGGCTGAGAGTTGGGCCGAAGTATTTTCCGCCGAGGGCAAGGCCGACAGTGCTTAGTCCAAAACCTTTTAAGATGTCACGACGGGTGAGATGTTTTTCGTTGTTTTCCATAGCCGTATCCTTTCAGGATTTATGATTGCAAATCCTCGTTAATCAGCAAAACGTATTGGGCGGGGGCAGTTATCGATGAACTTAAGTGCTTTATTATTAAAAATCTCGCCGGTCATTTCACCCAGGCAGGTCCGGGTGATATAGTCGTATCTTTCGAAGCTGTCCCAATCCTCCTTTGCGAGGATATAGCCGAAGGCGTCGTTGGTAAGGCCGAAGAGGAGGTTGTGGCTGCCGTGCATCTTTCGTTTGAGATAGTAGCCGATGTTGGGCAGTGCTTCGCCGGGGATGGTGAGGATTTGTGCATTGGCGATGTTTACGACGTTTACCTGCGTGGAAATATTATGGCTGTCCAACAACTCAAAGCCCAATGGGGATGCCTGGACAATAGTACGGAGCAGTTCGGAATCCACGGGAAAAATGATTTTTGTATTTGCACAATACAGATGTGGATTGGAAAGGACGCGGGCATCAGAGACTATACGGAGAGATTCGTCGGCGAGAAGGCGGCCGATGCGAAGGCACTCGTCCCAGGTACGGAGGTCTTTGCCATCTAGGCCGCGGCAGTCGGCGGTTACCATTCCTCCCAGTGCACTGTTCATAAAAATTCCGGTGCCGCCGCCGCGTGCCTCGATGCGGTCGTATAGGGGGCCGACGAAGTCGGGAGAAAGAATTCCCTGGTCGGAACCGATTACTTCGGGGTGACAGGCGTAATTGACGAGAGTAATGAATGGTTTGCCTTTGGTATCGAGTGCCTGAATCACATCGCAGCGCGGGTCGTACAGGCGCTCGGCGTAATAGTTGTAGGCGATTTTTCCTCTGGCATTACCGGTTGCAATTCTTATTCTTGCGGGCTGGAGCTTATCGATTGCCTCGTTAATAGCATCGGCCAGTTTAGTGCATACCGTATTTACATACTCAAGGTCGATACCTGATTTGCCGGTCCTATCGGGAAAACCGTAACAGTCCGGGGCGCTATGGGTGTGAGTGGCGCCGATGAGGATATTCTGCGTCGAGATGGATGGAACTTTAGCACGTACTTTGTCGCAGAGGACACCCGGAAAACCGAGGAAGTCTGTACTGCAAATTGCCACACGAGTGCCACTGTTTTCGATGACCATGGCGCGGACGCTGAGCCGGCCGAATGTCCGTGTTGTGGGTTTCGAAGGTCCAACGCCGCCCGAGACGGGCAGAAGCGGGTCGGGAGAG
>VRUK01000156.1 GCA_019456195.1 Planctomycetota bacterium | reverse complement strand
GTTATTCAGACAAACAAAGCCAATTCAAACCCAATTCAAACCCAATAAAGCCAAAAACAAAGCCAATTCAAACCCAAACAAACCCAATTTCCCTCCCCCTTGTCAACTTCCCTCACAAGCTGAACTTGGTGGCCAAGCGCACCATCGTCTCATAGTTTGCCATTACTCTGGGAGTTATTTCCCGGCCATAAGGGGCCGACGACGGCATCAGAACAAAGCCTTTACCTTCCCCGCTAGTCCCATCTATCAGGGCTTTTTCGACAACTTTTTCAAAATCATCCGGCTCGCAATTCTCTACGTCAGCCATCTCCAGATTCCCGAACAGCACCAGCTCTTTTCCATATTTGCTGCGTACGTACTCAAGCTCCACATCCCCTTGCAGAGGCGGCTCAATAGGATCAATGGCGGTTGGGCCCATTTCTACAATGTAATCAAGAACTGCCCGAATCCTGCCGTGACAATGAACTCTGGCAAAACCGCCATGCCTTTGAATAACCTCTACCATTGGCCCCGTATAACGTACCACATACTCTTCGAAAAGACTGGGCGGCAAGTAAGGTTCCGTGGCATATTCTGGCCCGTATATACGCCACAAATGCCCGGGAAATTCTTCGGCGGTCTTTTCAGTTCTGGCCTGAATATGTACCGAAAGTTTTTCGAGCAAACGATGAAAAAGCTTCTGATCAGTCAATGCGATTACAGTAAAATCTTCCATACTGAACAAAGACGCCGCAGCACAAATTGGGTCTTCCGTATCGACCATTATAATACCACTCTCGCCCAGCTCCCGGTCTTCTTCTATAAGGCTTGTAACATCGACCTCTTCTGCAAATATCTCATCAGGCAGCTCCAGATAGGCCTTAAGATCTTCCGGGCCCTTGAGAAGGTGCTCCACCGTCCAGACGGTATCGACTTCGCGGCTCCGGCGACTCAACGATGTCATATTCCGACCGCCGATTTTCAAATTTGTGAATGTAAAAAGACAGCCTTTCTCCATATATGTTCCGGTCTTGAAGAATTCATCGCGACAATTTTCGCTGTCAGATGTGTCAGATATCACTTCGTGAGAGCGCGACTTGATGGGGCTGCGCATACGAATAAGATCTGTTTGTTCTTCAGCAAGCTCAAGCAAAGGCTTCCAGGATGGGTCGTTATAGATATTGAACTCATCCGGATCCGACGGGGCAACCCGGAATCCACCTATTTCATAGAAATTAACTGCCGGCCGGTCAACCGGCTTGCCGCACAACGTAGCCATCAATCTTTCGCGCCTGTTCATTATTATTGGGCCGGGTTGTTAGTTTATTACCCTCGGCAATCTTCCTCAACAGCGCCTTCCTCCGATTGTTCGCTGCGGTCTGAAAGGCTTTTGAACAGAGAACGAATGTTGAAAAATCCCCCAATCGTAACAACTATTGCAAGCCCTGCAAAAAGAATAAGACTTATAAAGAAAAAGTATGTCCAAAAGTTAATCCAAAAATTCATATCTAATTACTCCTTTATCTCTTCAGATGAGTCGCAGCCTGGAAACGCCAGAGAGCCGACTATCATTGCCAATATTGAAAGTCCAATGACAGTGAGACCTATAATCTCGCTGCCGATCGTATCATATACTTCGACTGTCTGTGTAGTAATCTCTTCAATAGGAACGTTCTTAACGACAAGAGCCATCTTTTCTGTAAACTCTTCTATTGGTATTTCCTTTGTGAATCCGAGTCGTAACTTTATGGGATTTAGAAGAAATCCAAGCCAGTTCTGCACAGGTGTCAGGCCGATAACAGCAATAAAACCACAGGTCAGAGCCAGATAGGCGCCGACTTTACTGGCTCGTTTCCAGTAAAGGCCGAAGACCAACAGAGCGATGGCCCCGGCAAAATATATTGCTCCGGAGATTGCCATGTAATCCCATAAGTCCTGACCTAAATCGTACCAAAGACCCCAGACCAAAATGAAAATACCAATAGTTACAATAAATATCCGAGTCAGTAACAAACGCGATTTTGAAGACAATCCTTTTCTGAAACAGGGCGCCACCACATCCTGGGTCAGCACTGAACTCCAGCATAACAGGTAACTATCATGAGTGGACATAAACGCCGCCAGCATACCTGCGGAAATGATACCTATAAAACCAATCGGAAGGATCTGGCTGAGAAACACAGGCATTGCCATCAAAGATACCTGTGGATCCACCGAACCATTATCAGGAATAAAAACGTTTTTTAATGATTCGTTACCGGCCACATAGGTTAGAGCACAAATTCCCAAGAAATACGGCAGAAGGAACCGCATAAGAAATCCGATAGAAGCCCATGTGTAGATTTTCTTAACAGTACGTGTGTTTTCGGCAGAACAGGCACGAATCACCGATGTTTGCCAAACCGCACAACTGACCAGGCCTAAAAAGAACATCCACACAACATAAGAAACTCCGAAACCCTCGCCGTGAAACGGGTCAAAACCCGCCCGGCCTTTCAAGGTGGACACTGTTTCGATAATGTTACCCCAGCCCAAATATCTGATGGATAACAAACTCGCGGCCAAAAGGCCGAACGATAAAACTACGAATTGTATATAGTCAAGAACCACTACCGAAACCATCCCGCCCAGAGTGGTGTACAACAAGACCATACCCAGCAGGACAGACATTATAATATTGAGGTGAACGGATCGAGTCAGACCCGTAATGCCCATTACAAAAAGAGAGCCGGCCTTGAGGAACATTCCCATATTGAGTATCCCAGACAATGCCAATATGATTCCGCCAAGAATGCGTACACCTCGACCGAACCGCTTCTCGTAGAATTCAGGTATGGTCATTACCTTCATACGCCGCAGGGGCACTACGATAAATCCCGTCAGCCCCACAACTAAAGTTACAATAGCAGCAGCTAATGCAATGTGAAAGGCAGCGAAGCCGCCGGTAAAGCCTTTTTGAGACGAATACATCACCGTAACCAAACCCAATTCGGTTCCAATCATTGTCGCAATCGCCAGGAAAGTTTTTAAGCCCCGGCCGGCAACCATAAAATCCGTAACATTGGTTATATATCGTCTTATATAAACACCAACCGCTACAATGGTTATTAGATAGCCAACGACAATACACCAGTCTAAAGAGCTAAAATTGGTTTCAATTCCAACCGCATTCCAGTCCATATTATTCTCCGTTTACAAAATACCTTAACAACATACTTTATACTTTCTGCAAGTACCACGCAAAGAATCCTTTTTTTTAGAACATCGAACAGCAAATCAATCGACCTGTTGAAAAATCCTTTCGATTACTTCGTTCATAGCCTCTTCCTGGGCAACAATAGATCGGACCAGTTTCATCTGTGTGCGGCTGCGGTCGAGATTATGGTCTTCGCGGTGAACCTTATAGTAGATATCACCTGCCAGATAGTCTGTAAGAAACCTGATAAGCTGTTCAAAGGTGATTAGCTTCGCAGCAAAAGCAAGGTGCTCTTTCTCGGTGGATGTGAGAAAATGGCTGCTTTGCTCGGCAAAACCTCGAACGAACACTTCAAACATCGGCAGGTTCATAGCTACTTTCGATAAGTCACGTTCATCCTCAGCAGCGAAAGTGGTCCCAGTTCGGATCATATCACCAAAATCATAAATCGACAGGCCCGGCATAACGGTATCCAAATCAATTACGCAGACACCTTTGTTGGTATTTTTGTCCAGCATCACATTGTTTACCTTCGTATCATTGTGCGTAATACGAACGGGGATTTTACCTTTGCCGGCCAAATTCAGCAAGACATCACAGATGGGCGCATTATCAAATAAATATTTAATTTCCGGTTTTGCATTTTTCGCTCGATTACAAGTATCTTCTTTAAGAACACTCTGGAAGGTTTTGAAACGCTTCGGCGTGTTGTGAAAGTCACAAATGCTCTCATGCAGTGCCGGCCCCGGAAGGTCAACCAGCATCTTCTGGAACCAGCCGAACATTCGTGCAGCTTCATACGCCAAATCGGCGGAATCAACTGTATCGTACGCAACAGCGTCCTCTATGAAGTTATATACCCTCCAAAAGCTGCCATCAGCATCTTTA
This sequence comes from Planctomycetota bacterium, assembly GCA_019456195.1. Classification (GTDB taxonomy): domain Bacteria; phylum Planctomycetota; class Phycisphaerae; order Sedimentisphaerales; family Anaerobacaceae; genus NIOZ-UU13. The sequence continues at coordinate 7,154 of VRUK01000156.1, read as the reverse complement.
TGAAAGCACGTATTATCAACAGTGCCGATAACAGTCAACTGGCGAGATGCCTGATCCGGATCAATTCTCTGCATCCGGCTTTGTATGTGTTCGGTTACCCGGATAATGTTTTTCATCACCGAAGGGGGGTCTTTGAACACAGTGTGATTTATCCGTTGCAGGATGTACCGGACAATATGTTTGTTCTTCTTAGTGGTCAGGACATAAGTATCGTTAATGTGACCACGGAGCAGAGGTCTTATTTCAGTTAACTCACCGCAGATACAAAAATGTTTTACGATTGACTTGTGGTCGTGTTTCACGATTGTTCCCAGAGGTTTTCCGGATAAAGACCTTGCTCTATCAGCAGGCGAATACATTGTGCCGCTGTGGCTGCATCTTTACGATAAGTAACTCCAAAGCACTTGTCATTTGCGCACAGGACTTTTACTTTGGCTTTTTCTTTGTTTATGAGTTCATCCACCACAGTTGGTATGAATAGCTCCGAATTGCTTTGGTCTCTTAACTCTTTTAAGAATTGCCTAAAGCGTACTTTGAGATGCTGGAAGATTGACGGCTGGAATCCCCACATATTCCTCGAAACAATTTCATTACCGGTCAGAACATGTTCGGTTCCATCGTCCTCAAAATAGCGGGCACCGGTTGATGTTTTTTCGATATTTTTACGTTCGATAATTCCCCTTAAGAACATATTTTCATCACACCGGCACACACCCCTGGCAACAGATCCATATTCACTTAAAGTATCTCTGAGGGTATAGCCGACCATTGCATAATCGTCACATGCCAAGTCTTTTGTTGTGAGAAATCCGGCAATTGTCTTAGAGGCATCAGGGCCGTAGTAGTCATCGGCGTTAATGACTGCAAACGGCTCATGGATTAAATCGCCGGCAACGAGTATTGCATGTCCAGTACCCCATGGTTTGTCGCGGTCTTTCGGCAACTCAAAACCATCAACACAAGTGTCCACTTCCTGATAAGAGTACGCTGTTTCGACAAGGTCATCAAACTTATTGCCAATCTTTTCTTTGAAAGCATCTTCAAAACAATGTCGAATCACAAAAACGAATTTGCCAAATCCGGCATTTATGGCATCATAGATAGAATAATCAATAATTATTTCGCCGCTGGGACCAATAGGATCAATTTGCTTAAGTCCACCGTAACGAGTACTCATCCCTGCTGCCAAAATCAATAAAGTCGGCTTCATTCCAAATCCTCTTCTTTGACCCCGATATCATGTCTTTGCTACCTACTCGCCCTTGCTCTATTAGAACTCCCATAAGCACCTCTGTTTGGTGAGCTATAGGATCCTTGCCCCCTAAAACCAGTACCGCCAAAGGTCATGCCAAATCCAGGCATAAGACGATAATTAGCAGGCGCACTGACTAAATCAGAAATATCATAAATACGAGTTACCATTTTTTTGGGTAAAGAGCTTCGTGTTGCAATAATTATAACTCCTTCATCAACTACATATCCCAATTTTTCCGCGCCTCCTCCCGAAACCGACATCAAGAGGATTTTCAAGTGTGTGCGTAAAGGAACTCTTGAAAGGCCATCGGTCCCAATAGGAGTTTCTCTATAGATGTCCGCATTCTCCTCCAAATCTTTCCAAATCACTACGATATTTAACTGGGGAAAAGTTGAATTACGCAAAATGTCAATTGCTTCACTAAAAGGCATATCAGGTCGAAAGCTCGAAGGATTTGTAGTCCTCCTTTTTATCTGTTTGTATGCTGTTTTGGGTATTCGCACGGTCTGATTTTCTGAATTGATTCGAGCGTACGGACTTTTCGAATTTGCTCCATAAGTTTCTGTGAGCAAAAAAAAAGCACTCGACAGAATAATCACTATTATGCCGAAAGATTGTGTTAATTTTTCTTTTTTCATTTTTTGCTCTCTTTTTCTTATGGTAACAGAAAGTAGTCCAATTCAAGGTATAGACACATTATCGTTTGGCTTAAATTTTTGGTGCCATTTTTGTGTCCACAATTCTTGAAGGTAAACTCTTTCTACGTGGCTGTCTACAAATCCAATATTAGTAGCTTTTTTATGGCGGTCAACACAGAAGCGCCCCATAAAGAATCCTTCGCCGTGGGGATAGCCAGGATATCCTGTTTCTCCAGTGAGGTCATCGGGCACCGCATCATTAGCGAAAGGCCACGAGCCGACCCATACCGAATCTCCTAACAGCGGGACGCGCTGCGGAGCATCCGAATACTTCATAAAGAAATTGCCCGCAGGAAATTCCGGGGCATAAATCGGATCGTCTGGTAATAACCAAAGATTCAGTCCATAGCTGCCTTCACCGCCCATAAAACGCCATGAGGTATAAGCTGAACCGTAGAACGATGTCTCCGGCCGGTCCTGTCGTTTTGCCATAGGACAAAAAGCCACTTCCATCACACCCTCCAAGTGTTCTTCCGGGTTGTTCTTATAATCCTTAGCGCTCAGATATGGAGCCATTTGATGGAACCAGTACATTCCGGGTTGATGAGAGAAGGGCATAGTTCGGTCATCGTGATCAAGCGCATAAAGATTCATAGCCAGGGACAATTGCCGGAGATTACTCTGGCAAACCCCTGAACGCGCCTGCTTGCGTACATAACTAAGAGCGGGCATTAAAATAGCCATCAACAATGCGATAATGGCAATGACCACCAGGAGTTCAATGAGTGTAAATGCCCAAGGCTTACCCATAATGATACCTCAATTTATAATGCACAGGACCGGAAACTAAAAAGTAATCGTATGCTTATTGGGCTAAAAATCAAGAGAAATGTTCGTTTTGGCATGAAGTTTACAGGTATAGATTTCCTGTAATTTGCGCATTCTAATTACAAATGCATGCTCAGTCACTCATGACAATGGTACGATATTCTATTGTATGGCCTATGTTCACTGTTGTTCTGATTAGTGATCATTGGTTTGTTTCTTCTTGACCTGTTCGGACAAGACATGTTGCAGGTCACTGAATGAGCTGGCTTTTGAAGCGCCTTCAATGGCCTTGACAGCAACATCCTGAATCTTCTGGTATGCAGCATCTTGTTGAGTGGAAAGCTTGGCAATCTGTTCATTTTGTTCTTTTACCGTCTTTTCCAGAGACTGTATTCTGGCTGTCAGTACATTGCGCTGGCCTTCGAATTCCTTTTGCAGAAGGTCTTTCTGGTACTTGGTCTCTAATTCAATACGCTCGATACTTTCCTCAACCGCCTTAGCCACGGCTGCTTCCAGTTTCCGGGGAAACTCCGCAACCTGAGCCAGGAGAGACTCAAATTCCTTTTCTCTGCTGTTAATCTGCTTTTCCCGCTCACTGAGTTCTTTTTCAGTTTGTTCTTTCAGAGCCTTCATCTGGTTTTCCAAGATTTGTTTTTCCACCTGTAGTTTGGCTTTTTCATCTTCGAATTTGTCCCGGGCCAACTGCTGTTCTCGCTCAAATGCGTATTGGTATTCCTCTTTTTGGCGTTTGTGATCCTTAGCCTCTTGTTCTTGCTGCTCTTTAATATCAGCTTGATGGTCTGCTTTTTCTTTTTGCCACTGAAGTTTCGTAGCCTCTATTTCCTGGGTCAGACTTGCCTGCTTGTGTGCCATTTCATCTTCGAACCTGAGTTTTTCTTGACGCTGGGATTCGATCAAAGCAGCAAGAGTGGCTGCAGCTTTTTCAATTTCATAGATTTCCTTGAGTTCTCGCTCTTTTATCTCGATGGCCAATTGAACCTGATCGAATTTATTGACCTCCGCTGCCAGCCTGTCGGTCAGCTTGTTCAACATTCCCCCAATTTCCTGTTTGAGTTTGTTGGTCTCCTGGATCACGCCATCTGCAGAAATACCGGCGACTGCTTTTAGAATACTATCTTCTTTCTTTTCTTTGAGCTTTTGTTCCGGTCTTAATTGGGCCTTCTCTTTTTCATGCAACTGTTGCAGCATCTCGTGATAGGCATCAAGCAGTTCCTGTTTGGTATTTTTCATGCTGAGTTCCGTGTCATCTATCTTCTTTTTAGGTGCCGGCATGAGTGTTCTCCTTGAATTGTGTTGCAGCTTTTCAGCCTCCTTCGTATTTACTGATTTAACCTGATTCGGTTACTATCCAGATTGTAGAGGAGTTTCACTGAATTTCAATGGTTTTGTACTCAAACTTAGTTTTTTTTCGCCCTCCTCTCTCTCATTCGATAGTTTTGTTGCAACTTTAGTCCATTTAAGCGGGTATGGCAACATCAATGAAAAAGCTACTTGGATGTACGAAAACGGGCTGCATAGCCCTGCCAGAATATCTGGTCACACCCGATCAATTACCGATTAATCGGAACCTGAATTGAGGATGCCGGATATGAATGACTCATTTTCAAAGAGCTGTTTGGCAAGGGCAGCATATCCTTTGTCCAGGGGATGACTGGCATCGGCATACCACTCGCTGGGTAATGCCGGAGCCATATAGCAGGCAATGTTATTTTGCTGCAGCCAGAGAGCAATCTCACTTTTCATCTGTCGATATTTTTCTATGCTCTCACCTTCGAGCATGTGCTCGTTAAATGGGCCTACGAGAACGAATACGCTGTTACCTCTTTCGGTCAGCAACTCAACTGATTTCCGGAAAAAATTCCACTGTATTGACGTTTCAAGCTTAACCCACGGAAAATCTTTTTTGGCCGTCCCTTTCTCTATCCAAGAGACATATTCGTTCTGATTATCGTTTGCCGGTTCAGGAAGCTCAAGAGTTATAGCACCGGCAGGATTTTCATAAGGATGCTCCAGCGTCCATGTAGGTATATCCATATTCTCAAAATAAGTTACCTTCAAATGTGACGCCCAATTTAAGAAAGGCACATATCGCTCTGCGGCAACGGAAAACCTCCCTGAATATGTCTCTCTATAACAGGGGATTTTCGGGAAAAACTGAGGGGCTAATTTGGGATGATTGAAGTGAAACTCTTTTGTGGATTGTAAATCCTGTTTACTTGAACTCATCCATAAAGGATTAAAATGCAGCACAATCTTTTTGCCGGAGATGTCACGGCCGTAGTATTTCAGCAAACCAGATAATGCCACGGGGTGGATGCCGTCCACACCCAAATTAGCAAACTTGTCCCGACCCGTCATTTGGTTGAGATAGTGCGACAATGTGTTGTCTTGAGAAACGTAATGACCCCAAATGACGGAATCTCCAATTACAAGTGTCTCGTAATTTGAGATTGCCCTTCGGCAATAGCGGCTGTACAACCAGTAGTCGCTGCTTAACTCATAAGGCAGACGAAAGTTTGATTCAGGCTCAAATTTCTCTATCCGCTGCCAAAGCCCGGGTCCAAAACAAAATAAAAACGAAGCCACTATAGAGACGAAAATCAATTCATATCCGGATAATCTCACACAGTTGGAGCTGAAAGCAACCTCAGATTTCCCGGGAGGACATGAAATTTTTTGATTCTCTAATATGCCGCTTTCATTCATCGCATTTTACCTTTAGTTAAAGGTCTCACTAATATCAGAACTGCAGGTAGATAAACGCCTTGTCACTTGCAGGAGCAAAAACCACCAGATATAAAATCAACAAGAGAACAATTCCTATGCGGACGAATCTTAGCTCAAGGACCCACTTAATACTGGATTCATAAGCAAACTGATAAAGCCACACAGCAAAAATCAAAATTAGAGCAAGAAATGGACAATAAGGATTTTCCAGTCCGGAACTGAACATTCTTACCAAAATCATCCATGCGTCACTTATTGTTTTAGCCCGGAAGAAAATCCACGCAAAACTGACAAAGATAAACACAAGCAGTTGTTTTACTATTTTCGGCACCCTTTCTTTGTAGAATGCAGTTTTTTCCAACTCCCGGGTACAAGAATATCCGAGTGCGTGCACAGCACCCCAGATGATAAATGTCCATGCCGCACCATGCCACAATCCTGAAATTAGCAAAGTAAGAAACATATTTCTGTAGGTGTTAAATCTGCCTTTGCGGTTGCCTCCGAGAGGAATATAGACATAGTCCCTGAACCAGGAGGAAAGGCTGATATGCCATCTTGCCCAGAAGTCGCCCAGACCTGTTGCCAAATATGGATTATTAAAATTCAGCATTAAGCGAAAGCCCATCATTCTCGCCACGCCCCGTGCCATATCCGTGTAGCCGCTGAAGTCGAAATATATCTGCCAAGAAAACAAAAAGGTGGCCAGAATCAATGCCGGCGCATGAAACTGCTCAGGAGCATCGTACACCTTGTCAACATACATAGCCAAATAGTCGGCCAAAGCAACTTTCTTGAAAAAACCGACGACAAAAAGGGAAATACCGTCCGTCACATCGCGAGCGGACACCTTTGCCGGTTTATGCATTTGGGGGAGTAAATTTTTAGCCCTTTCAATCGGCCCGGCCAGTAATCGCGGGAAGAGTGAGACAAAGGTAGCATATTTTATAAAGCTCGTCTCTCTCTCAACATTACCACGATAGTAATCAATTGTGTAGCTCATTGACTGGAAGATATAGAACGATATGCCCACAGGTAAAAGTATGCCGGGAGAAGCAAGAGCATACGGAATTTTCAATGAAGACAACAAAAGGTTTATATTATCGGTGACAAATGCGCCATATTTGAAAAAGCCAAGCAGTCCGAGATTATTTACAATGCTAATGGAAAGCCACATTTTCCTTCGTGTACTTTTTTCCATTTTCATCACGACGATGTAGTCCAGCAACGTCGAATATGAAATAATCATCAGATATAAGGGATTGAAACAGGCATAAAAGAAATATGAAGATGCCAAAAGCCATGGAAATCTGAGCCTGGTGTTCTTGAGAGTCAGGTAGGCTGGATAGACAATAATGAAAAATAGTGCAAACGGCCAGGTATGAAATAACATTCCTTGTGCCCCTTTATCTCGTCAAGACCCGAATGTGTGCTTCTACCGAATCAGCCAATCCTTCCAGGCCATATCCCCCTTCAAGAACGGACACAAGCCGACCTTGGCAGCACTTTTCGGATATCTCTTTGACGATCTGCGTCAGTTGAGCAAATCCTTCAGCAGTGACCTTCATGCCGCCGAGCAGGTCATCTTTATGGGCATCAAATCCTGCAGAAATGAGTACAAAGTCGGGAGAAAAGGCAAGGGCAGCAGGCTCAAGTTTCTCTTTGAATACCTTCACATAATCAGCATA
>VRUK01000155.1 GCA_019456195.1 Planctomycetota bacterium | reverse complement strand
CAGTCAAATACGTGGAAAAGCTACTGGGATGTACGAAAACGGGCTGCATAGCACTGCCAGAATATCTGGTCGCACCCTTTTGTAATCCAATGAAAACAAAAGTTCAAATTGGCTGCCAAATCGTGTATAAGTAGGGTTTCAGCTATTTTTTTGGGAGTATTAACAAGTGCCTTGTCAATACGTAGCCATCTTGATAGCAATTATCATATAGAATGTAAAAGACTCGTATCTTGTGATACATTATTTTATGTATTGTTTGTTATATAAAAGCAAAGGTCGTTAAAGATGGGTTGGGAAATATTTTTCTGCTTCGGTATTCTCGTATTAGTATTAGGCGGATTGGTTTATAACCGTCCGCCGGATGTATTATTACTGGGGGCGGTGGTTATCCTGGCGGTAGTAAGGATAATAACTCCCGAAGAAGCTTTGTCAGGTTTTTCCAATACAAGCATGCTGACCGTCGGTGCGCTTTATATTATTGCCGCCGCCCTGCGGGAAACCGGTGCACTTGATGCAGCCGGATCGTGGCTCCTGAAAGGAGCGAGGTCCGAGCGGACAGTACTCATACGAATGGCCGGCTCGCTTCCAGTGATGTCTGCTTTTCTAAATAACACGCCAATCGTCGCAATGTTTATCCCAATTGTATCTGGTTGGTGTAAGAAGCACAGAATTGCTCCTTCACGACTGCTGTTGCCGCTTTCCTACCTTTCTATTATAGGAGGAACGTGCACTTTGATAGGCACCAGCACAAACCTTGTTGTGAATGGTTTGATGGAGGAGACATCGCGATCAAATCCCGAGCTAAGCCAGGCCTTACATCCTATGGGTTTTTTCGAACTGAGTTATGTCGGTTTGCCGTGTGCGATTGTAGGTATCATCTACCTGCTTGTTATTGGTCATCGCCTTTTGCCAAACCGTAAGGACCTTATTGAAAAGTTTACAGAATCGTCACGTGAATATCTCGTAAACATGCGCGTACAGCCCAATTGTCGTCTCGTCGGCCAAATGGTTCAGGAGGCAGGGCTTCGCCAACTGCCGGGCTTGTTCCTCGTCGAGATTACCCGCGATGACCTGGCAATCTCACCCGTTCTACCGGATTTTGTTCTTAAATCAAATGATATCCTCACGTTCACAGGAGTTGTGAGCACGATTGTGGACCTTGAGAAAATACTGGGGCTTGTTCCTGTCGCTGACAAAGGTTATGAAACTCACGCTGCAAAACGTCGAGAACATGCTCTTTGCGAAGCCGTGGTTTCAAAAGCGTGCCCCAGCATAGGGAAAAGCATTCGCAATGCGGATTTTCGTGCTCTGTATAATGCAGCCGTGGTTGCTGTGCATCGCGGAGGAACACAATTGACAGGCAAGGTTGGAGATATTGTCCTGCGGGAAGGTGATACACTCCTGCTGCAAGCCGGGGCACATTTTATTCGAGCGCATCGAAATAACTCCCATTTTCTTTTAGTAGGTGGTGTGGACGACTCCCGGCCTTTGCGACATGAAAAGGCTATATGGTCTTTGATTTTGCTGGTTGTGCTGATTACGCTGATGGTTAGCGGTGTGATCAAAATCGTTCTGGCTGCGTTTTTGATAGCCGGCCTGATGGTTGCCACTCGTTGTATCTCAGCCTCGCATGCTCGCCAGAGCATTGATTGGCAAACTCTGGTTACTATTGCAGCCGCTTTTGGAATAGCCAAAGCACTTATTAATTCAGGATGTGTGGATTCTATTTCAGTGTTTTTTACAAGTCTCACCGGGGGTTTAGGACCTTATGGAGTACTTGCCGGAGTTTATATCTTGACGAGCCTGTTCGCCACTATGGTGGGTAATAACGCTGCTGCTGCACTTCTTTTCCCATTTGCAGTTGCGATTGCCGGGCAGACCGGAGTCAATCCCCGGCCTTTTGTTATGTGTGTAACCTTTGCAGCATCTGCCAGCTTCTTAAGCCCGGTAAGCTATCAAACAAATTTGATGGTCTATGGTCCCGGCGGCTATCGCTTTACGGATTTTGTACGAGTGGGATTACCTCTTAACCTGTTGCTTTTAATCTGTACTACTGTATTAATACCACTTGTGTGGCATTTTTGACGTGAACTATGGTTTGACAAATATGTACCAGGAAAGTTAGTAATTAAATAGAATTAATAAGTTGATACTCGAGAGAAATAACAGTGTTCCGGATTTGCTTTGTTGACGACGATGAGGAGTTTGAGATTCCTCTATTCTGTGATGTATTTGGAGAAGTTTTTGATCTAATTGCGGCAAGTGACTATGTCAAGCTAAAGTCACAAATCGATAGTCGAGAAAACTATAAACCTGATCTGTTTGTTCTCGACTTGTATTTTCCATCCGGACCATCAAATCGAGAGGCGATCAAAGCATTACGAGCAGAACCGTTATTTATGGAAAACGATAACGCAGAAATCAGAATGGCCTATATTAATTATCTCAAGACAAAAAACCGTCTGGCCGAAGTCCTTGATGCCTGGAAGCAAAATGCCAATGGTGGATTAATACTTGCTGAGAAGGTTGTAGCTGACTATCCAGATGTGCCTATCGTTTTCTACTCTCGCAAGGCCACACTTGAGGACGTAGTTCGATGTATGGCCGCCAGGAATGTCTGGTCGGTAGAGAGAAAACCAACAGGTAAAGATTCAGACGACACAATTGAATTGACAAAATCAGCTCAGCAGCGCATTATTTGTCAATTCGAGATGGCTATCTCTAAGGCCGACTCAGGTAAATTGGAACACAAGAAAGAGGCTGCTGAAATTCTTTTGGAAATGCTACGAGATTTTGGCTTAAATCCGGAACATACAATCTTAAGTTGAGTTATTAAGTAGAAATAAAAGTCTTATTAAAGGAGAACATGAATGCATTCGAACCTTATCTCGCCACATGGGGATAAACTGATTAATTTGGTTGTCGATGAAAAAAGGTCTGAGCAGCTCAAGGGCCTTTCTCGGGATTGGCCGTCATGGGATCTCACAGCCCGCCAAATTTGTGACCTTGAACTTCTGGCTAATGGTGGTTTCTCACCTCTCGATGGATTTCTTTGTCGAAATGATTATGAGAGCGTTTGTGAGAAGATGAGATTGGCCAACGAAACTCTTTGGCCAATCCCGATTATGCTTGATGTTGCCGAGGAGTTGGCAAAGAACCTGGGCGAGGGCTCGATGTTGGCACTTCGAGACGCCGAAGGTATTATGCTTGCCGCTCTTAATGTGGAGCAAATTTGGCAATCAGACCTTATGCATGAAGCCCAGCAGGTATTCGGAACGACAAATCCGGAGCATCCGGGTGTTGAGTATTTACAGCATAGTACGAATCCGTGGTATGTAGGTGGTAAATTAGAGGTACTGCAACTACCCCACCACTACGACTTTGTTGAATTTAGACTTACACCGGCTCAACTCAGAGAGAAATTCACAACTTTTGGATGGCACTGCGCTATTGCCTTTCAGACGCGTAATCCCATGCATCGTGCTCACCAGGAAATAACTTTCCGCGCAGCAAAAGAAATTGAAGCAAACCTGCTGATTCATCCGGTAGTCGGAATGACAAAACCCGGCGATGTGGACCATTACACGCGTGTAAGATGTTATATGTCGATACTGAAACACTATCCTCATCATACAGCAATGATGAGCCTTTTGCCGCTCGCCATGCGAATGGGCGGTCCTCGGGAGGCTGTCTGGCACGCTATTATCCGCAAGAATTACGGATGTACCCATCTGATAGTCGGCAGAGACCACGCAGGTCCCGGTTCAGACTCAAGCGGCAAGCCGTTCTACGGCCCCTATGAGGCGCAGGAACTGCTTCAGAGCCATGAACAAGAACTTGGGATGAAGATGGTTCCCTTTAAAATGATGGCTTATGTAGCAAACATGGATAAGTATATACCGATAGATGAAGTTCCGGAAGGAGCCGATGTCAAGACGCTTTCAGGCACCGAGCTTAGAGATCGCCTGGCTACCGGACGGGAAATACCAACCTGGTTCTCGTTCCCCGATGTAGCAAAGGAACTCAGATGCACCTATCCTCCACGAAGTAAACAGGGATTCACGGTATTCTTCACAGGCCTGCCGAGTTCAGGAAAATCCACTATAGCCAATGTCATGATGGTCAAGCTGTTAGAATCAGGCGGCAGACCCGTGACACTGCTTGACGGCGACTTGGTACGTAAAAACCTCTCATCGGAACTGACCTTTTCCAAAGAGCATAGGGATCTGAATATCCAGCGTATCGGCTTTGTCGCTTCGGAGATAACAAAAAACGGCGGTATCGCATTGTGTGCCCCGATAGCTCCGTATGACAGCGTTCGCAAACAAGTGCGTCAGTTGATCAAATCGAGCGGGGGCTTTATCCTTGTTCATGTCTCCACACCAGTGGAAGTATGCGAGCAGCGAGACCGTAAGGGGCTCTACGCCAAAGCACGTGCGGGGATTATTAAGGAGTTCACCGGAATTTCGGATCCCTACGAAGAACCAAAAGATGCAGACCTGGCGCTGGATACAACCAGCTCGTCTCCGGAAGAATGTGTACAGGCGGTTATTCTGCACCTTGAAAAAGAAGGCTACATAGGCCCTATCGATTAATTCCAGATTACATAGTCGATATATTGATTATGTCATCCGGCTATATCTCAGGAGAAACAGTTGGATAATCTGATTGAAGGTTTGGAAGTATTGAAGAAGTACGTACATCAGGCCGGCCAGGCGATTTTCCAGATGGCCGTCGAAGGCTTTGAAACCGCCTATAAAGCGAATGAAGATCCAGTTACAACAGCAGATCTTAAAGCGGACAGTATTCTCCGAGAAGGCCTAACGAAGGATTTCCCCGGCACAGGCTGGCTTTCGGAAGAAACTCGTGATGACTTTTCGCGTTTAGATAAAAAGCAGGTTTGGATCGTTGATCCTATCGACGGAACTAAAGAGTTTGTTAGTGGAATCCCAGAATACGCAGTGTCCGTGGCTTTGGTAGAAGACGGGCTACCTATTCTGGCTGCAGTGTACAATCCGGCGGCGAAAGAACTGTTTGCTGCCGCCGCCGGGCAAGGTGCATGGCTAAACGAAGAAGCAATCAACTCTAAACACGAGTTAATGGAAAAGCTGATATTACTGGCCAGCCGTTCCGAGATACAACGAGGAGAGTTTAAACCATTTGAACACTTCGCCCAGATACGTCCGTGCGGCTCTATCGCGTACAAGCTGGCTCTGGTCGCAGCCGGCAAGGCGGATGCCACTTTCAGTCTCAGCCCTAAGAATGAATGGGACATAGCTGCAGGTGTTCTTATTGTGAGCGAATCTGGCGGTAACACAAATAATCTAAATGGAACACCATTTATTTTCAACCAACGTACAACCTTAGTCGATGGGATTGTGGCTGCCACCAGGTATGCCCTTGAGCCGGTTAGAAAGCTGATCGAGCAGGTTACATCCAAAGAATAACTGTACTCACAGCTGCATTTGCTCAGGATTATCTCTTTTTTTACAGGATAATATTCTTAGAAGAGCGGATAAATGAACGGCGCAATAGCCGTACCGCCCAGCAGGACGAGCAAACCCATAAGAAGCAGAACAATTAGTATAGGCAGCAACCACCACTTTTTATTGTGTTTGAGGAAGAACCAGAACTCTGCAAGCAAGTGTGTTCGCTTTTCTTGTGCTAACCTGTCGAATTCGCCGGATTGTTCCTGTTGAGAATTCTCAGACATTCGTATTCTCCAATTTTTATTAGAACTGGTGGTAGTACTGTTCGGGTCCCTTGGGCGGCTGTCTGCTCAGCCAATAGCTCTTTGCAGTTGGATCAAACTTGCGACAAAGTGGGTCGCGGCCCATTAAGCGAAAGATAAGTCCCAACGGCGCCAGCAGCAGATAGTAAAACGCCGCCATCAATATAAAGCTTACCACCCACCCTATCGGCATCGTTAATAGTATCATACCAAGGTAAATCATCTTCGTCAATTTGAGCGAAATCATACTGATTATAAAGATGATACAACCAACGGCAAAGATAATCAAGCACCATTGAATCGCAACTCCCTTAAGCAGATATAATAACAAAGAAATGATAACCGATGCCGCCAGAGCGATTTTACCAAAATTTTGCAGTTGTTTGCTTTTCGGGTTCCAGTCTATTTCAATTAACGACATCTTCTATTATTCCTCTTTATCAAGTAAGTTAATCCAATTCAAACTGGGCTTTGTACTCATTAATCTCATGCTGCTTTGCCTGAGGTTGTTCTTCTTTATAAAGCAACTGATTTTCCATCACTAAAATATCCATATTGGTCGCCATAAAGCAGCGGTACGCATGTTCGGCAGAGCACACAATCGGTTCGCCCCGGATATTAAAACTTGTATTGATAATTATCGGGCAGCTCGTTTTTTCCTTAAACAGACTCATTAAACGATGCAGTTTTGGGTGACGCCTGGCATCAACAGTTTGAACGCGTGCCGAGTAATCCACGTGTGTAATAGCCGGCATGACACTGCGTTTGACTTTGAGTTTTTCCAGCCCTTTGAGTTTTTCGATCTCCCCATCCGGCGATATGCGTTTGTCTTTTTGAATCGGCGCTACCAACAGCATATAGGGACTGTCTTCTTCCGGCCTCATCTGAAAATAATCCGCCACATCCTCCCGAAGCACACAGGGAGCGAAAGGACGAAAAGACTCACGAAATTTTATCTTGAGGTTCATTACCGATTGCATCTTTTCACTTCTTGCATCACCAATAATACTGCGGTTGCCCAAAGCGCGGGGCCCAAACTCCATTCGTCCCTGAAACCAGCCGATTACTTTTCCCTGGTCGATTAAGTCTGCCACCTTGTCAGATAATTGCTCATGGTCCTGATAGGAATGATACCTGGCATTAACAGAGTCAAGAAACAGCCGGATCTGTTCATTACTAAAATCAGGCCCAAGCAGCGACGCATGCTGGCTGTCATGGCCGTCAACTTTCCGCTCATTGTTCAGCAATTGATACCATACAAACAAGGCTGCTCCCAGCGCGCCTCCGGCATCTCCTGCGGCAGGTTGAATCCAGATATTATCGAAAGGCCCTTCACGAAGAATACGTCCGTTACCTACGCAGTTCAGAGCTACGCCGCCGGCTAATACCAGATTTTTCATCCCGGTTTTGCGATGCACATGCCTGACTGCACGGAGCATAATCTCTTCCGTGACGACTTGGATGGAAGCTGCAATGTCCATTTCCCGCTGTTTCAGGGGTGATTCGGCTTTGCGAGCCGGTCCACCAAAGAGCTTTTCAAACTTAGAATCAGTCATTACGGTTTTATGACAATAGGGAAAGTATGACATGTCCAGCCTGAATGAGCCGTCTTCTTTGAGGTCAATCAGCTTTTCTAATATGAGTTCGGAGTATTTTGGTTCGCCATACGGTGCCAGTCCCATAAGTTTGTATTCGCCTGAGTTGACCCGAAAACCAGTGAAGTAGGTAAAAGCCGAATAAAGCAATCCAAGCGAATGAGGGAAATGCATCACGTCTGTAAGTTCGACTTTGTTGCCCTTGCCTGTGCCAAAGCTGGCCGTATCCCATTCGCCAACTCCATCCATTGTCAAAATGGCAGCCTCATCATAGGGACAGGGAAAAAAGGCACTTGCAGCATGAGATTCGTGGTGTTCAGTAAACACATAACGGCCTTTGTACTTGTTCTGCAAAGCCTTGTCCATTTCCCGGGGCAGATGCAGCTTCTGTCGCAGCCATAACGGCATACCCATAAAAAATTGCTTGAAACCTCGGGGAGCATAACCTATATAGGTTTCGAGCAGTCTTTCAAATTTTCTCAGCGGCTTCTCATAAAAAACCACATAATCGATCTCTTCGGCAGTCAGCCGCCCGGCCCCAAGGCAATACTCAACCGCATTTGTCGGGAATTGGCTGTCATGCTTGATTCGTGTAAACCGTTCCTCCTGAGCGGCGGCTATAATTTCTCCGTCGCGCACAAACGCGGCAGCACTGTCATGGTAGAAGGCCGATATTCCCAAAATATTCATACTGTTATATCCATTAAAAAAACGCCTTGGGGGGTTATTGTAAGAGTTAAACTACACCAAGGCACAAATTATAAGCTATATCGGCTACAAATACAACGCAGAGTAGTCATTTTGTTATCAATCTTAGTCTATTCCTCTATTCGAGTTGTCCCAGTAATTGAAATTCCCTACGCTGGATTATTAATCAGAGCCAATTAATGATAAACTCACTAATTGAATTGTCGTATCAAGCAGGCCCAAATCCCGGAGGCCGCGTTTAATTTCTAACGTTCTAATCCCTATGGTCAATTCCGAGGATTCTATCTTCAATAGAAACTGGATTAACTGATCCAGGGTAATGCTCTGTAACTTTATCTCAATAGTATTTTGCTCATATACATCCTTGACCGTCATGGTAGATGGTTTCATATAAACGACTTTCTGCATGAGGCCACTGTCTTTTTGTGTACGTTCGACAAAAGACAAGATTTTTCTTTCTTCCGGCTTTCGTCCCATCTCCAATCGTATTTTCTCTAATCCTCTCGATACAGCTTTGTACTGTTCACTCTTAGCTCGTAATTCACCCAATAATTGCTGTTTGTCAGACACTACACGTCTAAGCGTTCTAACCCGGTTGATTGCAGGTTTAACAAAAACCTGAAACGCAACAATCAATCCAAAAAGGACTGCTCCGGCAGCTATGGTCTGTTTTTCTCTTTGTGTTAAGTTCATGCTTTAGCTATTTTAATACCGTTGTAATGGAAAGTGTGAAACGTACCCCGCTACTTTGGGGATCAACATCTATATTCTGTACTTCAATAGTTTTAAATTCGGATATCTGACATAAGACACTCGTAAGATTATCCACGGACTCAAAGGAAGGTGCAGCACCAACCAAACGAACTGACTTAGGAGCCATTGAAATATCATTAATACGAACATTCTGATCCGGTGCTATTTTTTCGCTTATAACCTGAAGAATCCTAAGCGGCAATACTCTGTCACTCAGTCCGGCTGCAAGGGCATTGTATTGGGTCTGTGATGTTTCCAACTGTTCGTTCATCTGCGCAAGCTCGTTTACAATCATCTTTTCTTCCGGAAGAGTCTGTACGAACACCTCGCGAATCTGCTTTGTTACAAGCTCTCGCTGGTTTTCAAGATTATTAAGTTCGTAGAAAAGCATTGCAACCAACAATGCCCCAATGACAAGAAGCAAGGCCCCGGCAATATACAGACCTCGTTTTATTTCCACCGTCTGGTCCGACCTGAATTCATCGATAGCGAGAAAGTTTAGTACATCAGGAATTTCATTAGTTCCTATCAACGCTAAGCCTGTGGCAATTACAATATCGGTATTTGGCTGCTGTTGCTCAGAACAAACTATCTTTGCAAAAGGATTTAATGCAACTACCTCACAATTCATTGCTTCCGGTAATCTCGCAAATAAGTCGTCAAGAAGCTTGTTATTTGAACTTATAAAAACTTTTCGCCTGGTATCAGTATCCGAGCCAAATACCGCCCGTAAAGTCATTTCAATCTCACGTACCAACACTTGTACCGGTGTTAACTGTGTATCGCCCTGAGCCTCAGTCAAATCCTGACTGTTAAAATGTCTGACGCAAACAAGTTTGCCTTTTTCACTTATTGCCAGGATTATCCTGGAATTATCAGCATGGATAATCACAGAGGGAGTGTTATCAATCAGATTATCATTTATTGACACAGCCGCATAAAGCGCACAAGCGTCGGCCGTAACAATCGAGCATTTTAGATGTGCCTGTTTTATTGTTTTAATCCGTCCATGGAGCTCTATACGGTTGATAGCGCCTATGAGATATTCCCTGTCATTTCCTTTGAGTTCACGACTGCCGCAAATGCCAGCGACAAGTTCGTCAAAAGGAATCGGGAAATCATCTTCGAGTTCAAATTTTATCAATTGCTGTACATCTTCATTTGCCGAAAGGTCCGTTCTGAAATTTTGAAAGAAAACTCTGTCAGCCGGTGCTGTTACTGTAACCTTAGCCGATATATCAAATTTATCTTCGGTTAACATGCTGTTAATCAAAGCTTTGATATCTGTCATAGATTTTTCTTCGGATGAACCGCTTTCATACATTTCCCGGACACTCGCCCGCTCCAGAGAATATTTACCTCCCGTAAAGCACAGTTGAACTATGCTGATTTTGTCTCTATTAATATCTATCCCTATCGACCGCTTCACAGGATTTCACCTTAACAGTTATTGCAGATTGCTGTCATTTTACATACACCCGTTAGAGTTCTTTGCGTAAAATTGTCTCTATTCGGGCGGTGCTACTGTCACTTCTAAGCACAATCTGAACTTTTCGTATAAACTGGCCGGCCACGCCGGTTACAGTTACATTATAATAACGATCCCTGGGTTTAACAGTTATTAATTCACGGACAGAATTATACACCTGGGGTGTCATACCAGGTACATTTTGCAGTTGTCCTACACTTACAAACCGTTTGATCTTCCGTTGTTCAACAATACTCTGCGCCAGGGGGGAACTCATCTTTTCCGACAAACTCAGAATAACCATCGGCGAAGCTTCATTAATATTTATCTTACCTTCGCCGTAAATGGTTAAATATTGCTGAATTCCATCTACAGGTTCTATATTCTGAGTTTTATCACCGGTGAGCCCATGGAATATTACCGGGGTCATTCCTTTTACCAGCAACAGCTCATTCAGTGTTTCAAAAGGAGCATTTTTACATTTATACGGGTCAATAAGGTCCATGTAATAATTACTTTCAGCACCTTCGTTATCTCTTTTTATGAAGGGCAGATATGTCACTTCATCGTCATAATCAACCCAATCAATTATGGCGGGAATCAAGCTGTAGCTAACAGGAGATTGTCCTTGAAATTGATAATTCAAAAGGTCAATTAGTTTCAGTATTTGGTCAAGTCTGGGCCGTGCAATTTCATCCTCAATTGTCTTAAACGCGTTTACATTAATTTTGCCGCTTTCATCGTTAATCAGTATGGTGCAATAACCATTTTCAACCGGGACTTGAATCCCTCCCGAAAAAAGAGCGATGAATCTTTCATCAGATAGTATATTTTCATTTTGTTTCAGGCTCGCCATTGCAATAGAAATACCGGCTTCGGCATAATTTAAGGCCTTAGAAGCATTATGGAAGTTATCAGAAAGATGAAGTTTCATCCGCGATTCATAATTGAATTCCAGGATAATCGTTACCAGGACGGATATTATCAACAGAACCGCAATTAAAACAAAACCTCTGTCTTCATTTTTTCTTATTTTTTTAATCATTTTATTTTTGTTTATTACCGATACTTTGTAACATTTTATCGCTTTCTATGGTCT
>VRUK01000154.1 GCA_019456195.1 Planctomycetota bacterium | reverse complement strand
TCAAATAAAAGCTCAAAAACAACCAAAACCAACAAAACAACCACATTTTCACCCCGTTTGTACCTTTGAACTTTCCCAATCTCTAATCCTCTAATATTGTCATCCTCGCATGTCCTTAGCGGGGACCCAGTCCGAACTTCTAACTTATCACTTTTCCCATTGATTTTTCGCTTAATATATGGTATAATGTGCATATATTAGCCAAAAGGCTAATGTAAATCGTTGTTATTCGACGAAAAACAGGCATTTTCAGTTTTACTTTTTTACAAACTGCTTAAGTACCCCGACCAGAAGGCCAAGACCACAGGGTCAGCAGACCCGCGATTCGTGAATCTCGAAGATCCGTCCAATTAACTAATTCACAAATTCTCTAATTGGCAAGGTGTTATCAATGATTAATGAAAAAGTCAGGTTTAACGAACAGTTCAAAGTACCGAAAAGGAACTCTACGAATTCTTACGTACGAATTTATAAGCCTTTTATGCAAAACAAACCCAATTTAAGAAATGACAAAATGAACATAAACACTTACATAACAATGAGATATGCAAATTTGAACGCTTGGCGGGGGTGCAAAAACAAACCCAATTCAAAGCCAATAAAGCCAAAAACAAACCCAATTCAAACCCAATTAAAGCCAAAACAAACCCAATTCAAACCCAATCTTGTCCGCCGCAGGCGGATTCAACCCCACAAAATGCTTACTAATTTTACAGGTCAACTTTTCCTTCGATACTCGTCTCAATTGTTATGCGAATCTGGTCTTCATATATCTCTGGCTTATAATGAAACTTTTCCCAGTATCGCCGATCAGTTTCGTATGGATCTACGTCCTCTGCATGAGTGTTTTCTGGCAGAATTCCAAAACGCACCATTTCACGTATGTACTGATGGTTTACCTGGAAGGTCGGCGAACCAAATGAGCAGGATTTTTGCCATTCGCCTTGCCAGTCTGCCGCAGCGTCCGACATTATTATATAGTCGGGATCGTCCTTTGACTGGAAGACATCAGGACAGATCCCCCATCCCCCTGCTTCTTTTCCGAGGGGTGCCAGAAGGACTGCGGATTTTTCTGGACGTGTTGCGTTTATCAATACGTTCCATGAGAAATAGCGTGCCGGATCATCTTCTAAGACAAGACGTTCATGCCGGCCGGTGGGACGGCTTATGTGTTTTCTTCGTTCTTCCCAATCAAAGGTCTCGACAAGACGATTCTGCGATCCTTTTCCATCGGGATTGTGGCATGAGTAGCAGCGTTTTTGGAGAACACCGCCGGCCTGGCTCGCGAAGACGCCTACTTTTGTATCCTGTTGTTTCAGATTTCGAAGACCTCCATAAGTTCCGCAAAATGGTGCGGCGGCCTCGGTCCACGCCCAGACTTTCAGCCAGTCTTCGCGCGAAGTCTTTACATCGTAATGACCTCCTTCGAGCTTACGAAGCAACGGTGATGCGCTTGAACCGAGTGAGCGTGGAGGTTGGTTGCCGAGACCGTTACGACCGTCGCCAATTTGACTTCTCATTGCAAGTGAATAGTAACTTATCGAATATGTGGCTCCCATGTCTCCTTCGAGACAGAGGCGTCCTTCTCGGTTTTCAGTGTTATGGCATCCGATGCAATATTTGTCGAGGACCGGCTGGACGTCTCGCATGAAGTCAGGCACATCCGCTATACCTTCGATTGTTTTGATCTTAGAAGGTGGGCGTTGGACTGCTTTGATTCTGTTTACGTTTCCAGGATTAGTGTTTGAATGGCTCCGTGAGTTGTGACATCCGATGCAGGCCGTTGTTTCGCCGGGCCTTACACATGTGAAGCTCTGCATTCGTCTGCACGAGAGGTCATTCTCGTCGAGTGCGACGTAAAAAACGGGACGGTTAGCGGGCAATTCAAAATATGCCGAGCCATCGGATTCGACGGGAACAGTGCCAAGAATTCGTTCGAGGTTGAATGAGCCGAGCCAGCTTAATGTGTCCGGCCCGCCGGAAAAGTTGACAGCTTTGGGAAGGGTTTCAATAATGAGCAGCTTTTTTATCTCGCCGCGTTTGATGCCTTTTAAGTTCTGCGAATTATAAATATCAACCATGATGTGTGTTCCGGTTTGGTTGGTCGAATCGGAACGTTTTGCGATGATTCTTTCACGAGGCCGTTTTATGATGGGACGGGGCGACTGAGTAATCCATTTCTTTTCGTTGTTCTTTATTTCGTAGATTGCGTGCGGCGTGTATTTGTCGTCGTCTTTGTTCTTTGTAACGAAAACAAGCCGGGATTTGCCCAGTTCGGCGGCAAGTATGGTTTCCGTACTGAGCGGCCAGGGGTCGGCGAGGTATCCTTTGCCCCATGGGAACTGGATATGTTCAAGTCCACGCGGATCATCGGGGCCATATTTTCTGGAGAAGAAGGACAGCCATCCGTAATGGTCACGGTGTCCGTGTCCGGGCGAATAGATTCCCATAACGCGATCGTCATTCGGGATTGGCTGGCAGGAGAGGAACACTCCCCATGAAACTTCATTACCGTAGTATATCTCCTGATTTGTGCCGTCCGGATTCATCGTCCAGAGATGGTGGAATTCTACCTGGGAACGGTCAACGTATTCCCATCGCATATAGAGAATCTGTCCATTGGGCAGCACAGACGGCGTGTTGTCGTGTTCGATGTTGCATGATAGCATTTCGATATTCTTGCCGTCCCCGTCGCAGCGGTGGATAGTACCGACCTGGGTTATCCAGCATCCAACCCATCGCCGGGCACGGGTCGAGATGAAGACGATGCCGCCGTCGGGGAGGTATTCGGGTTCGTAATCATCGAAAGGCCCTGAAGTAATCTGGCGGATGTTGGTACCGTCAACGTTAATCTCATAGAGATTGTAATTCTGCAAGTTCTCTTTTCGCCAGGCAAAAATGATTTTCTTTGCGTCGTAGTGGACCTTCGGGTCGCGGATACAACCTTTGGCTGCTTCTAACAGGACGGTAATTTTGCCGGTTTTTAAGTTTAGTTTGCAAAGCTGTGCACCCGTAGTATAGGCAGGATCATTCTCATTGTCACAAAAGTAGCCAATATTTGCGTACCAGTGTGGATCTTCGTATCCGCCGCGCTGGACGAATATGATTTCATCAATATTGTCAAACTCGTGAGGTAGAGATTCCAGGGACTGTTTGAAAACACCGTTGTTGAGGGTTTCAGGCGAGGGTAGATTCGCGAATGTCACTGGTGTCGTCAGGATTACGGCACAAAATAAAATATTGTATTTCATCATAATACCTTTAACAGCCAAAGCAGATTCTTAAAGCTGTTTGCTCCAGAAAAAACATTGCCTAATGGTTCTTAAGAGTATTTCAATATTATACCAAGCTCCAATGTGATTGTCCAGACTGCGTATGGTCGAACCAGTTAAATATACTGGTTCGAAGCAAAGTCTTGACCTTAAACTCAGGAGGATATACTATACTGAGAATAACAAGCTCAACAATCATATATTATTTGGGGTCACCATGAGAAACATGACACGAGTACTTATTATCACTGCAATTAGCTTTTTGGGCATTGGCTGCACATCACAAGAGGGCTATCAGGCAAGCTCTTCACTTATCAGCAGCAGTCTTGAAGCCTGGGAGTACTACTTGCAAGATCCGGAGACAAAAGTGCGGGATGTGTGGTACATAGAAGACGGAGTGCTCATTTGTAGCGGTAAGCCATTGGGATATTTGTACACAAAGAGGGACTATGGTAACTTTGTGCTCAAACTCCAGTGGCGATGGCCTCCCGGAAAGAAGCCGGGCAGCGGCGGAGTACTGATCCGGATGACCGGCGAACATAGGATCTGGCCCAAGAGTCTCGAAGCTCAACTCAATGCCGGCAGCGCCGGTGATTTCTGGGGTCTCGCCGGATACCGACTGTCCGGTCCTGCAGAAAGAATGAAAACTTCCAATCACCAGGAGTTCGGCAAACTGACCAATCTGAAGAAGACCAGGGCCCTTGAGAAGCCGCCGGGTCAGTGGAATACCTACGAAATCATTGCCAAAGGTGATACGGTCACGCTTATCATCAACGATGAGGAAGTCAACAGGGCCACCGGATGTGATCTTAATCCTGGCAGGATATGCCTGACTTCCGAAGGCAGTGAGATACACTTCCGAAATGTGGTAGTCACTCCCTAATGTTTTGCCCAAAGAAGGAGAGCTGTTATGAAAAAATCATTTGGTGCCAAAACACTGATATTTCCCGCGCCGGTTTGGTGTGTCGGTTCATACGATACGAATGGTAATCCTAATGTGATGACAATTGCCTGGGGAGGCATCTGCTGCTCTAAACCGCCCTGTGTAACTATTTCTCTTCGCAAAGCCACCTACACCTACGGCAATATAATGGAAAGACAGGCATATACTCTCAGCGTGCCGTCTGAAAAATATGTCCGGGAAGCTGACTATTTTGGGATTGCCTCTGGTCGAAATGTAGATAAGTTCAAGGAAACTGGCCTCACACCGGTGAAATCAGAGCTTGTCGATGCACCTTATGTGGGAGAGTTTCCCATGGTCCTGGAATGCAAGTTGGTCCATCATCATGAGATAGGCCTCCATACGCATTTCATAGGCGAGATATCGGATGCGAAAATCGAAGAAAGCTTGTTAACCGAGGACGGTAAGGTGGATGTCGTAAGAATTCGCCCGATAGTTTTCAGCCCTGTACTCCGGGATTACCACGGCATCGGAGAATTTTTGGGAAAGGCATTTCAGGTGGGAAAAAAAGCTGAAAGTTGAAGTGTAAATCAAAAGTGTAGCCCTATTCTCGTCGGCTGTATTCCCTACGAATGTGCATTTACGACCACGGCTTCGCTCGGAACGAGTGACAGGCTTTTGGTAGAATGTGCTATTTGTCTTCTGCCCAGATTGCTTTTATTGTTTCCTCCTGGCCGAAGCCGGTTGGGACGGCTTTGGAAGGGGTGTTCGCCCAGTACCAGTTCTTCTTTCCAACAGGGTTGGCCAGTGTTCTGCTGCCGGGCATTTGGAGGTAGCCGTTGGGATCGTGTCGGCGGGTCCATTCCCAGGCATATCTGAGCCAGGAGTTGCGGTAGTCGGCAGGTTGGTGGGCGAACCAGCAGATTTCATCGTAGCCCCATATATAGTGCATTCCAATATTCTGGCCGGGTTTACCGCTTGAGCCGAAGTTGTCCAGTTCAACGATGTAGGGCAGGCTGTCACATCGCCAGCCGCTCGGGCTGATACCGCCTTTGCTGCGGGTGAAGATGCTATCCAGGTAGCCAACCTTCAAGACACCCTTCCGGGGCTCGGTGACGACCTCATCGATCCGCAGCGGAAAGGAGTGAAAGTCGAACAAGAGCCTGTCGTCATGGACGATGCCACCACTGGGGACATGTGCATCAGTGAGTAGAAAATGGCGTCTTGCATGCTTGGCGGCGTATTGGCGAACTCGGGCCATCATGTCACGCCAGGCACAATGATCTGGGTCGCGGTCGTCCATGATCTCGACCTGACCGAAGTGTATGGCCTCGATACCAATATCCACATAACGTGCGGCGAGATAGAAGAACCACATGCGAGTCTCAAGCTTGCTCATATCGGGGACGGATGAGCCGACACGCCAGTGATCGACGCGGTGGCCGTCGGGGTAGAGCATAGCTTCGTAGTCAAAGTTGCGATTCTCAAAGTCGAGGTCAAATTCGTCAAAGACCCACTTAGGAACTTTAAGTGTCTCGACCTGCTTGCTTACTATTTCGAAGGCCGCGGCTTGCAGAACTATATCGGGGTCGGCGGCGTGGATTTTTTTTACAATCGGGCGGGCTTCTTTGAGCAGTTTATCGAGGCGACTCTCACCGCCCCACATGTAGATAGCTCGGCCTGCGAACTTAACGCCGACATCTCTGAGCATTCGGATGTTGTCGTCGATATTGCCTCGCAATTGCTTCTCGACGCGCTCGCCGTTGAGCAACTCCGCGAAAGTAATCGCTCGCGAAAGGTAATTCTCGAGCACGGTGCGGGATATCTTGCCATCGAAGGAATAATCGCGTTCTGCCCTGGTCTCAATGACCGAATCAACCTTAAGCCCTGTAATCCGCGCCCAGTGCGGATTCTGCAGATCTCCCTGATAGCACTGGATGCTCACCTGGGGTTTGCCATTACTTTCGGTCGGCTTCGGTTCCGTGCAGACCCCAACGTCTGTCCATTTGTCCTCGGGGGCGAGACGGTAGTATCCTTGCACTTGCCCTCCCGTAACCTTGAGCCGAACCGTGATCTCATCCCTTTCTATGGGAATTATCTTAATCGTGCGAGTTCGATCGTTCTCTTCGCGTCCCATTACCACCGAGTTTTTCCCGTGCTCGAGTTCCAATCCGATCTTTACCATATGACTGTCTCGGTAGTACCACACAAGATCAACCTGTTCCCACCGCCGTGTTGGCGAATTCGCTAACGTCGCCCGGACATCCGTACCGGATTCCTGCAGTTCTTCGGCAATGGGGATCAGCAGCACGTTCCTAGCGTCATTCTTCCCGCCCCACATATTTCCGGGTTCGATTTTAATCTCAAGCCCTTGGTTTCGCAGTCGCCATGCTTCCGGATTCACCCGCTTCCATGTCCATCCATTTGGCAATAACTCTCCGGCAAATGGATTTTTATCTTCTCCGCCACGCATAGGAACGTTGCCCAGCAACACCATCAGCACAACAATGGAGAACTTACTCACTCTTTTCTTCATAGCAGACTCCATATCAAACAGCTAAAACCCTCATATCCAGTCTTTTCCGGTGCAGTGTAACTCTCTTGGAACACAATAGCAAGTCAGACCTGTGATGTAAACAACTTGTGAAAAAGTGTAGCCGCATTTTTATTCGGTTGAGAAAACCAGTTCACTTGATACGACTGCTCGGCGATTATCGCTGACAGTAAGAAACCAGATTGTCGCATCGTCCGGTGGCGCAGGCGAGATAATACTCTTGCCTTCAATGCTCGCAGACATACTCTCCCAGTCGAGCTTGTTGATTGGCACAGTTCCTGTAGTATAGTGAAGATTCGCGGAGGTAAGGGGTGTTTTGCTCTTAACCTTAGCACGGACTTGCCTTTCAGTTAACTCCGGTCTCATGACAATCGGCAGCGGCGTACCACCCTTCAAATATTGATCTACAAAAAGTCCAATTTCTTTCGGTTCCCAGCCCTGCTTATGACCATGAGGCATATTAACAGTAATGCGGAAGTTTCGTTTGCTCTTAACAAGGCTATATGTCCTGGAATAACTATCGAGCGGGTAAGCAAAATCATTCGTACCATTAATGAAAAATACCGGCATTGTTGCCGATCCGACATACATGGAGGGATCCCATAAACTAATCCATTTACTTTTCTGCTGTTGTGTCATTTTTGCGAATTGATTCAGCCATACACTGTTTTCATGCAGAAAGCCGCAACCGTAAACAGGCACGGCAGCCTTAAAGCGATTATCAAGTCCCGCCACGATACATGTCAGGTACCCACCCCAACTGATTCCTGTAACAGCAGTACGACTTGCATCCACTTCCTTGAAGCTGCGTATCAGCGAATGGCCCAGGATAGCATTTGCAACAGCATGATAGGTCCATTGATTTTCTGCAGGTTGGTCAATATCGCCAAACTTCTCTTTATCACTTTGGCCGGGGCCGCCATCCGGAAGTCGTTTACGCTCCAGTCCACAACCGGCAAGATCCATGGCAATAGCTGCATACCCGCGCTTAGCCCATAGCTCTGCCCATTCCCTGAAGGCTGTCCCGCCGCCGCCATGCACCAGCACCACGGCCGGAAAGCTGCGATCTTTAGCAGGTTGACCGGTCAAGGTAGTTGGGGTAGCATAATAGGCAAAAATGCGAGTTGGCTTGCCTTGATAAGGTCTGCCTTGATAATAAAGTGACCACACTTGTCCTTCGCGAGCAAGCCATTCAAAATTCGGGGGCTGACTCAAATCGGGCAGGTCCCAGGGGGTTGTTTGAGGTAATGATTTGGCAGGATGAATAACATCGCGGCCATGCTGTGTGCTCAAACAACCGCTGCTAACGCATACCAAAGCCAGGAAGCATACTAACCATTTTTTTCGTAATCTCATCAAGAACATGTCCGGTTCCTTTCCTTTTATTTCAGTGCAACGTCCCATCGAACAGATCCACGAACGATTCAAGTGATTATAATCTCTCCCGTAATTATCGGCAACCCATTACCAATACTGGGAAACACTCTCAAACGGAGCTTAATAATCAAAAATATATAACACAAATTGAGTGCTAAATGTTAGAATATAAAGTAATAAATGCCACAACCAATTTCTTGAACTAACGAAAATGAAGCCTTTTCACAAACGCAAATATCGAAGGTTGCTTGTATTCATTCTTCTGGCGACGATTTGTTTTGTGTTCCTCGATCCTGCTCAATTTTTAGAAGACAGGAAGGAGCCGAAAGTTATAGCATTCGTCATCGATTCAGCTTCCAGTATGATGGAGAAAGAACGGAACATCCTGAACCTCTTTGAAGACCTGACTCACGGCCAGGTAGTGCGCAGCATATTGAGAAGATATGGCGAGCCTGACAAACTTAATTTTTACAGTGTGGACGATACACGAGGCAATATTGACAGAGAAAGCTATCTCAATGCTCTTACTCTCGTAGGGAGTTATCTCCGGGATAATCCATGCGACCGAGTAGTGATAAACATAAGTCTCGGGTCGAATTCTCCCAAACCACTTGAGAGAAAGCTCATCAAAGACATTCTTGAGCAGGGTGCTGTTGTGGTGGCAGCCGCAGGCAATGACGGCATGAAGGATTCCAGTTATCCGGCAGCCCTGGATGGGGTCATTTGTGCCGGGGCCTCTGGTGGCGGAGTTCGACGGAGCTACTCCAATTATGGCAATATAGATATATTTGCGGATGGAAGCTACCAAACTACGCAGACGCTTTCCCTTCCTTCAGAGACCGGCATAGAGACTCATGCCCGCACTGTGAAGCTTAATGGAACATCTTTTGCCGCTCCGAAGGTATCCGGCCTGATAGTGAAAATGCTGCAATTGAAACCTTCTCTTGAAAACCAGCGGATATTGGAGATCATCCAAAACACTTCAGATGATGTACTCGGTTTTGAGCAAGGCTCCATAAACCGCCTTAATGCTCTTGCTTCGATAAGTGAAAAATATGCCGCCTTGAAAAAGGCAGGACAGGTATTTTTCGTAATCCTCGAAGCCGTATGTATTATAGCTTTTATATTTGTAGGGCTGCTTATTGTCATTCCTATGCCGGAGTTCCTGTTCAGGGTAGTTTTACCCTCCCCCTGGATGGCCATTAAGACAAGAAGAATTGACAGGATAATGGGCAATGACAGAAAACGCCCCAGAGATATCAGGTACATCATCAACTGCTTGTTTCCAGGGTACAGCCGGCTTTTCGAAAGAGCAAACAAAGCGTTGCTTGAAATAGGTGAGCCGGCAGTTAAACATTTGATACGAGCCTATCCGTATAAACCGTGTAATGAATTTGGGGATTTTACGACATGTATATATAACATTATAGAAGAGATCGGCGGCAGGGAAGCTGAAGAATTTCTTCGATCCGAACAGGAAAGTCAAGATGATATTTTTCAACCAGATTCTCAACAGAGGAATGAAAAGGGTGCGGCCAAATATTCTGTTTGATTGAATACAATACTTCACTTATACTGTCCTCGGTAATCTAACACAATCTAATTTGGGGATTAGCTGATGGCGACAATAACAAAAAAAGAACTTATCGACCGAATCACAAAGAAGACTCAATGTAAGCATATTGCTGCCAAAGAAATAGTGCAGCAATTCCTCGATGAGATAGCAACGGAGCTTGGCAAGAATAACCGCCTGGAGTTCCGCGACTTTGGAGTCTTCGAAGTGAAAGAGCGAGCGGCAAGGACGGCACAGAATCCTAAAACTTTGGAAAAAATCCACGTTCCCGCAAAACGGAAAGTGAAGTTCAAGATGGGGCGGGTGATGAGGGAGAGTATGAACGAACACAAAACTGAGTAATGCACTATAGTTTTCCCCATCGCTCATTAATGAGTTTGAGTCCCACCGAAATAAGGAGAAGCTGATGATTCGGAAATTCATACCCATAACTTGCGTACTTTCTTTATTTTTAATTCTATGTTGCTTCATTGGCGTATCAACTTCAGCAGAAGAAAATTATATTACATTGTTTAATGGTAAGGACCTGAGTGGCTGGGTTCCTTTGGGAACGCCACTCGCATTTACTGTTAAGGACAACTCTATTTACACAACCGGA
Organism: Planctomycetota bacterium; assembly: GCA_019456195.1. GTDB lineage: Bacteria > Planctomycetota > Phycisphaerae > Sedimentisphaerales > Anaerobacaceae > NIOZ-UU13. The sequence continues at coordinate 1,324 of VRUK01000154.1, read as the reverse complement.
GCCGGACCCTACCCTTCATGGCTTCGCACCGAGAAAGAATACGAGAACTTTGTTCTCCGTTTCGAGTACCGAACGGATGGATGGTACGAAGGCGGTATTTTGATTCACGCTCCGCTTGATGGGCCGGGATCTAAAATCGGATTTAAGATTCATCTGCGGCATGATCAGAAAGAATATGGAACCAGGTCTCCTGGAGCTATTTACGATGCGGCCGCACCGCGTAGTATCGCGAATTTGCCTTCGGGCCAATGGAATCGATGCGAAGTGCTTTGTAACTGGCCCCGGCTGCGCATCTCGTTCAATGGGACAGTTATCCATGACATCGATATGGAAGCCGATGATGCGCTTAGATATAGAATGCGCAAAGGTTTCATAGGTATTCAGAATATTGGCTGCAAAGCATCTTTCAGGAATATTCAAATCCGGCCGCTGCCCGGTAAGGAGAAATGGATTAATCTGTTCACATCCGGTATGGATAGGTTCCGCACGCAAGGAGAGGCGGATTGGCGTATCCAAAACGATATTCTCACCGGTAAGGGTAAAGACGGTACGGCGATCACTAAGGAAGAATTTGAGGGGCCGTTCGAACTTCAGGCGTGGGTTAAGACTATCGTTAATGGAAATGGCGGGGTGCTCTTTAATTATGGAAATCGCGGTGTTGAGGTGCAATGCTTCAATTCTCAGGACAGTACGAATCCTACCGGTAGTCTCTATGGTATCGCTTCTGCGAAGCTGGTCGTAAGTTATGATGAGGAATGGTTTCTGCTCCAAATCTTCAATAATGGGCCAAAAGCTATGGTAATCGTTAATGGCGAAAGAGTCTGTGAGACTAATAAGCTCAAACCTCCTTATAAAGGTGGTATCGCTTTTCAGCAACATACGCCGGGAGCTGTGATTCACTATCGAGGCGCCAGGGTTAAGAAGCAATAGTGCTCTTGAAATTGGCTTTGAATTGGCACCCTTTAGGGTGGTAAAATCCGCGAGGAAATCACGATATATCATCTTAAAGCTCCTTATCCACGCAAAAGCGTTCATTTTTGGCCTTTGAAGGAATTGGGTTTGATTGGCTTTGTATTGGGTTTGAATTGGGTTAAATTGGGTTTGTTTTTGGCTTTATTGGCTTTGAATTGGCTTTGAATTGGGTTTGTTTTTTGGCCTGAGCCAGCGTTCAAGTTTGCATATCTCATTGTTACAAAGGCATTTATGTTCATTTTAGCATCTCTGAAATTGGCTTTGTTTTGCATAATAAGCTTATAAATTCGTACGTATTCTTTCGTAGGTTTCCTTTTTGGGGCTTTGGACTGTTCGTTAAACCTGTCTTTTT
>VRUK01000153.1 GCA_019456195.1 Planctomycetota bacterium | reverse complement strand
TATTTTATGAACGGAAAAGATTAACTGGATAACAAAACAGGATTTGACTCAGTTGCACTTGGGAGTTGAATCCGCCAAAGCATAAACGGTGATCCATGTGCTGTAATATACCGATCCCTGAAGGATATTGGAATTTCAAAAAAACTTCAAAAAAAACGAGAAAAAAGTAGCATTTTGAGAGGAGAAACTGTATAATAAGGTTCTGGAATGGAGATGTGGTCGGCGGAAGGTATAGCGAAATATGAGGTGTTTTTAGGAGTGCTTTTCGCCGGAACATCACGGACACACCAGTAATTGTCTGGAAAAGGACACATTGTGTGTCCATAAGGGTAAGTTGTGCTCGTAGTGTGTGTTGATTCATTGCTAATGCGAGTTCGGCGGCGAAGGCATTGTGTGGAAAACAGTACCGTGTTCGCAAAGAACTTCGTAAGAGTTGAAACAACCTGTGGTTAAAATATGTCCAAGAGGCGCATATGTTGTTGTTTTGTAGGGGGCTTCGAGAAATTTCCTACTGCAACCCACAGGGACGGAGTCTGTATAATGGCTGTAGCCGACAGGATTGTGAGGATGTTTGGGACATTTTAACACTCCTCACTTGTATAATCTTAAGGCCCTTGAAAGTGGCGATATTGGAAAATGCAACTGAGTTCAAATAGCTGACTTTCGCGGACAGGAGACAGGATTTCTATTGTAACTGGATGCTTAAAGTGAAACAGGTTCCCATGATACAACAGTCTATCCGCTTTGTTAGTGACCGAGGGTTTAAAATTTAATCCGTTAAATAAGCTAAGGTAATGATTCGCCCGTGAAAACCTATATAACAGTCTATTTTGGAACAGTACTGGTGGCGATGTTTCTTGTGCCGATTGTTTCGCAACTGGCTAAGTGGTATCGTTTGGTCGATGCTCCAGGTCCGCGCAAGGTGCACCATACCCCTATCCCGCGCATAGGCGGAATTGTTTTTATAGTGTCAACGCTTGCTCTGATACTGCCTGTATTTTTCTTAAAGAACGACATCGGCCAGTCTTTTCATGAGTCTAGGACAGAATTAATCGTACTACTGGCAGCAGCCGGTTTCATATTTATAGTGGGCCTAATTGATGATCTGCGTTCTATACGAGGCTATATCAAACTGTTATGCCTTATCGGAGCTTCATTAGCGATCTGTGCTTCGGGAGCAACCTTGCGTTCAATTTCTGTGGGAACGTGGTTTGAACTCGATACTGGTTTGGCGGCTTGGCCGCTTTCAGTATTGTGGATAGTGATGATTACGGTCTGCATGAGTGTAATTGACGGATTGGACGGTCTCGCCGCCGGGATAGCTGCAATCGTGTGTGGAACAATTGTACTTATGGCTCTTTGGAGCGGTCAGGCGGCTATGGCAGTGTTAATGTTGGCGCTGCTGGGCAGCGTGACTGGTTTTCTGTTTTTTAACTTCTATCCCGCCAAGATTTTTATGGGTGATTGCGGTTCCATGTTCCTCGGCTTTTTTATAGGAGCCGGCAGCCTCGTATGCCAGACGAAGACTCACACATTAGTAGGATTGGCGATTCCGTTTCTGGTAATGGGTGTGCCGATTATCGATACGTGCTTTGTCGTTATTAGCCGCCGCTTTCTTGAACGCCGTTCGATATTCGCATCCGATCGGAAGCACCTGCATCACCACCTGTTGGACCTTGGCCTGCATCATCGCACAGTAGTTATAATTATTTATGCAGTAACAGCCATTAGTGCCAGTATCGGAGTGTTTACATTAACCACGGAAGGCAGGTGGTCGATAGGGCTCCTAGCGGTTGGGCTAATATTATTGCTTTCATTATTCGCTTGCTTGCACGGCAGACGTTATTGTGGAATACTGACAGCCCTAAAACGTAATCTGGCTATCATAAACGATGCAAGGATATATAGGCACACTTTTGAAATGGCCCAAGTGAGGATGCGTGAATCCACATCTTTCCATGAATGGTGGGAAGCGGTGTGCATTATGAGTAAAAAAATGCATTTTCAGACTTTAGGCTTATGGAATTGCCGTAGCGGCCAGTACGTAAGAACCTGTACATGGGATGTATCCAAGGACAGGTTCACGACTGGCAAAACAGCAAAGTTTACCTTACCTATTCGTGGAAATGGAGCAGCAGAATGGGAGATAAGGGCGCATATTTCGGTAAATGGCTATCTGGAACTAAGCGGTCGGCAGGCTATGCTACTGGCTCGGCTGATGGACGAGTTCCCGCTCCCTGGGCAGGAGGAAGAAGCTGAACAATTGGAATTATTTGCCAACGCTACAAATCGTCCCTCAATTAAAAAAAAGGCATAACCTCCATTATGACAATGACAGAAACACAGATATTGAATAAACAGGCACATATCCCCTCACCAATTGATATAATGGGAATCCCGGTGATACCCTTTGAATCATATGATCAAGCCCTCAAATGCGTTGAAGAAGCAATTGATTCGAACCGGAAATCCTTTTGGGTCGCGATCAATCCCATCAAGATTTATAACGCCTGGCACAAACCTGAGTTACTGAATCTTCTGCGACAAACAGATGTTGGTATTTGCGATGGCGTTGGTGTCTCGGTTGCTTCCAGGATACTTCATGGACGAAGTATCAAGCGGTGTACAGGTTGTGATCTGTTTTTCAAACTTCTTTCTCTGGCGTCCCGGAAAAAGTGGGGTGTTTATCTGCTGGGAGCCTCTGCCGAATCCAACGCAGCCGCACGCTCTGAGCTGCAAAAGATGTATCCCAACCTGAGGATTGTCGGTTGGCAAGATGGGTATTTTGAAGACTCACGTAGGATTATCGAACAAATTAATTCCAGCAGGGCGAACCTGCTGTTCGTAGCTATGGGATCCCCAAAGCAGGAACACTGGATATGGCGCAACCGGCAAGCTATCGAAGCAAATTTTTGCATGGGCGTAGGTGGCAGTTTCGACATCGCTTCCGGTGGTCTTAGAAGAGCTCCGAAGATATTCCGAATGACCGGCACTGAGTTTATCTTCCGTCTTATGATAGAACCTCGCAAAAGATGGCGAATCCAAAAAGTCCTTTTTCTCTATTTCCTTCGAGTCATTCACAAAAGGCTATTTGGTTTAGCTGCGCCGGTTGAGATTCAAAAAAACTGAATGAAGAAATAAATGTGTCTGAGCAACTTCGTTTTGAAGACACAAATGGAATAATAAACCAACATAAGTTACTTAATGATTTTCCAAAACGAATGAGATATAATTGTCTTAAAAGAAATAAATTAAGCTAATTGGATGGGGAAATAAGAATGAATAATTTCGAAGATAAAATCAAACACAATGCGAATTCGGCAGGAGAAAGTCACCAGTTTCGTCCTGATCCGATAATACATGCAAGAGATGATTTCAGCAGATCCCACGAAGGATTGCAGCATACAGAAATCATACGTAGCGTAGAAGACCCATTCTCATTAACCAACACGGCATTACAGCCTAATCAGTTTATGGGAACAGGAGGACCATCACAATCCCTCCCGCCAGCGACTGATATTTTAAAAACGATGTATCGTTTCAAATGGATGATTCTGGCAATTTTCATCCTGGTGGCCACTCCTGCGATCGCCGCTATCTGGACCCAGGTAGTTCCTGAATACCAAGCCAAGGCGCAATTGCGAATTCGGCCGATTATCCCACACCTAGTCTTTAGAACAGAGGATAACGGAATGATCCCTCTATACGAATCATTTGTGAATACTCAAGTATCCATTATGAAGAGTTCTACAGTCCTTCAGCGTGTGTTGGAACAGCAGAAAGTACAGGAGACACAATTTCACAAAACTCCGAAGCCTTCGCTTAAACAGCGGCTGCTTGGAAATCCAGTTCCTCCCAGCATGGAAAGGTTACAGAGTAGTCTTACAGTCCGGCCTCGACGAGGAACCGAAATAATGGAAGTAAGTTTTGTGGACACCAGCCCCAAAGATGCCAAGATTATTGTGGATGCCGTTTTGGAGGAGTATAGAAAATACATCGGGGAAAAATCTGACGCGGACAAAGATTTCCTTTACGACAAACTGGTCGAACAGCACAAAAGTTTGGAAAACGAAATTAAGGGGCGGGAGGTGATCATTGCCCAGTTCCGCAGCTCTCTGGGTACGGGAACTCCCCATGAACTTATCTCCAACATGAGACTTCGCCTGGAAGATACACAGGCCAGTCTGAGCAAACTGCGACAAAGTATTGCTGTGTTGGATTGGGAGTTGAAGCAGGCCATTACTAATGACAGCAATGATGTTCCGGTTGCTTCTACTGTCGAAATGAACAAGCAAAAAGTATACTATGAAGATGTGGAATGGCGGAGACTGGACATTGCCGTAAGGACTAATCAACACAAGATTGCCACCAGCTTGTTTACCCGCAAACATCCGGATATGGCCCTGGCAGAAAAAGATTTAAAATTCTCGGAGGAGCTACTTCGACTGCGAGAGGCGCAACTGGATGAGCAGTGGCGCGACGAACAGAAAAACAAAATGTCCGCAGTCCCAATAATAACCAATGCCAGCAACTCCGGTAACGAAGAAGTTGAGACGTCCCTGGAGTTTCAACTAAACCGCGCAAGACAAGAGGAATTGCTATTAGTCGCCGAGTTAAATAGACAGAAGAAAGACTTTCAAGCTAGTTTCACAGATGCCCAATCGCTGGAGACTGAGAACAGTGTACTGCAGCACAAACGTGATTTGTTCAAAGCGGTTCAGCAGCGTCTGGACGCTAAGAATATGGAGAGCAATGTCCGCGGTTCAATCGAGGTATTGGCCGGGGCCTTCGCACCATCCATGCCTTACCAGGATCGTCGAATTATGTTAACCGGCATGGCACTGTTTCTCTGTTTATGTATGGGCGGTGGTGCGGCATACCTAAAAGCCACTATTACTCAGACCATTTATACCCATAAGGACATACCCTATCCAATGCAAGTTCCGTTCCTTGGTTATGTACCTGCGAATCGTACAAAAAAATCGTCGGACAAGGAATCCAGTCCTGCTATGATCGAATCCATCCGGGTCGTGCGTACAGCATTATTATCTCGGCTGAATAGCCAGGGCAACGCCACTGTATTGGTTACAAGCGCAGACGCGGCAACCGGCAAATCGACATTCACGATGATGTTGGGTAAGAGTCTTGCTCTGGTAGGCAAGAAGGTACTCATAATAGATGCGGACTTCCGAAAAATAACTCTAACGAAGCGATTTAACCTGCCTGGCAAATCCGGCTTTTTGGAATCTCTAAGTTCCAGATCCGTTGACAAGCGACACATTTTTCCGACGGAAACATTCGGCCTTAGTATTATGCCTGCCGGAAAGCGAACCAATAACGGCATGGTATTTGAGGAAACAGCTAATGGAGCTTTCAAAACCTGTATCGGCCAACTCCGTAAGCAGTTCAACATCATATTGCTGGACAGCTCCCCTATTCTGCCGGTTGCTGATGCAGCAATACTGTCAAGCCAGGTAGATGGTACTATTATGGTTGAGCGAGAGCTTGTATCGCGACGAGCGAATGTAATTAATGCACTCGCCCGTCTGGGTTCTGCCGGGGGACGTATTTTGGGAACCGTATTCGTAGGTTCAAACAGCAATGAAGGTTACGGATACGATTATAGTTATAGCAGAACCAGCGAGTCGTAATTATAGTAAATCACAGAAATCAATCTGATATACCTACTGTTTTTGAAGTTGTCCAGAGGCTGCGTTTGATTGCCATTCATTCACTGGCAAGGATGTACTGCCCCGGAGAGCAACGGTTTGCCTTTCGATTGAGAAGAAACGGCCAAGATGAAGTTCTGGAGGGTTTGAGTCGGCGTTATACTGCGACGGCCCTGATAGGTTTGGCCGGAGAGGATCAGCAGATTGCAGCAGAGGTGCTCGACAAGCACAGTCGCCAGGATGTTTGTGGACGATTGATTGCCGACCTTGGAGAATCACAAGAACTGGGGGAAGTCGCCCTAACAACGTGGGCGGCGAGAATGCTTCAACACCCACAAGCTCACAAAGCCGTAGATACATTGAGAAGGATGGATCCCGCAAGGGGAACATATCCAACCGTTGAGCTTTCCTGGGCATTGACGGCCCTGGTCATCGGCGGAAGTGAGACCACCGACATGGCTCTTGCAGAAAGAATTGCTAATGTCCTGATAGGCTCTTTCAGGCAGGAATCAGGCGTTTTTCCGCAAGGACCAACTAAGAAAGGCCTGTCAGCACTTCGTGCTCATGTAAGTTGTTTCGCAGACTTCGTGTATCCCATCCAGGCGCTGTCCCATTACCATGAGGCTACCGGAGATGCCCAGGCTGCCGAAATAGCCTGCCGTTGTGCTGAGCACATGTGCCAACTGCAGGGACCAAAAGGTCAGTGGTGGTGGCACTTCGATGTACGGACTGGTCGCATTGTTGAAGGCTACCCGGTGTATTCGGTACATCAGGATTCGATGGCTCCGATGGCTCTTTTTGCACTGGCCAAAGCGTGCGGCCGAGACTATTCCCGTTCGATCGAAAAAGGTCTGTACTGGTTGTTCAATCCGGCAGAAATAACCGGATCTCTTATTGACACGGAGAGGAATGTTATTTGGCGGAAGGTCGCCCGACGTGAACCGGGCAGATTGGTGCGCAGCCTGCAAGCAACCACCAGTTGTCTGCACCCAGCTATCAGAGTACCGGGAGTGGATTTTCTTTTTCCACCTGTCTCAATAGATTATGAAAGCCGTCCCTATCATATGGGCTGGATCCTGTATGCCTGGCCCGCTAATTCCGATAAGAAATTATCAATCAAAGTTTGAAAATTAATATATGAGTATTCGCGTAACATGCTTTGTAATTATCGCATTATTCCTTTTCTTCTATGCCTGGAAAGACTGGTTCAAGAGCCTCTGCGGCCTGATCGTATTGATGGCGTTTCTGGAACATCCGGATATGCCTTCGAAGCTTTTGGGCATTCAGGGGATGAATCTGTGGAATTTACTGATGATTTCGGTGCTCTTGGGCTGGTTTGTGCAGCGACGCTATGAAGGATGTGCCCTCGACATGCCCAAAGGTGTGAATATACTGTTAGTGATCTATTTTCTGATTATCCTAATCAGTTTCCTGCGTATGATAGCGGACCGAGACAACATACCTTGGGTTGGAACTCCCAAACTCATAAGCAGTTATTTAATTAATACTTTTAAGTGGGTGATCCCGGGGCTTCTACTTTTTTACGGTTGCCGGAGTCGTGAACGGGCCAAAATCGCATTCATAGCAATATTGCTATTTGGATTCTTCCTTGCCGTACAGGTCACTCGTATGATCCCGCCGGGTTACGTGTTTGCCGGTACAGACGCTCACAGGCGGCTCAAGCTCAACCGGGAGATGGGATTTAATGCGGTCGATCTATCGGTTATTCTGGCAGGTATGTCGTGGGCCATGGTTGCAACAGTCGCATTTTTCAAAAAGCGGGGCACAAAGCTGCTTATTTTATTAATCGTGGGATTCGTGTCATACGCTCAAGCCTTGACGGGCGGCAGGGGGGGATTTGTGGCATGGGGATTAACGGGCTTATCACTGTGTCTGTTAAAGTGGCGAAAGTATTTGATTCTTGCCCCTGTGGTTGTAATGCTGCTGCCAATAGTTTTTCCCGGCGTCGCGAGTCGAATGCTTGTAGGATTCGGTACGAGTGATATGTCCGGGGAAAGCACGATAGATACTTACCAGATAACTTCCGGAAGGATGCAGATATGGCCGTATGTTATTGATAAGATCCGTGAATCACCCATAATTGGGTATGGGCAACTGGCAATGATTCGTGAACAAGTAACCAGACAAATTAGGTCAGAGTTGAAAGACTCTTTTCCGCATCCTCATAATGCGTATCTGGAGTGGTTACTGGACAATGGTTTAGTAGGATTTATTCCGGTAATGACATTTTATATTGTCATTATTATTTACGCAACAAAACTGTTTCGGGACAGGACAGACCCTCTGTATTCAGCCACCGGTGGTATGACACTGTCGATTGTAATGGCTCAACTGATCGGCTCAATGGGTGCTCAAACATTTTATCCGAGAGAAGGGACAGTGGTGATGTGGTGCGCGATTGGGCTTACCTTACGGATGACCGTGGAAAGGTCGAAAGTGAACGCTGCTGTTCTCAACCAGAATTATCAAGATTATCCTTTGCCGGCACTTTCGCAGACCGCTTTGTACTCTAATCCCCAATGATAAACCTGTCTTATATTGTATCAGCGAGCTATTCAGGCTCGACACTGCTGACGTTTCTCTTAGCGACACATCCTCAGGTCGGAACGATGGGTGAGCTTAAAGCTACTGCCCGTGGTGACGTGGATCAATATTACTGCTCCTGCGGAGAACTGCTACGCCAGTGTGTGTTCTGGCAACAGGTTGACAAGGAACTCGATCAAAATGGTGTGCCATTCGATATTTCCGACTTTGGCACTCACTTTCACTGCGCTTCGTCAAGATTTACCGACAGGTTACTACGAGCTGCAGTACGCGGTACGGCGTTTGAGGTGCTCAGAAAGGTCGGGCTGAAGGTTTTACCTGCAGCCCGGCGGCAGTTCAAGAAAATTTTGGACAAAAATAAGGCTGTAATTGATGCGGTACTGAAGCTTCAGCAGGTAGATGTATTTTTGGACGGATCGAAAGATCCGATACGGTTGAAATACATGTCGGATTCCGGTTATTGGAACATCAAAGTGATTTTCCTGATCCGTGATGGGCGAGGCGCGGCCAATTCGTATATTAAGCATCACGGCGTTGATATGAAAACCGCCGCGACCGAATGGAGACGCTGCAACGAAGAGGCGGAGAACATACTGCATGGTTTGGATAAATCGCAATGGATTGAAGTTAGTTATGAAGAGTTGTGTAAAGATACGGAAAATACACTCGTACGGTTATTCGATTTTATAGGTCTCGATCCCAGCAAACGGGCCCAGGATTTTCGCTCTGTCGAGAATCACATTTTAGGTAACGAGATGCGCATGAATACCACATCTGAGATTCGCCTGGACGAAAAATGGAGGTCGATATTGACGGAAGAGCAACTGAGCATTTTCGACCGCGAGGTCGGCGAAATGAACCGGCGGTACGGATACAAATGAGAATTGATACTCCAAAATGACAGACCTTCCGAAGAGCCAATCCATTAATCCCGAACAGGATGCAAAGCCCAAAGAGGACCTGACCGGTCGAGATCGACTGGTCTCAAGCGTTTTTTTCAGTTGGGCGTCTTATCTTGTGTTTATTATCGCGGGATTTATCATGCCGCGAATGATCGACCGACGCCTGGGACAGGAACTGCTGGGAGTTTGGGACTTTGCATGGTCACTTGTAACCTATTTCAGCCTTGTCCAGGCGGGAATCGGCTCGTCAGTTAATCGTTACGTGGCCAGATACCGTGCAAGCGGTGACATTACTAGTGTAAATCAAATCGTCAGCTCTGCTTTTTGTATTCTGAGTTTCGCCGGATTGTTGGTAATGGGCTTGACCATAGCAGTGTCACTGCTCCTGCCTCAATTATTCAGTACCCGGCTCGGAGAGCATATACATGACGCCCAACTTGTAGTTTTTTTTCTGGGGGCAAGTATCTGCATTCAAATCACCCTCGGTGCCTTCAACGGGGTCCTTACCGGTTGCCACCGTTGGAAACTCCAGAACATCAACATAAGTGGATGGTACGCTGCGACAGTTGTCGGGATGATTATCGCTTTAATATCGGGCGGTGGACTGTGGGTTTTGGCTGTGATAACCTTTGCCGGACAAGTCCTTTGCGACGTGACAAGAATGATTCTGGCAAATAAAGTATGTGAAGGTTTGCAACTGCGACTATCCCTGGTGCGATGGCTGACGATGAAAAAACTCTTTGTCTTCGGGGCAAAGACATTGATCCCGAGTGTATCAAATTTATTGCTGAATCAGACTATCAGCATCATGATTATTGTTTACCTTGGGCCGGCAATGCTGGCACTGTATGCCCGGCCCCGGTCTCTAATACGTCATTTGGATACACTAATGAGAAAAATGGCAATGATCTTGATACCAACCACCAGTTCATTGCAAAGCACCGGAAAGCTGCAGGAAATCCGGGAATTATTGATAAAGTCCGTACGATATTCATTTTTTATCGTTCTGCCGATAATTGTGATGTTGGTTGTTTTCGGCGGCCCCATTCTACAGTTTTGGATGGGTCCGCGTTATGCAAACGGCCTTATCCCAGCGATTCTGGCGACCGGTTATCTGGCCGCCCTGGCTCAAACACCTATACTGATGATTCTTGCGGGTATGAATGCCCACGGTCGGGCTGGCATAGGCCTGTTTATCACTTCCCTGTTTTCGGTGGGATTGACCGTTCTGGCAGTGGGATACATGAAATGGGGCCTTGTTGGCGCTGCTGTTGGTATTACACTTCCGCTGACGATATTGAACATAGCGTACCTGCCGCGTTTGATATGCCGGAAAGTTGAACTCAGTACAGTGCGGTATTTTATGTCGGTAACGGTTGGGCCGGCGCTTCATGTACTCCCTTTTGCATTATGTCTGGTGGGGGCACGGCTCATTTTCCCAACCAAGCCGTTTGCAGGTCTTCTCTGGGGCGGTTCAGTAGGCGGCACAGTTTTGACAATTCTGTATTGGCGAAATGTACTGCCCGATAGGATCAAAATGTGGGTATTTCACTATCCGCGCAAAATGCTGCGTTCAACAGGTTTCCTTAGTACAACAAAAAGTGTAATATAACATGTTGAATAGCATCAGTGTGCGATTATGGAGTGGCAGTGAATGCAGAAATTCACGTTCTTATTGATATGCTATATAGTTTGCCTTAATTTGTTGTTGGCCGTAATTATCTTCAAACCAGGTCCTGTAGAGCAACTGGCAAAAAGGCTCGGCTGGCGCAAGTCGAGTCATACTGAGCATTACAATCGGATGCTGGCTTTTCACCGTCGGATTGACGCATGCGTGCCGGAGAACGCCGTCATTTTTATTGGCGACAGTTTTATTCAGGGAATGTGTGTATCGGCAATTGTCGAAGGGGGAGTCAATTTCGGAGTCGGCGGAGATACTACAGCAGGTGTTCTCAAAAGGCTGTCCATGTACACCTCTATTAAAAGAGCAAGAGCCATTGTTCTGGCAGTGGGCTTCAATAATCTGCGTGAAAGAAACAACTCTCAAATAGTTAAGAACTATCGGGAGATCCTATTAAAGATGCCAGAGAACGTCAAAGTCGTATTCTGTTCGGTACTGCCGATTGACGAGACCTGCCGCAGCGAAAGATACAATGATAGAATAATCGAGTTGAACCGCTCTTCAGCAGAAATATGTTCCTCAATGGAGAACTGTCAATTTGTCGATTTGGCAGAGAAACTCAGGGATACACAAGGTAATCTCTCACGTCATTATCACGAGGGGGATGGAATTCACCTGAACAGCAAAGGATACAGTATTTACAACGAAACTCTTAAGGCATCACTGATATCCGTTATGCAATAAGATTTCTTAAAGGTACGTTATTTTCAAGAAACTCCTGCACAAGTTATTCTCATGGTGTCCGGTCTATAGAATGGCCATTGGTGGGTACTGGCATTACAGACATATCCAGGAACGAAGATATGCACCTGGCCAGTTCTGCAAGTATGGGAAAAATGTGAAAATTGGAGAAGGCGTATCGATACGGTCTCCAGAAAAGATGAAGATAGGTGATGGTGTTTTTATCGGAGAAAATTGCTTAATAGATGCTCTTGGA
>VRUK01000152.1:11979-12540 GCA_019456195.1 Planctomycetota bacterium | reverse complement strand
AGAAAATTCAAGACTCCACTGGCCCTGGTTGGTTTTATGATATTACTTACAACGTATGTCGGTACGAGTTTCCTTATAAAGAGTTCACACAGTTTTTAGACCCAAAAAAGGTGTAATAATCTGTAGCGGAAACCTTTAGGTTTCCACTAAATCTTTATACTACCTAAATTGAGCGATTTGTGTAGCCGCAACCTTCAGGTTGCGTAACTTACGTGAGATTATCATATACCCATTAGATGATGAGAAACGCAGGCTAAAGCCTGCGGCTACTATAATATAAGGTATAAAATCGCTCAATTTAGGTACTATTAAATTTTATGTCTAATACCAGAAATATACATGTCATCTTTATTGGAGGTCTAAAGACCTCCGCTACGTGTAAGGAGTAAATTTACCCAAAGTGTATCCCCCTCCCCCCGACTAAGTCGGGTCTTGAAGTAGCTTCAAGGGGCGCCTCGGGCGACCTTCCCTGCCCGACGAACAGACTGGTCACAACAGAGAAAACACATAATATGTCATTCTGAACTTGTTTCAGAATCTAATGATTTCAATAACTTAGCA
>VRUK01000152.1:0-11879 GCA_019456195.1 Planctomycetota bacterium | reverse complement strand
ACCTAAGAGATCCCGCCCCCACTGCTAGCTTACGAAGCGCAAGCGAGCAAGCTGTGGGGGGGATGACAATTGTGACATAGCCTCGAATGGCAGGCGGGCGTTCTGGCGGGAAGACCTCCGCTACGTGTGAGGGATAGATAAAACAAATTTAGTGTATCCCCCTCACCCTTCCCTCTCCCCCGCATCCTTGCTTCCGCAAGGAAGCAGCGGGGGGAGAGGGAAGGGGGAGGGGGTGTTAGAAAGTGCCCCGCCCGTGGGTATTTAAAGAAATGAAACAAATTTATGGTTTCCTAAAATCTCAAAGAACAGGCATAATAACCGGTTTTACGGTAACAGGGCTTCTGATAATAGGGAGCCTTATTATGAATTACTTCCCGGAATCTTATGAAGGGCTTTCCGGGGAAGATATTACATTCTTCTTTGAGAACGTTGAGCCAATCAACATCTGGTTTTATTTGATGTTTGTCGGGTTCATTATGTATGGCATAAGCATCTTCTTCTGTACATTGGACTCCATAATCAGGAAGGTAAGGAGCCGTACCAGTAAGATCCCCTTGTACGGGGCCTCGATTGTACACATTGGTTTTATAATTACGCTGGTAGCCCATCTTATTGGCGGCATAGGATCAAGGTCCAGCATGCCTATCACGGTTGCGGATGAGTGGGTTGAATCCGGTGATTTTGAGATGAGGGTGGCCGGTCTTAAAAATACTTCATACCCTAATGGCATGCCTAAAAAGATATATGCACACATGAAGATAAGGAGAGATGGAAAAGAAATTGAAGATACACTTGGTTACAACAACCCTGTGCTCTTAGACTACGGGACAAAAGAGATTCTCCTGCGTACCTATGGAAACATACCGAAGTCAATAGTCCTGAACGTAGGCGGAGAGACAAGAGATTTGAAAATAAAAGATGTCATTGAAATTAATGAATCAAAGGTGCTGATATCAGACCTTTACCTGCCCCCTCAATTTCGTATCCCGGTTATTCGCCTGATCTCGGAAGATAAGGATACGAAGGAGTATAATCAAATCATTGTACCCATTGGCAATCAATATACTCAAACTGTTAATGGAGCAGAGGTGACGTTTGAGGATCTAAAGACCTCACCTGCTGTGGTTGTGTCAGTAAAGGAAAACCCCAGTATCCCACTCACACTGGTTGCAATTGGATGTTTCGGCTCAGGTATGTTACTCGTAATCTTCAGAACGGCATATAAGATGGTTAGGGTTTAGGGCTGGCAACCCCGCCCTAAGGATTGAATATTGATGATTGAAGATTGAAGCAAGAGGCAAAGCGAATGTCGAACTTGTTGACCACGAAGACACCAATGTTTGGTGAAGGTAAGGGTTAGGAGGCCGGTATAGTAGTTAGGTTAAGGTGAAGTGGGGGAAAACCAACTACTTAACCCATTGACCAAACTGGCATCTTTACCTTTACCTAATAACTTAATCTGAATTATTATTGTACCTTTCTTAGTACCTTCTGCCTATGTGCCTAAGTTCAAAAATTACTTTTCTGCCTTCTGCCTGAGCAGTTCTATTATCATTCCGTAATCCACCTGAAGTATCTGACCCTGATCGGGTCTACGGAACGGTCAACGATTGCCATAATCCTTTTTTCGGCAAACACGCTTGACCCTGCATCATCTGTTACCTGGGCGGTAACATAGACCGTAAATACGTTTGAACGTGTCGTAATCAGGTTTGAGATTGAGCGCAATGGTTTTTCCTTTTCCCATTTGTCAGCACCTGTGTTTGTAATTTCAGTCACACGATCTACTAAATCCCCTATACTCGTATATGGTTTACCTCCAGTATCAATAGCATCCCCTATGATAGAATCTATATTTGGTAATGACTGTAATACTTTAGTAGAGGCCGTATTGACATTTATCAAACCATGAATGCGATATTCTGGCCCATCAATATCACCAGCCTGTGCGCCTGTATCGGCTGAATCTATATCATCATCTCCATCGTTGTCAATACCATCCATTGACGGGTCTGTAATAGTGATGTACTCGAATACGTCAGTGGTATCTACGGCAAAACTAGTCCATGGGTTACCTGTATGGATATAACACAGATACCCTTTATTCGAAAATCTCCTGTTTGCTATAACAAAACTGGAAGGGTATGTGACATATGTCCAATTATCACTACCAAAAGTTGGGTTAAAAATACTAGGATCGTTTTCTGCACCAATGGTATTTGATGTACCTGATGCCCAACTCCATGGTGGCCTTGGGTCATCTAACGATACGGTTTTAGAAGGTGAGCCTGAAGGAGGTCCATAGTTTGTAACCTGTACAGTTTTAGAACCGCTAGCGGGACTAGTCTTTAAGGTTAATTCCTCGCCGTTGTCCACAAGATCCATCCCGAGTTCAATTTCGTCTGCTGCACCTCCATCTGCTATAACATAGTAAGTATCAGTACCCATTGTCGCACCGGCGTCAATTGTGATAGTACCCATGGATGTGCCCGTAATCGTCCAACCTGCTATGTTAGTTTCTGTACCGTATGGGTTATATAATTCGATAAATTCATCACCCCCCGGCTTTGCCTCTACTTCATTTATGTATGGGGTTTTTTCGACACCATAGTATGTTACATCTGGATCTGGAACAACATCTAAATATGTCGTTACAGTGTCATCAGAATCAATAAAGTCCTTTATGTTGACCGCCAGTTGGTGGCGTTCTTTATAACCTGCTGAACCAACTGCACCTGTTATGCCTCCTGCTTCTAGAACGTCTCTAATCATCTCTACCTTTTTGTTAGAATTGTAAGTACCAGTATTAGTGTATGCACCTTCATTGTAAATCAGAGCGTTAATATTTAACATAGTTGTTGCTGTAGACGTCCCAAGTGTATAGGAAGGACAAACTATAGTGTCGGCAGAAAATGCAGTTAACGTTCCTTTGCGATCTTCATATGCTCCGATATAAGCCGCGAAACTTTCCTCGAGTCTGCTAGTGTATGCAGTCGAAGTGCCTGTAATCCCAACAATCTCTGCTTCCGTAAGGACACCAAAGGGCATTGTTGATCTTTTGCTAATAATATCGCTTGCGATGTTATCGCCATCTGCCGGGATTAGCCCAGGTGCCAGTTCAATCACACTTGACATATCAATCTCAGTGGTTGACGTACCTTCATCTCCTGGTTGATTCCCAGAGACGTTTATATTAACCCTTGCTTCCCTGTCATCGGTTATTAATACGGCGTATCTAGCCCTGAGGCTGCCGGGGAGTCTTATTGCGGATGTTGCTGTATCAGTACCGGGAATGTATACCCATTGAGAATCGTTTGTACTATCACCATCATTATCATAATCAGTACCCGGAAAAATGGCATTGCCGGGCCAGGATGTACCAGAGGCGTCAAAGTTTTCATCTAGTCCATAATTGTTATTATCATTATCATTATACGCAAGTGTATCAGTTCCAAATTTGTCCAGTCTTAATTCATATATCGCATGTTCCAGGCCGGCCCTTGCAACCGCCTCACATTTTACGCTGTCGGCATAATTTCTTGCGGCCTTTGTCTCTACTCGTGACAGCGTGGCAAACGTAATCGCCATCAATGAAAAGACCATCAGGATACCAACAATAACTATTAATATGTAACCATCTTCTTTTTTCAAATTATTCATTTCGTTATTTTTATAACGCCCCCCCCATCCTTGCTTCCGTAAGGAAGCAGGGGGGGAAAATCTCCTTCACCGTATTGAAATTATGCTTGTAGACGTTCCTGTATACCGATTTTGCATGTCTGAAATTGTCATCTTTACCTCTACGGCATCCGGTAAGTATTCTGTTGCTGTGCTAACCCATGTATCTCCCCATGTCCCATCCGTATCGCGATACATGAATTGTAATGTACTAACATTGAAGCCCAGAATACCAGTTGTGGTAGCAGCGCCAAAACTAGATATACTCGCATTAAGGAAAGCTGTATCAGTATTTTCTGATTTGTTCAGGGTATTACCGTTCAAGAAATACTTAATCAACGTAATCGGTTGATCATTATCGTTTGAAGTACTCGATAGGAATGTGATGGTATTAGGTTCTCCTTTGAACCATTCATAATCTGCATTTAAGACAGCTCCGGAAATATCCCTTTTTATTACATCAAATGCTGCTCTTACATTTTGATATACCTCGTTACGTGCGTCTGATTCTGAAAAGGCCTTACTTGCCTGTTTAAAGATCATCGCCGTAACAAGCATAATCATTGCAGCCAGGGATACGGCTACAAGTAATTCGATCAGTGTAAAGCCTGCCCAAGCGAAGACTTGCCCGCCCTGGTGCGGTCTGGGCCAGGGGTCTTGGCCGGGGGCGGAGTTGTTATGATTGACGGCGAAAGTCCTCCGCAAGGCGGAGCCTACTCGGGCGGCTCCCGCGATTGAAGATTTACGGCGAAAGTCCTCCGCAAGGCGGAGCCTACTCGGGCGGCTCCCGCGATTGACGATTGTAGATTGAGGATTTTTTATTTGAGATTGATGATTAGAGATCGACAATTGTCTACTTTCCTTTCCTGGCAGTTTTACGGGATGACATAAATTTTTGCGCATAATATCGTATAGTAAGAATTTCGTTGCTATATAGTTTGTCATTCCTTCACTTTGTTCAGGACGGTACCTAAACCCTTCGCTTTTTGTCATTCTGAAGGAGCGACAGTGACTGAAGAATCTCTTTTTTGTAGTAAGAGACCCTTCGCTCTGCTCAGGGTGACACAGCGGTGAGCAAATATTTTTGTTCTTTGCTTGAGTTCATCACTCTTCAAATATTAACCCTTTCAATCTCCAATATTCAATAATCAATTGCCAATCATTTCAATGTTTTGCAAACATGGTTTCGTAGATATCGATAATGTCGTCAGTTGTGGAAAATACAAGGCCTGTTCCCGTGGTTCCTAAAAACGGTCCTTCCAACGTAATTGTTGAAGTACCCGGAATATCATCAATCCTATACCAGAATTTATCATTGTCTTCCCTTATGTAGTGTTTGGACGTAATCCCTGAAGGTAATGTTGATATATTTTGTACGATTTTTTTATCTGCAAGTTGCGCAAAGTCAGCCGTCCCTGTTCCAAATTGAAGTGGATCTGTGAATATGACTACCTGTGCCCTGAACAGGTTTGTGTCCGTTGTGTTTATGCTTTTTAAAATGGCCTGCCAGGAATATCGAGCTGATACTGTACTCACAGAAGAATCTTCAAATTGTTTGTCTTGATTTATATTATTAAAGTCAGGATATGTATAGGCTGTACCAGCAGTCATTGTACCTACAATGTCTACTATATCATTTGCTTTCAGATCTGATATTGCCAACTCACTGAGGATGGCGGCATTGGTATCTTGAGTCACCCTTCTGGTGGAGTCAATTCCGATAGGAAATAGGGTCAATATACCTATCAGTCCAATAGCAAGGATGAAGATAGCGATACCTATTTCTATGAGTGTAAAACCAGCTTGAGAATTATATAAGGGACAGCGCCAGTTTTTCCAAGAGTGTGTAAGCATTTTGAACATTTGATATTTGAATTTTACATTTGTTTCGAAATTCGAAATTCGAAATTCGATATTCGGATTTATTTTTTCATGTTTTGGATTTATTCGTAGCAGCTTAAAAATATTATTACTAATCACTCGAGATCTGTCCTGTGTAACTAATTATTTTAAGATTCTTCGTGTTACCCTGTTTATCTTGAATTATGACTGTATCCGTACCCAGGGTTGAAGTGTCAGCAGTTCCGTTTGGGTCAAAGGATACTGTACTCGTTCCGACAGTCCATGTTCCGGTACTGGTGCCAAATTCAATGTTGTTTGGAAGGAATTCTTCTCTTTCTAATACAGTTGCACTGTCATCTGTGATTGATAGTTTTGAGTAGGTTGAATCAAATACGAGCCGTCGGGTTGCTCTGGAATTAATCGCCATCGACCTTGCAGCTAATGCGCTTGCCTGAACTATGCGTGCACCTTTACTTAAACCTTGTCCCTTGAGGAAGGGCGTAATCGCAGGTACGGCTACAACACTTACCAGGACAATGATTGATATTACGACAAGCATTTCAACCAGGGTAAACCCTGTTAGATATTTCTGTCTAAAAGTGCAGGGTCTTAAACTTTGATCAAAGATATTTAATTCCTTGCCCTTCCATAAATGATATTGTGTAATTTCTAACGGGGTAAACCCATTTTTATTCATCTAGTTGCCTTTTTCACAAAATTAGTCAAAAGAGTTTTGTTAAGGAACTAAATCGGTTAATCGTAGGTGGGCAATGCCCACCATCACAAATCGGGTAAGCTCAGTAGTGGTGGGCAATGCCCACCCTACTGGTTCAATCATGCAAAGCTGAGTTTGGCTATGTTGATTGAACCCAAATATTTCGGTTCAGGCTACAAGCCTGAACCAGCCAAGGATGACAAATTCAAGTGTTTCTTGCATTGTAAATTTCGTTTTCATTTTAAAGGACTTTTTAAATTTATTAACTGGTGGGCACTGCCCACCCTACAAGCCTGAACCAGCCAAGGATATAAGTTGTATATCCCCCTCCCACCAGCAGACTGTATCGCAATAGGGAAACACATAATATGTCATTTTTACCCCTGCGCTTTCTTGCACCGTGGCGGCGAAAGTCCACCGCAAGGCGGTGCCTACTCGGGCGGCTCCCGCGGCACGCTGCGAAAGCAAGATGCTGGGGCTGAGCTCTTCGCTTTCTGTCATGCTGAATTTATTTCAGCATCTCTTTCAGGATCTCCGATTTCAGAATCTAATGATTTCAATAACTTAGCAACCTAAGAGATCCCGCCCCCACTGCTAGCTTACGAAGCGCAAGCGAGCAAGCTGTGGGGGGGATGACAATTGTGACACAGCCTCCAGGTGAGGGGGTGTTAGCCCAATAGTGGTGGGCACTGCCTGCCTGTCGGCAGACAGGTCCACCCTACGATTTTAGACGTTATCGGCTCCAGTTGTTGATATCATCGGTATCAGTTCCAAAGGAGGCAGTCCCATCAGGACCAGTAGAGACTCCATCAGGACCGGTAGAGTATAAATCGTATGCAAAAGTGGTTATGGTTCCAGGATTGACGTATACAAAAGGATTCCCAAAGCTATCAATGATTTCGTCAAGACCGGTAGAAGCATTCTCGACTAGTTCATAATCTTTAAATTCAATATATCGCCTTGTTGTTGTGCCGGATGGCTCTAAAGCAGTCTTGAGATCATCAATCCCTGGCCATGTGATAATAATAGGGTAAGTCCTGTTATCATTGTAATATCCTTCAATAGCTATTTCCAGGCGATCTATGAATGCCCTTGTCGCCTTTATATTAGCCCTCTCACTCAAACCGGGAACGACGGTCAATACAGATGCTGCAACTATGATAATTATGGCTACGACTACCAATAGTTCTATTAACGTAAAACCTCTTTTACCAATTTGTAATATCATCGCTTGAACCACTTCCAGAATCATCTGTCGTATCAGCGCCATACGAGTAAATATCAAATGAGGATCTGTTATTAGCGGGTGAGCTACTGTTGTAAATATAATACTCGCCAAAGGGGTCTTTGTACTGGTATACCTTCATTGTTCCATTAACCCCTTCAATAGTAATGTCCGGTGGATTATCAGTGAAAAAATCGCCCGTAACCTCATCCAGTTGTGATTTCTTGAATTCTATGTACGGGCCGTATATGTTATTAAAGCTGGCTGAACTGAACGTAAACTTACTACCCAGGAAAAATACAAGGCATTTTGTACCTGTGCCAACGTCGTCATCAAGTGGTATGCTAATACCACCGACAGAGATAGCCGTATCAGCAGCTACTGTGTAGCTATCCGGAGGGTAGACGCCGAAGTCACTCTCAAATTGCTTTAGTGCAAGCTCCAGCTGACCTATCTGTGCTGAAGTAACCCCTTTCTTCGCACTAGTCCGGGCAGAAGATACGACAGGAACCGTAATCCCTGCAAGGACCAGTATAATTACCATAACACTTAATAGCTCTATAAGTGTAAATGCATTTGAGTTTAATTGTTTGCTCATATCGTTTGGTGATTTGTAGCCGTCATCTTACTAATGCCTATAGTGTTACCATGTATCCCTGAAAGTTGTTTGCTATTTGTAATTTAAAAGTTAACGTAAACTTAAGTGCAACAAGAGAATAGAGCAAAAATTATGCCTTTTGATTCCAGGAAGCCTTACTAAAGATATTATCGGGTAATTCTTCAAAGACTCTATAATATATTGAGCCCGATATTAATCCCTGGCTGGTTCAATCATTTTGATTGAACCCAAACATTTCGTTTCAGGCCACGCCTTAGGCGGATCTACCTTCGGTACGACTACCACCCTGAACCAGCAGGCAATGCCCACCATCACAAATTTATACGATTACGGCACTTAGACTGCATTTTGACGGGATACAGGTATGTTTGTATTTTAGACTGCGACATGCAGGCAGAAGGTAAATAGACTGCATCAGGGGTATCTAAAATGGGCATTTTATCATCCCTTAATTTTATTCAGGGTAGCGTCTGAACCGAAAGGGCAGTAAAGAACCTGGTATATTTTACAGGAAAAAAATTGTGAAATTTTTTTCCTGTTCTTTTCTAAGCCAATTTTATGCTCATATCTGTATAATTTTTCAACATTTTTCTACGACTTACCCCTTTTCGTCGTTGCGGTAAGTCGTAGCCCCGAATGAAATGAGGGGGCAGCGACGATAAATAGATCCCTCGATTCTCTCGGGATGATGTTGCGCATCGATCTTTGGGGAAACGTAATTAAATAAAAAAACCCTGTGGAATAGGACAAATTGAATTTATTCCACAGGGTTAAAAATAGAACGTCAGTTAAATGTCACATCACCATCATCACTATGGACACGTATACGAATTTGCAGTTAAAACATCACCTTCATCAAATTGATCCATAGGACTAGTTCCAGCACAACACTGATCCAATACGCTAGTTGGCAATGTTGTGACTGTTATCGGAGGAGAGTTTTCAAGAAATACATTAGCATATTCGGTGGATGTCATTATTGAACTATTTACCACCGAATTAAGCACACTTTCTGTTAATGGACTTAACGACGTTAAGACCAGTTCATAGGAACCGCCATCCATTAATGTACCTTTATCTATGGCTGCAATCAGGACAGTATCAGTTGGAGCTTTACTAATTAAGACATTCTGCCAGGCTGTGGAAAGCATTATCGTGCCTTTATCTATGGCTGCAAGTAGGACAGTATCCGATACAGTTGAATGTGCATCAAAAAGCTGTCCATAGGCTGCGGAGAGCATTATGTCATCAACAGCTATCATCGCAAGCCAGACAGTATCAGATAATGGGACATTGGCCTCAAAGACCACTCTAATGTACGAGGAAGTCAGCAGTGGCGGATTTTTGTTTATCAATGCCAGGAGTACTGCATCTGATAGTGGGGATGCAGCAACTAATGTATCTCTAGCATTTTTCATCGAGTCACCTGTGGTATTGATGTAGTCAATAAGTGCCTGGTCACCAGAGCTGTCAGGTGTTAATGGGTTACAATCATCGTCTTTTCCGTTATCAAGTATCTCGGTCATTCCAGGATTGACGGTTAGATCGTTATCATCACAGTCACCTTGAGCTACCGTGTAACCGTCACTATCAGCGTCACCACCACCACCACCACCGGCGCCTGCTGCAACTTTCATGGCTAACGCAGGGTTACCATGGTGTGCCAGATTCAGGTTTGGATGGGCATGATTATGGTAAGTGCCGTCAGCATGCCAATGCCAGTGAGAATGCATTTGTACATCTGCCGAGGCTACGGTTGTGCCACCAGCGGTCAATGTGGTTGTTTCTCCCGTTATGCTGTTCATCAAGATAACAGTTCCTGAAGTGAGTGTTACATCTGTTTTGTTACCTCCATTACTGGTAACAACATTAAACACTGTACCTCTAACTCCTACAATTGCACTCGGCGTAACAATCTCGAATTTTGAGCCTGTGGAGACATTAACATCTATTGTTCCGTCGTCTTGAACTCTTACGATACTGTACAATGTCCCATCGGCGAGTCGGACTGATTGTACGAGGAAACAGCCGTAGTCACCTCCGGAGGCATTTGTTATTTCAACGGTGCTACCGTCAGCAAAGGTCATTACGTCATTATTGTTGCTAATGGTCCTCTGGGCCTTAGTTCCGTCCGCTGGTATTTCCTGGCCATTTGCCAGTACGGTATCAATATTTGTAACCTCTGTAGAACCTATAGAAAAAAGACTTGTTGAATTTCTGGCGTCACTATGGCGAGGGCAACCGATTACGAGTTCTTCATTTTGATAAGAACCCGGTCGTGCCACATAGTATGGGTCATAGCTTGCGTAGTTACTAATGCTGGTTGTATCTTCGTCTGCAGGGCAGACAAATACTGATTTTACCTTTATATAGCCAGCAAGTTCAGTAGAAAGCGGGAAGGTATCATCGGCATTATCAGGGTAACCATCGTCTGGGAACGTCCTTAAATCGTTATGGTAAAATTGCAGACCCTGAGATATCTCTCTAAGATTGTTTATACATTGCGTTTGCTGATTTGTAGCCGTTATCTTACTAAAGCCTACAACGCCTATACCGGACAGGACTGCTATTATGCCCATCGTGATCGCTAATTCCACAATTGTAAAACCCTTGTTATTGTGTCGATTTTTTAGTTTCCACATGATAAAGCCTCCTGTAATACTGTCATGCGATATAATTTCTCTTGATTAAGTTTGTTAAAATAATCTGGTTCATAATTACTTCCCCCCATAGCCCCAGCATCTTGCCCGCCAGACTGCAGGCTGTGTCGTAATAAAGGAAATGCCTATTTTGTCATTCTGAACTTGATTCAGAATCTAATGATTTCAACAGGTTAGCAATCTTAGAGATCCCGAAACAAGTTCGGGATGACATTACGACACAGCCTGCTGATAGGCGGGCGCAGGGGCAGAGTGAGGGCCTCTTTTCTTCAAATTTGTCTTCGTGCAAATGGAAAACCGAGTGTTTATATCTCAAACTGTGTGCCAAAGTCTTCAGGTCACACAAAAAAACAAGTTCATATCTTGATAACATATTGTTATATAAGGACATACATCAATTGGACCCAATCTTTATGGAGGCATGATCATCGAATCACATATGTGTGAGGTGGGGTAAAATACCCCCGGCAATTTGAATAATAATTGGTCATAATTTGTGTAATATACTGATAGTAATAGAGTTATGAGAGTGGGGGCAAAAGCCCCTTCCAGGGGGAATTTACCCCAGCTACCCGCCAGGGCGGACGAGGACGCCTTCCGAAAGGAAGGAGAGAGAAACCTTGCTTTCTCCCGCAAAGCGGGACTTAACGGCAAGAAAGCGCAGGGGCTATGGGGGGCGGATTTTTTACGGTTTTTTACAACAGTTGAATTGCCCCCCACAGCTTGCTACCAGAAGTAGGCCATCGTGCCGATACGGTGCCCTTTAGGGGGCGCAAGCTAGCAGTGGGGGCGTGCTTTTTGGTTGGATAATTTGATTTGTTTCTGAAAGACGTATCTATTGTTGTGAAATAAAACCTAGATTGAGCGATTTTTGTAGCCGCCCCCATTCCTAGCTTACACAAGGAAGCTATGGGGGCGTGACTTTCGTTAAATTGTCATAAATCCATCAGGTGAGGAGAAACGCAGATAAAAGTTCGCCAAGGCGAATCTGCCTCAGGCACGACCTGCGACTACAGTAACATACAATATTAAATCACTCAATCTAGGTAAAAATAGTTTCTGGTTCAGGTTCGTTTTTAAGGTTCTTCATTTCCGGATTTTTTTCCATTAAATTGATGAATGCTATTGCAAGCTTTGGAT
>VRUK01000151.1 GCA_019456195.1 Planctomycetota bacterium | reverse complement strand
CCAAGCTGGCCGACACCTGATGATAATCTGGAGCGAGTGTGCCAGTTGGTTGATGAAGCTTGCCGCTACTGGTTAGGCTTTTGTGAACGGTTGCGAGAGAACACTCAGTGTGAGATAGTTTTGAACAATTTTCACCAGCTCCTGACACGCCCTATGGGAAATTTCGGTGTGAAATTACCATGGGATCCTAACAATTTTATCCGACGTCTCAATGTTGCCTTGGGTGACCGAGCACCATCTTACGTGCACATTAATGACGTTTCAGGGCTTGCGGCCAAATACGGTATCAAACAATGGTTTGATCCGCGCTATTGGTTTCACGCGAAACAACCTGTTTCATTCGAGTGCTTGATGCTTTATGTGCATAATACAGCTCGCATCATCGGAGCGTTGTTTGGGAAGACTTCTAAATGTCTGGTTGTGGATCTTGACAACACGTTATGGGGTGGAGTAATTGGTGATGATGGCTTAGAGGGTATTACTATTGGTGAGGGTGATGCATTAGGCGAGGCCTTCAAAGCCTTTCAGGAATACATTTTGAAACTCAAGCAACGAGGTATCTTGCTTGCTGTTTGCAGTAAAAACGAAGAGGCCAACGCTCTTGCTCCATTCCGGGAACACCCGGAAATGGTTCTCAAGCGAAAAGATTTTGTATCATTTAAGGCAAATTGGCAACCTAAACCGGATAATTTGCGTGAGATTGCTAAGGAGTTAAATATTGGTATCGATTCACTTGTGTTTGTGGACGACAATCCTGCTGAATGCGAACATGTGAGACAAATCCTGCCGCAAGTTAAGATCGTTGAACTTACGGACGAACCTGCAGACTACCCAAAACTGATAGATGAAGAGGGCTTTTTCGAGATTACTGCTCTAAGTTATGAGGACATGCAGCGCACGGGACAGTACATAGGAAATATAGAGAGAAAACATTTGGAGGAATCTACCGTCAACTATGCTGATTACTTGGCTTCACTTGAGCAAAAGGCTATTATACGACCATTTGGTGAGAAATATTTAAATCGTATCACACAGCTAATCAATAAAACTAATCAGTTTAATCTAACCACTTTGAGATTGAGTCGATCGCAAGTAGAAGAGAGAATGCAGGATTCCAAAACGCTTACTGCTTACGTTAGAATGGCAGACCGCTTCGGTGACAATGGTTTGATCAGTGTATTTTTCGCTCGACTGCAAGCTAATGAATTACTGATTGATGAGTGGCTTATGAGTTGCCGTGTTTTCAAACGCGGGATTGAGAATCTGTTGTGTAACTACATTGTTGAGAAAGCGCGTGAAATGGGAGCTACTAAGCTGCGCGGCATTTACATTCCCACCGAAAAAAACGGATTGGTTCGCGATCATTATCAATCGCTTAATTTCTCCATGGTTGGCAGTAACCAAAATGAATCTACCCATTGGTCTTTAGAGCTGGATACTTACAAGCCGTTCGAAGTCCAAATTGAACTTGTGGAGGATTACTAAGTATGAATGCTGAAAATATCTGGCCCAAACTTACGGATATTTTTCGTGACATGTTTGAGGACAGTAAACTTACTATCGGTCCTGAGACTATGGCAAAAGACATAGAAGACTGGGACTCACTTGCTCATATTCAATTGCTGGTAGCAATCGAGAAAGCTTTTGAAATACGTTTTAATACAGGTGAAGTAGCGGGCATAGCAAATGTTGGGGAAATGGTTGAATTGATAGCACGCCGCACGGTAGATATTTCGTAAAATACTGAGATCTTTGCAAAACTTCTTGAAAAGTTTCTTACTGAGAAAAAGTTATTGTAAATATATCTCTGTTTATTGCTACTCAGATTATATTGAAGATCAAAGGGTTCTTTGGTGATTGTCCGTTACGTTCTTATTAAATGCGTAATAGTAAGTGGTTGACGGCTGTATGACAGCTATCAGACGTTTACAACTTTGCTTACGGCAAGCTGCCAAACACAACAGATTCATTAGTTCTCAAGAAGATATGATTAGATATGTGCTCTGCTTCATATTCCATTCGTTTCTTTTGCAAGTTTTTTGGCTATTATGAATGTAACTTTTAACAACCAAGCTTTGCGATTCTGTTTGGTCAGTACGTTCTATCCGCCGTACAACTTTGGTGGAGATGGGATTTATGCTCATAGGTTGGCCAACGGCCTGGCACAACTTGGCCATCAGGTGACCGTATTGCATAGTCCGACGGCCTACGAGATGCTCGCTGGTACAAAGCCCTCCGACTCTTATGACGACCATAAGAACGTGACAGTTCATCCTATTCGCACCCCCTTGGGTAAACTCGGATTACTGGGGGTACAGCAGACAGGACGACCGGGACTGCAGGCGCCGGCGCTGAGACGGTGGCTTGATCGAGGAAATTTTGATGTCATTCACTATAACAACGTTTCCCTGTTGGGCGGGCCTTACGTGTTTCGTTACGGAACTGGTTTGAAGCTGTGTACACTGATAGAGCACTGGCTTGTCTGCCCGATGCATGTATTGTGGAAGTTTGACCGTGAGGTATGTACGAAGCCGTCCTGCTTCCTCTGTACGATTCACGGCAGACGTCCTCCCCAACTCTGGCGATATACGGGATTGATGCGGCGAGCAACTCGATCAATTGATGCCTTCATTGGGCCAAGCCAGTTCACAGTTCGTATGCATCGCGAACGGGGTCTTCAAGGCACGATGGTTCAACTGCCACTGTTTCATACCGAACCGGATGTAGATCCGGAGCTGGCGCTGTCAGTCGGTGAAGGTAGTGACGAGCGCCCGTATTTTTTGTTTGTCGGCCGGCTGGAGAGGATTAAGGGTTTGCAGACCATCATCCCAACTTTTCGGGATTTGCCCGATGTGGATCTAGTCGTTGCCGGAAGTGGTACGTATGAAGAGCAGCTCAAGCTGATGGCCGAAGGGGTGCCCAACATCCGATTCCTCGGTCGGGCCGACGTGTGGCAACTCCAGCACCTGTATTGCGATGCTATTGCGACTATCGTTCCGTCATTATGCTACGAGACGTTTGGAATCATCGTAGCCGAATCTTTCGCAACCAGAACACCGGTTATTGTCCGGAACCACAGCTCCCTGCGAGAATTTATTGAAAGCTACGGAGGGGGTTTTACGTTTAGCACTGATGATGAACTCCGCTCAGCCATCAACCGACTCCGGAGCGATCCGAAACTATGTGATCGCCTCGGTTGGCAAGGAAGGGCCGCGTATGACAAGGAATTTGGTGAGGCTCCGTTTCTGAAACACTATCTGGCCGAGGTACGTCGGCTTTTGGCCACGAAGCAAGAGTTTCCTATGCAGTGAAGGTGAACGCTTGAAGGAAAAGACATACACGTCCAACTCTGCGGAGTTTGGGGATGCAATCTCGATATCGAGTGGATATGCCACGGTGATCGTGCCGGCATATAATCCCGGGAAGGGCTTGGAGCATTGTCTCGAGGCTTTGGCCCAATCGACATATCAACACTTTGATGTGCTGGTCGTCGATGATGGCTCCACAGAGTCGATCAAGCCACCGGTGGAGCGCTTTGGTTACCAGTACCTTCGGATCGACGGGCCCGTTGGGCCGTCTCGAGCGAGGAACCTAGGTGTCCGGGAAACTAAGAGCGAATTTGTAGTTTTCATCGATGCGGACGTATGTGTTCATCCGGATACTATTGAACGGATGGCGCAGAACTTCGCTAAAGATAAAGACCTTGCCGCCGTCATCGGTACTTATGACGATAGCCCGGCAGATCCCGGCTTTTTATCGCAGTATCGGAACATGTTCCACCATTATACTCACTGCCAATCCGCCGGGCAGGTTACGACTTTCTGGTCCGGTTGCGGTGCGATGCGGCGGGATGTTTTTATCAAATACGGCGGATTTGACGAGCAACGCTATCGCTGTCCGGCGATCGAAGACATTGAGTTGGGAACGTGGGTGACAGCCGATGGCGGACGGATCGTGCTCGACCAGAAGATACAGTGCAAGCATCTTAAACGCTGGTCTTTCTCCAACATGGTCAAAACAGACATATTCCAACGGGGCATACCCTGGATCGATCTGATGTTACGCAGCGGCAAGGTTGCCAAGACCCTCAACGTAACAGGCTCACAGAGGCTGAGCGTTGGACTTGTCTTCACCGCCTGTTCCCTTATCGTCCTGGCAATCTGGTGGCCGTGGGCTCTGATCGGTACTGCTGCGGCCATAATCGCAGTAACGTTGTTAAACATTAAACTCTATCGTTTCTTCGTATCCCGTCGTGGTTTGTGGTTTGCTATAAAATCTCTACTGCTCCACTGGCTGTACTTTAGTTGTTGCGGCATTTCCGTTATTGCTGGAACCGTACGATTTTATGTATCAGGCCGCCGGATAACGAACCGGCAGGGGCGTTCGGATACCCCGGAGGGCAGGAGTACCACCTGACCTCTCAAGACTGTTACCAAAGGAAAGAATCATAGCATTTTTAAGATAATTTACTTATAATGGCCGGCATTCGCACCTGCTTATTGAAATTAGCTGTGGCGGCATGTCAGCAGTGCAGTCACAATTAAAAGTCTGATGTGCATAACTTGATACCAATAATGAAACAGAACAAACAAAAGAACTACAACACCAAGGCGCGTTTTCGGCTATTGGATATGCTGTGCTTTGTCGTATGGTTTGGTGTCCTCTCGGGTCTGGCTGGTATCGCTTTTCTTCGAACAAAAGGACTCTTCGGGGGCGCGACCGTTTATCTGCGCTATCACACAATGTGGATGACGCCGTCCGTGAATGTGTTAATTCTCGGGGTCGCAGGCTTAGCCGCTTTGCCCTTCGTCATGCGTCTATCAAGACCGATGGCGCTACGCATCACATGTGTTGTATTGGGATCGGTTGGCTTCCTGAACATCTTGTGTCTTGAATCGAGGCGTACTTTTTCACGCATTCATTTCATCCCGAAAGTAATCCTGGCCATCGGTCTGGCAATTGCCTTGCAGCGTTTGATTGCTTGGCGGGCACAGGGCTTTGAGCGATGGGTGAGGCGTACGATTCCCGTGATGTTGCTGTTGGTTATCGTACTGACCTTGGCCGTAGGCGGTTGGCATCACTTCCTTGGACGCGAAATTATTGCCGATCTGCCTGATCCTCCTGAATCAGCGCCAAATGTTCTACTGATCGTGTTGGATACTGTGCGGGCTGAGAGTATGAGCCTCTACGGATACGAACGCCCGACTACACCTTTCCTTAAGAGTCTTGCTGAACAGGGAGTTGTCTTTCAGTGGGCCATCGCTCCTTGTTCTCATACACTGCCCTCTCATGCAAGTTTGTTCACGGGTCGGTTCCAGTACGAGACGGGTGCGAACTGGTCAACTCCGCTCGGGCCTACGTATCCCACGCTCGCAGAAGTCCTGAGCAGTCATGGCTACGCGACGGCAGGATTTGTCGCCAACACAAGTGTTTGTACTACTTTGTCCGGCTTATCGCGCGGTTTTGGCCGCTTCGAGGATCAAATTACCTTCGTCGGTAAGTTTTTCAATAGTTCATCAATAATTCGATTTGCACTTAAGCAGAACTGGATACGAAAACTAATAGGTTATCGCGACCTGCTCGGGCGAAAGCGGGTTGATCGAATTACAGATGATTTCCTGCGATGGTTTGACCGCATCCCAGGTGGTCGTCCGTTCTTTGCTTTTTTGAACTATTATGACGCACACCAGCCTTATTTGCCTCCTGAGGAATTTGATGGAATGTTCGGCCCAACAGACCTATTAGGGACATATCTCGGAAGGTATAATCACGGCGTGCCCTGTTCGCTTGACAATACATCCCCCAAGGAAATCCAGGCTTTGCACAACTCCTATGATGCTTCTATTGCTTACCTGGACGCCGGTCTGAAACGACTGTTTACTGAACTGAGTCGACGAGACCTTCTGGAGCGAACATTCGTGATCCTCGTTTCGGATCACGGGGAGGAATTCGGCGAGCACAGCGTCCTCGGACATGGTACAGACCTGCATATTCAGTCCATACATGTGCCGCTGTTGCTGAGGTATCCTGCTTCGGTTCCGAGAGGTATCACAGTAAACAAACCTGTAAGCTTGCGAGATGTACCTGCAACAACAATGGAGATTCTGGGACTTGCCGACGCCGGAGCTTTTCCCGGCCGATCGCTTTCAAGACATTGGACCGGTACTGACCGTAGTCAGTCTGAACCAGGTGAACCTATACTGTCTGAGCTGATCTATGCCCCTTGGGATCCTGAGTGGGCCCCTGTGTCCAAGGGAGATATGAAATCGCTGATTACCGGTGAGATGCACTACATCCGCAATGGCGATGGCACTGAGGAAGTGTACAACCTCCGGGACGATCCTGCGGAGCACAACAACCTCATCCAGACGCCGCGCGGCGCAGAAGCAGCGGCGCAGGCAAAGCATATCATCGAGGGAAACTTGTATTGATGCATCGAACTCATCGGTATTAGAGTGTTTCGCTGCAGGATGGATAACTCGATATCAGCCGATTGCGAATGTTCGGAAATGGCGCGGCTACCCATTTCAGTCTGCTGTCCCTTCATAGGTTTGTACCGGTTGGAACAAAATAATCGGGAAAAAGTTTTAATCAGGAGAATTAATATGAACAATATTACAATTATACTATTGGGGTATATCGGGCCGGAAACAATGCTTCCGCTCGCCTCATTTCTTGCGGCAGGCTTTG
This sequence comes from Planctomycetota bacterium, assembly GCA_019456195.1. Taxonomy (GTDB): domain Bacteria; phylum Planctomycetota; class Phycisphaerae; order Sedimentisphaerales; family Anaerobacaceae; genus NIOZ-UU13. The sequence continues at coordinate 6,014 of VRUK01000151.1, read as the reverse complement.
GTATCATTCTGATGTTCTGGAAGTACATTATGCGGTTGATCCGTCGATTGTTTGGCGCGGTCTTCCGCCGGAAGAAAAAAAACGTAGATGCCAAGACGGTCTTGCCGACCAATCCGAAGGCTGATGGTTCGGATTTAGTGAAGAGTGTTGACCCAGAAGATGGTGGAGGCACAAAGGAATGAACGAACAAATCAATCGGGTCATCGTTATTGGCCTCGATGGACTGGAGCCGAGCATCGCCGAGTCGATGCTCATTAACGGCGACCTGCCCAACCTGGCTGAGTTGAGGCGGCAGGGGGGGTACACCAGGCTTAGCACAACCTGGCCGGCGCAAACCCCTACGGCCTGGTCCACGTTTACCACAGGGACCAATCCCGGCGGTCACGGGATTTTCGATTTTATCCGGCGCGATCCCGAGACATACCTGCCGAATCTGGCATTGAACCGTTACGAGCAGAAGAATCCGTTCGTCCGGCCCAAAGCAGTGAATCTGCGTGGAGGTACGCCACTTTGGTCCGTCCTTTCTGGCGCTGGCATTCCGTCAACAGTCCTCCGCTGTCCCTGCACTTACCCACCCGATGAGACTCCTGAGCGGATGCTCTCCGGCATGGGTGTACCGGATTTGCGGGGTGGCCTGGGAACCGGAACTTTCTATACCGAGGCTGACGATGTGAAAGCAGGTGAAGATGAGAACGTGGTGAAACTGTCCGGTTCCAATGGCCGCTTTCAAACTCACGTTATTGGTCCGCGAAATCCAAGGACCAGAGAAGATATTAGATTTCCTATCGATGTCAAGGTGGACCGCGAATCGAGGTGTATCAAAATTCGCAGCCAGGGCGAACCGCGGGAGTTGACGGTTGAATGTGGTCAGTGGAGCCAGTGGCTGCATGCCCGCTTCAAGGCGGGAATTCTTGTGTCCGTGAGCGGTTGTGTACGGTTTTATCTGTGTCGTCTGGAGCCGCAGGTCGAGATATATGCTTCGCCTGTAAACTTCGATCCTCGCAAGCCTCTGTTTCCAATCAGCACGCCGAAGGATTATGCACGGCAATTGCAGGAAACAATCGGCACCTTCTACACTGTAGGAATGGCCGAGGATCATACGGCGTTGAACAACAGGCGAATCGACGAATCGGCATTCCTCGACCAATGTGCTCAGGTGCTCCGAGAACGCGAAAACATGCTCTCATACGAACTTGACCGCTTTAAGAATGGACTGCTTTATTGTCTTTTCGATACGCCGGATCGGATACAGCACATGTTCTGGCGATTCCGTGAAGAGGATCATCCGGCCAATAAAAGTGCCCCGGCCGGTGACTTTAGTCGGGCTATCGAGCAGCACTACCGCGATTGCGATGAGATAATAGGGCGTGTTGCTCAACGCGCGGATGAGCGGACGCTTCTTATCGTACTTAGTGATCATGGATTCAGTAGTTTCAAGAGGGGCATGCACCTGAACACTTGGCTGTTTGAACAGGGGCTGCTTGCTTTTAAGGGTGATTCCCTGCCGGACGAAGAGCATGACCTGCTGCGAAATGTCGATTGGGACCGGACGAAGGCCTATGCTCTGGGTCTTGGCAGCATCTATCTCAACCGGCGTGGACGCGAAGCTAACGGTATTCTTGATGGAGACGAGGTCGATGTGGTCTCAAACGCGATTGTTCAAGGATTGACCGGTCTCCGGGATGCTGAACTGGATTGTCCGGCTGTCCGTCGGGTGGTGCGACGGGAGGAAGTTTACGATGGCCCATTCCTCGACGAAGCGCCTGATCTGATCGTTGGTTTTGAGTCCGGGTACCGAGTGTCCTGGGCAACGGCACTGGGAGGAGCGAGAGAAGGCCTTTTTGAAGACAATGCCAGGGCCTGGAGTGGCGACCACATCATAGACCCCGACCTGGTTCCGGGTGTCTTGCTGATGAATCGCCCATTAAAAGATAACCGGCCAAATATGGAAGACCTCGCACCGACAATTCTGAACGCATTAGGTGTGCCGGCGCCGGAACAAATGAAAGGAGATGTGCTCTTATGAAAATACTTATAATCGGGCTGGACTGTGCCGCGCCGGAACTGCTGTTCGGCGATGACTCTCTGGTTAATATACGGCGTTTGATGGAAATGGGCTGCTATGGTCGATTGGAAAGCATCGTTCCACCGATTACCGTTCCTGCCTGGATGTGTATGGCCACGAGCCAGGACCCTGGTTTGCTTGGGGTTTACGGTTTTCGAAACCGAAGTGATTATGGCTATTCGTCGCTGAAGATCGTTAACTCCAAAGCGATTCGGGAGTTGGCGATTTGGGATCAAATCGCCCGCGAGGGCAAGAAGTCAGTGTTGGTCGGCGTGCCGCCCGCATACCCTCCCCGAAAGATTAATGGCGTAAGTGTCGGCTGTTTTATGACGCCTGACACTAACGAGACGGTTTTTACGCATCCGCCGGAAATGAGCGAAGAGATTCGTCGGATCGTTGGAAAATATCCCGTTGATGTGAGCGGCTTCCGGACGGACAACAAAGACTGGCTGAAAGATCAAATCTACGAGATGAGTCGGAAGCACTTTAAGGTAATACGTCATCTGATGAAGGAGTGTGAGTGGGACTTCTTCCAGTTTGTGGAGATTGGCACGGACCGCATGCACCACGGTTTTTGGAAAGCTCACGACCCACAGCATGTTCTGCACAAAAGCGGCGATCCCCATCAGAACACCATTGTTGAGTATTACCGATATCTCGATGAGGAAATCGGTTCCCTGCTGGAACTGATCGATGAAGATACTGTCGTACTTGTTGCCTCCGACCATGGAGCCCAGCGTTTGGATGGGGGATTCTGTGTCAACGAATGGTTAGTTAAGGAAGGGCTGCTGGTACTGAATAACTATCCCGACAAGGTGACGCCTTTAGCTGAACTGGACGTGAACTGGCAGAAGACGACATGCTGGAGTGAGGGTGGTTACTATGCGAGATTGTTCCTCAATGTCAAAGGCCGTGAGCCGAACGGCACGATAGAGCCAAAGGACTGTCTGAAAGTTCGGGACGAGATAAAGGCGCGGTTCGAGGCAACAAAAGACCCGGACGGAAAGCCGCTTGGAACGCTGGTTTTCAAACCGGAGGAAATTTACCGTAAAATTCGCGGCATACCGCCGGACCTGATAGTCCATTTCGGCGGGCTCTACTGGAGGTCAATTGGCGGTGTTGGTTATCCAACGATTCACGTCAGAGAGAACGATACCGGGCCTGATGACTGCAATCATGCTCAGTTTGGAGCGTTCATTTTGGCTGCGCCCAACTTTCCGTTGGCCGGAGAGATTGAAGGTGTTCATATGCTTGACATCTCCCCGACTTTGCTGGATATCGCAGGCTACGACATGCCTGACTCGATGATAGGACGCTCGTGGGTTTCCGGTGTGTCAAATACGTCGGAAGAGTTGTCTGAGGATCAGGAGGCGATCGTGCGCGAACGGCTCCGAGGATTAGGGTATATTTGAAAATGATCCCAAAGAAAAGTACTGCCTAATGAAAGAAATAAAACAAATAATCAATGGCGACGAGCCTCGTTTTAAGCCGTGGGACATGCTGTACTTTGTTATATGGTTCGGAGTGCTCTCGGGTCTGGCTGAGGTCGCTTTCTTCCAGATGAAAGGACTCGTCGGAGGCGGGATTGTTTATCTGCGCTGTAACACGGTCTGGATGACACCGGCCGTAAATGTGGTAATCCTCGGGATCCTGGGCTTGGCCGCTCTGCCCGTTGTTGTGCGTCTATCAAGACCGATGGCGCTACGCGTTACATGTGTTATATTGGGATCGGTCAGCTTTCTTAGCATTTTGTGTCTTGAATCGAGGCGTACTTTTTCACGTATTCATTTTATACCGAAAGTAATCATGGCTATTGCTTTGGCAATTGTCTTGCAACGTTTGATTGGGCGGTGGGCGCATGGGTTCGAACGATTTGTTCGTCGCACAACGATGATTGGCCTTGTTTTGCTGGTACTGGTTTTGACGGTAGCCGTAGGAGGCTGGAGGCACTTCCAGGAACGCGAGATCATCGCCGATCTGCCCGATCCTCCTGAATCTGTTCCAAATGTTCTGCTTATTGTTCTGGATACTGTACGCGCAGAAAGCATGAGCCTTTACGGATATGAGCGACAGACTACTCCATTTCTTAAGAGTTTTGCTGAAGAGGGAGTTGTCTTTCAACAGGCCATTGCCACGTCATCGTGGACACTACCTTCGCACGCAAGCTTTTTTACAGGCCGATTCCTCCATGAGACATGAGACCCGCACGGGCTTTTTCAGCCCTCTCGATGCTACGTACCCAACGCTTGCGGAGGTTCTCACCAACCAGGGCTATGTTACGGGAGGCTTCTCAGCCAACAATATATTCTGTCGTGTCGAACATGGACTTGCTCGCGGTTTCTCACATTATGAAGACTACGTTGCTTCGGCGAGGGAATTTGCGCGCAGCTCGGCGCTGATTCGATTTGCACTTGCACAGCAATGGGTCCGTCGTTTGCTCGGATACTATGAAATGCTTCATCGCAAGCCCGCCCCTCGGATCACGAAGGATTTTCTGACGTGGGTTGACCGCGTTCCGAACGACCGTCCGTTCTTCGCGTTTCTGAACTACTTCGATGCGCACATTCCTTATTTATGCCCGGAGGGCTTCGCTTGTAGATTTGGGTCTACGAATCAACTGTACAAGTTCTTGGACCGTTCAGGTCGTGGACGTTTATTTGCGAGTGACTCAACGGCCGAAGAGATAGAGTCGATTCGCAACGCATACGATGGGTGTATCGCTTACCTCGACGACAACTTGAAGCAGTTATTTGACGAACTCAAGAAACGGGGCCTCTTTGATAGGACGCTCTTGATAATTGTCTCGGATCATGGGGAAGAGTTCGGGGAACACATTATCATCGGGCATGGTAATGACCTGCATATTCAGTCCCTCCGCGTACCCCTTATACTAAGACTTCCCGACATCGTACCAGTTGACGTTATAGTTCAGGAGCCTGTTACACTTCGAGACATACCGACAACGGTCATAGATCTACTTGGTTTCCCAGACAATGGATTGTTCCCAGGTCAATCGCTCGAGAGATATTGGAGCAGGCACGGAACAGAAAAACCAGAAGACAACGAACTCGTATTGTCTGAAATAAGCCAAAAAAACTGGGTAGTTGGTTTACCTGTAGAAAAAGGGGACATGAAATCTCTCGTAATCGGTGACATGCACTATATCCTTGAATGGCGACAGTACAGAGGAGGTCTATGACCTCCGTAACGATCCTGAGGAGCAGAACGACCTCATACAGACACCTCGCGGTGCGGAGGCGGCGGCGCAGGCAAGGCACGCCCTCAAGCAGATGATACCCTGAAATATGTGATTAAACATTTTGAATACGCCTTTACAAAAGATGGATACAAAGCCGAATAAATTAGGAAACGTGAATGCCGAAGCCAGATTTGGTCTGCTCGACATGCTGTACTTTATAATATGGTTTGGTGTGTTATCCGGCCTTGCTGAGGTTGCATTACCGCAGATGAATGAACTCATCGGAGGCAGGACCGTATTTCTACGTTGTCACACAATATGGATGTCCCCGTTAGCCAATGTGGCTGTTCTTGGTATCGTGGGTCTGATCGCACTCCCGCTGCTGCTGCGTCTGTCCCGGCCCATGGCAGTCCGGATTGCGGTTGTCGTGTTGGCTTCGATGGTTTTCTCAAACGTTCTGGTCCTCGAGTTTGCCAAACTTTCGCGGATTCACTTTGCATCTAAGGTGATCCTGGCTATTGGCCTGGCGATTGTTCTGCAGCGTTTTATAGCTCGACGAACATCTGGTTTCGAGCGATTTGTACGGCGCTCAACGATTGGTCTTGTGTTGCTGGTTTTGGTCTTGACGGTGGCCGTAGGTAGCTGGCGGCATTTTCAGGAAAGCAGGATCATCACGGATCTGCCCGATTCTCCACCGGCGGCTCCCAATGTTCTGCTGGTCGTTCTGGACACGGTACGCGCAGAAAGTTT
>VRUK01000015.1 GCA_019456195.1 Planctomycetota bacterium | reverse complement strand
TGATCCTGAGCCAGACTTAACCGTCAGATCAACCTGGCACGAATTCATTCAAAGTCATTGGGATGTATTAGCCGCCTGTGACTTCTTTACCATTGAGTTTCTTGTGAGCCGCAAACTAGTCCGCTGTACGGTGTTCTTTGTTATGGAACTTGCTACCAGGAAGGTCTTTTTTGCTCCTATCAAGCTTCAACCGGATGGAGCCTATATGAAACAAGTGGCAAAGATTCTTACGGATTTGGAGGATGGTTTTCTCCATGGAAAACGGTATTTAATCCATGATCGAGACCCGCTGTATACTACAGAAGGATTCCATGAGATACTGAAGAGTTCTGGAATAGAACCGGTGAAGCTTCCTGCTCGAAGCCCAGATTTGAATTGCTACGCCGAACGCTATGTCAAATCCGTAAAATCCGAGTGTTTGGATTTTTTGATTCTGTCGTCCGTGACGCAACTCGAATATGTTCTTGAGCAATATTGTGAGTATTACCATCACGAACGCATTCACCAATCGCTGGGCAGGATCATTGAGCCCAAACATACTATTGAAGAAACGGCGAAGATTGTCTGCATCGAACGACTGGGTGGTCTGCTGAAATCTTATCACCGATTAGCCGCTTAATGACCAGAGCAATGTGATGTCATAGCCAATAGAGTTAGTTCTTTCATCGAATTCTCAAGTCAAAGTTACTTCTCTCCAAGGAAAGAACACTGTCATTGAGACATCAAACTACTGCCGATATTCCGAGTATTAACTTTTGACAGAACAGTGACTTAGTCGAGGATGAATATTTGCACCCCACGGGCAATATGAAGCATTATCTCTGCAAGAATGTGCAGAAACTCATCAAAACCACTCAGAACACCCTGCCCCCTCTCTCGTCGATAACACTCTGCTTTCGAGCGGCACAATTCTTCCCATTTTTCAAGTAGCTTATAACTTCCAATCCCGATAACAGTGCTTGTGGCAGCAGAATGTGCAAGTTGGCGATGCCCTGGATATGATGCTGGTTCAATTACATCCGGGAGTCGGCCACCAATATAACCACCAATACTTCCGCCAATTACCTCTAACAGCATATTCAGTGGTTCTTGTTCGCGAGCTCTGTACGCTGCAACTCCACAACCGGCTAAAATCCCGATTGTCACGTGTGTTTGCCTATTTGACATAAGCTCTCATATCCTTCTTTACTAAACCAATTGATCAGACAGGATACCGATCTCAGTCGTGTCCTCACTGTCATCTTATAATCCGCAATCGAAGTCAGGCTTTCTTACGTTTGCTTTTTGCAAGATTTGTCACCGTTACATTCATATTCTTTTGGCGAGCAATCTGAACAGCTTTATTCATGTCTTTCTGAGGAACTCGAAGAATCTTATTCTTGTTCCTCTGAGTTTTGAGTCTTGAGAGTGCTTTGCGAAGCTTCTGAGGAGTTCCCCCACGTTCCACTTCAATTGCATGTTTGCCTCGTATGGCATCAAGACGACGGCCACGAGAAATTGGAACTTCTGTTCGTGCAGCATTCCCTTTGCCTCTTTTGTGAGATCTACTTTCAGCCATGATCGACTCCTTTCATTAGCTCGATAAGCGGCCTATATATTTCCCTATACACTAACTCTTTTCAGATCTTCAGGCTCCAGATTTTACAGCAAACTTGGATATTTTACAAACATTTTATCTCCTATTAGCTATTCGTTTGGAATCCATCATCAACAACGCCACTGCATTAAACATATTTTGATGAAACTGCTCTTTTCAGGCTCGATCTTGTGTCGGTAAAGTGAAGTACTCTCGTTATGACAGGATCGATATAAGAGGGCAGGTCGTTACCGTGCGCGTTTTTTTGCAATTTTTTCCTAAAAAATAAGGAAAACAATCAACATTTTCGAGCCCATAATCGCCTTAATCATAGAAGAAGACCCAAAAGGGTGAAAGTCTGCGGTAAGAAAGTGCCCAAAACCCGAATATGTGCGTTGTAGACAGACATCACCTCTATCTAAGTAAAGCAAGATGAAGGAAGATACAATAAGATCAGCTTCATATTACTCAGTATGTTTTATAGAAAGCGAATAGGCTTTCTTACCACTATCAGTTTTTTTATGAAGGAGCGTTTGGGACTAAAAAAGAGCATGAAAAATTAAACTGTGCTAGGCATTCATAGGACAAACCAATGGCATTGAAAATGTGCACTAACAAATCCTTATTTCTGCTCATCCTATGTGTTATCTTCTCTATGGTAGCTTGCGATATGGCTTATGCGCAAGAACAGGACACATGGTTGAATCGGCTCTTGGGATTTACTGAGCCTGCTATTTCGGACAAACCCTATGCAAGAATACATTCTCAGGGGATACAGAAACAACAGAGCAGTCGTGGGTTTGGTTCACCTTTGTGGTGGGGTATTTCAGCAAATCTTGAGTCTGCTTACCGGAACACTAACTTCGACAATTCTGGACATCACACTGTCCTTTCTCAGGGAGATAGCCGGCTTGAGTTTTGGATGCCTCCCGGCCGAGATGAGTTTTCTTGGGGTCCTTACGTTCGTTTTGCTGGATTGACAAGTGACCGCTCACCGGCCTGGGAAAACACTTGGCTGGCTCAGCCTGGCTATGGAATTAATGTATATCCCTTCAGCGCCGCCGATTTCAGAAAGGAAAACCAGAAATCCGCTTATATATTAGGGCCTTTGCGTCTATTTGGTGAATACAGTCGACAAGACTATTGGGGCTCGGAGAACATCTGGCGACCTAATGAGCAGGTACGAGTAGGTGCTGATTATTGGAGACAACGTAATGTTAATAACTTATCCAAACCTACATGGAGCGAAATTTGGACGGGTCTGATCTGGCAATCCGCGAATGAGTTTGACAAGGATTATAATACCTTAACCTTTGGCAATGCATTACGTCTCGGTTTCAGAAAACCTGATACCGGAATCCTCTCGATGATTACCCCCTATCTGGTTATGGAAAGTTCTTTTAGCGAGAACAGAAGATACTATTGGGACAACAGGTTATTGCTTGGTGGAGGTATCCGTTTTGCTCCGCCACTGAAGTTTTTACCGCGTGAATGGCAAGCAAATCGTTTCGTAATATTCGCGGAGTACTTTGGTGCCGCTGTTTATTATCGAGATTCGGCTCCGTCGTCGGTACCGGACTACGATTTTCGCATTGGAATCAGCATAAGCATAGGCGAATGGTTTAGATGATGGTATTTCGCAGTCGGATGCTTTCGCACTACGAATTTTGTCAAGAACCAAATATAGTTGGATTTTTCGAAGGAGAATTTGATGGATGAGCGTAAAGATACAATACCTGAAGCAACATCTCAGGAAATGTATGAACTCCTGAAGATTAGGGCTCTCGAAAGCATTAAAGCCGACTTGTTAGCCTGGGCAAAGAGGCGATTCTGGATCGTTGCTTTAGTTTTGGCTGGAGTAGGTTACTTCGGAGGATCTAATTTGATTGAGATAGCTTTACAAAAAAGAGTACAACATGAATTAGATCGTATGAGAGATGTAACTCAACAGACAGAGCTTGCAGGCAGGCTTGCGGAGGAACGTGCAGAGGCCGCGACCACCACAGCAAGGGAGGCGGACGAGCAAGCCAAGGCTTACACAAAAACCGTTTCTGAACTTCAGCAGGAGATCAATTCGCTCAAGAAGAGTGCGCAGGTAATAACCGAACGTTACTTCGAGCTTGATGGTGAAGCTGGGAATATCAGAGGTATTATTGTGAAGGATATCAACGGTTTGAGAGTAAGGCTGGAAAGTATCGAGGGATTTGTGGCTAAATTAGCGAAAGAAACAGCAGGAGCGAGTCCAGATGTGCTTGTTACCTTCGAGGCGGAAATTAAAAAGGTGAGGCGTGCGGCAGAAAATCTTGAAAAGCAGTTCAAGGAAAATTCTCAATACCGAGTCAATATATATTTCACCGAACGGACAAAAGATTTATCCGCCAATGTATTTGAGAAACTTATGGAAGTTGGTTACAAAACATCTACTCTAGCGATGGCACAAGCTAGGCAGTTGTTACGAGCTGTTCAATCGGATGTACCATTGATTCACATGAGGGCGGCATCTGACCTCAGTACACTCAAAGTGGATGTAATTACATACACAACCGATGTGCAAAAAAAGGCCGAGGAGGTTCGAGAACTCCTTGCCCCGCTACTTGAGATAGGGAGGCTAGAAACACTGCCCAGGCGTGCCTTCGTGGAGAGATTTGGAGATCCATTTCTTGCCCAAGTTTCTCCAGGCCGTTTTTTTGCAAGTAATCTGATTGAAGTTTATTTGGTTCGAGGAGAATGATTTGAAAACTGTGTTATTCAATTACCTAAGGTTGGCTTAGGTGAACATATTTAATCTAATATCGAGGTGCAGTATGAAAGAGAAATATATGAATGTATATGTGTTGTCTGTAACACTTTTAATTTGGATAGGTACAGGATGTGACAATAATAACCAACAACAAATAGTAATAAGTCCACCTATTTCGCAACAACAATCGACACAAGAAAAGGTCAAAGCTGACCAGCTGGAATCGTCTGCCCTCACGATGGAGCATATCTGGCATCTTAGAGAACAAAAAAAACATGAAGAGGTCATTGAAAAAACAGAGAAATTTCTTAAAGCCAAGAAAAGGAACGAGGACACTTATGGTACTTGCATGTTTTTAGTGGCAGACTCTCACAGACAGTTAGGGCATTTCGAACAAGCTAAGACACTATTTGTAAAGGTAATCAGAGACTACCCTTACGCAAAATGGGCCGATCCTAATTATGGTGATATTCCCGTCAAACCGCAGTGTGATGTTGGACTCCAGTTAGTTGCAGAACGTGACAGGTCTGACTTTCCTGAAAATTCGGGAGATTACATCACTTTAGCGTGGAAGTACATAGATAAGCAGAGGTTTGGCAGGGCGATATTAATGACCGAGGCGTGTATCAGCCGATTTCAAGGCGAAGCCAGAAAGCAGCAAGCCGCTCATGAAAATAAATACGAGGGACGTCCTCCCAAATTGTCACCTAAGCCAGAGGAAAACAAAGAGATTCTCAGGCAGTTTTGGGCCTTGTATGACGTTGGAACATGCTATTTTATTCTCGGACAAGCATATGAAAGGCAAGGGGATTTGGCTGCCAAACGTGGTATCACTCTGGAGGCTGGTAAGTTCTACGACAAAGCAATTAAGTGTTATGACGAGATCATCAATAAATATCCTGGCGCGCAATGCTTCGATCCTGACGGTCCATGGTACTGGAGTGTCAAACAGGGAGCTGAGGATCATAATATTGTTATTAAATTACATAAACGTCGATAACTGAAATACAACTCACGACCTTCGTGAAACTGTTACAAATTGTGATGAATCAGAAAAGTTTAACTTTCGTCAATATTCGCAATTACCACAGTAGTTAATGTCACTTGCTTTTGATGTGCTGTGTTCATAGGACACACAATCTGTCGGTATTGGATAATCATTAACTTGGGAACTACGTTGTCCATATATCATGAAGCAACTCAACTTGCTCAAGAACCATTTGAGTTGCTTTCTCAAACTTGTAAAATGGATATCCATCTCTGAAGGATCTCTTGTAACCTCCCTTTTGCAAAAAACAGGGCACCCAACGCCTCTTTTTTTCCGCGAATGTTGACTCATTTGTCTATGTCGAGACGGTAGCATTACACAGAAGGGGCGGGTTTGAATCCCGCCCTCTCCGCCAGTTAATGACCTATTACTATCAGGGGCAAATTGAGAAACAACGTCATTAGCTTATCATCTTGACAATTGCTTTTCTCATTTCGTCCGAAAGGTTCGGCCAGATTTCTATGATTTTGACTAAGTCTGGATCTTCGGACAAAGGAGTGTCATGATTTTGTCGAGTATATGTCAAGTCACTTTTGGGAGTTCTTTGTTTACAAGACTTTACGACGTTTTGTTGCGGACTTCGAATCCGAGGGTCATTTATGGACGTCCCACAAAAAATATTTTCCGAAAAAATAAAATATATTTTAAGCTCAAAGGTGTTTGTGTTCCTACAAAAAAACTACAACCAAACTACAACCAAAAGATAAGATACTTGGTACTGGATGAGATATTTACTATTCACTAAGTCTTTATATCCGCATTATTTATGTAATCAGGAAAGATTAGATTTATTATTCAGAGTCAGTCGTGCTACCGTTACACTATTCCCCAATAATTTATCTATTTTTATTTATCGTCTTTTGCCGTCGAGTCCGCCATATTTAAGCAATTTCCAACCGGCCGGCAGAACAGCAGCCGCTAATGCTATCTTGGCAAGGTCGCCGATTATGAAAGGATATAATCCCGCGGACAGGACAGATTTGCTTATGCCCATAAGTCGGGACAGCCAGAGCATGCCGAAAGTATAAATGATGATATTGCCGAAAATCATCGCCAAAACGGTTGTGCCGATTCGCCTGTCCCAGCCCTTTTGAGCCAGGAATCCTGTTATGTAAGCGGCAGGTATGAAACCAATCAGATATCCGCCGGTCGGGCCCAGCAGTACGGCAAAACCTCCACCGAGTGCGAAAACCGGCAGGCCCAGGGCACCTTCAATTATATATGCCAGAGCGGCAAGGCCGCCTCGTTTAGCGCCAAGCAAAGCTCCTATCATCAGCACAGCAAAGGTCTGAGCGGTAACGGGGACGGGACTAAAAGGCAACAGCACCGTAATACGGGCACACAAGGCAATGAGCAAAGAACCGCCAACAACCAGAGTAATATCATAAATGGCGGCAGACGTTTTCTCTGACGGCCTCAGAAGGTCAGCTACAGTGGCAGTGGCCAGCATATATTCTCCAAAAATACTTTAACACTCTGATAAACTTAAAAACTTCGAGGTATTATATTTGAAGCCCGCCCCGGCGTCAAATGACATTTTGCAAAGGATTTCGAAAGAGTATTATCAATTAAGAAAAGGGCTTATACCGAATGAATCGATATAAGCCCGAATTTTCTGTACTTGTCAGCTAAATCTCAGCTTCCGTTATGGGCGCGGCCTGTAGATCCTGATATCGTCAAAGTACATCGTACCTGCACCGCCGCCGGTCTGCGGATTATTCTTGTCGCCGAAGCCGATAGAAAGCTTATCGATATCGGCCAGGTTAATACCCTGATTCGCAAATTCCTGCAGGTCGATATTCCATTCGGTCCAGGTTGCTATCTGGGTTGCAGCCGGGTCGGGATGGTTCACCACAGCAGGATTACCGCCGGTATTAGAGACCGAAACGTACATCGGCTCCTTGCCGTTGCGTGGGATGTCGATGTCCTGTGAGAGCCACTGGGCTGTGACGTTGCCGGTGGTGCTGACGTTTGAGAATACAGCTTCGCAGGTTTCTTCAATGTTATTGCTGGAAACCACCAGGCCTATATAGGCAGTAGCATTCATCTGGACGGTGGCACTCGAACCAAGGTTCAAATCATTTACAGGCACCCAGTTGGTCCCGTCGGTCGAATGTGAGGCTGTGAGCAGGCCCGATGTGTTGCGTTCGAGCTTCACCCAGTGCGGGAACGCAAGTCCATTTTCAACAGAATTCGTAGTGGCTCCAAGAGCTTCGGTTCGACGGTTGAACCTGATACCGCCATCCGGTCTTATGAATGTGAATGCGTGTATCGAATCCGGAGCAAGCGTATCGCGAATCATCACTCCTATCTTGGCAGCGTTGTTGGTATTAGTCGCGCTTTCTACTTTTGCGATAATCGAACCGGGCCCGGAGAGCTGCTTGAAGACATAATGGAAACTGTCGCTCAGGCCAAAGATGTCACCACTCCGGGCGGTGATTGTGTAAGTGCCCGCAGGTTCTTCCGTAAGGGTGCTGAAAGAATCCGGATGGCCTCTGAACCATATTGATAATGTTTTGACACCCTGTTTGGTCCAGTCTCTCGTTGAGGATAGCGGGAAGGTTACTTCTGAGTACTTGAGATTGTTATCGTAGAAAAGCGGCATTGCCTGAGCGCCGCCGTGAACGATGGTTTGCTCGGTAAACGGGGGATCGGCATAACCAACGAGAGCGCCATTTACTGTCGGGTCGTCCCATCCATCCAGCCATGCTTCGAATATCCTGTCAGGTGGATAGTCGTTGTAATCTTCGAAATCGTCCACCACAATATAATCGGCTACCGTAAAGCTCCAGAGCCTTCCTTTGCTGATAGTCTCGTCGGCATTATACTCATCGACTCGCCAGTAGTAAGTCTGATTGTATTCGAGACGTTCGGAAGGTGAATAACCTGTAGCATTCTGGCGTCCCTGATATATGCCGGAGATATCAGAGACACCGGCATCAGTGACAGCCGTTTTATCGATGCCGAAGTACACATCGTGTGAAGCGGCCAAATCACCCGCTGACCAGCCAAGGGGCACGATGTCATCGATGTTAGGTGCAGAGCCATGAGCAGGCTTCGGGTCCCAGGAAAGCCTTGGGTCACCAGACATAGTTTTTTCAATCTCTTCTGGCGTCAGAACCTTACTGTAAATACGGACATCATCAATCGCTCCAATGAACCATCTTGAGCTGCTAAAGTTATTCATCTGCCCAATTTTGACATCAAAGCCGCTGGTCGGATGGATCGGATCAGAATCGGTATTCACCCTCGTGTCATCCTGTCCATCCAGGTAAAACGTTACGCCGCTTGCGTAAGTCGCGCCCTCGGCGACCGTCATCGCAACGTGATGCCACTGGCCTGTGGTCAAATCAGTGTCACTCTGTGCATTGCCGGCGCCGGAGTCAATACGTAATCTATTGTTGCCGCCGTTGAACCGGTATTCCACTCTGTTACCGTTTCCGGTGCCGCCCCATCCGATAATTTGAACATCGTTGCCAGCCGGACCTTCCTTTCTAATCCAGGCGGTTATACTGAATGCACCTCCCACTACTCCCTTGTAACCATCCATTTGGACAAAGTCCCCGGCGTTGTCAAATTCCAAGGCATCGCCGTCGTAGCCGGCCACCCACAACGGGTCGCCGTGGAGTGTGCCGTGATGGCCATAGCCTGAAGAATCTGTTACAAAACCGGAGCCATCATCGTCAAACTTCCACCAGGCGACAAGGTCAGGTTCATAGATGGATGTTAAAGGTTCTGTTCTAAAACTCCAAACATCGCCTCTATGTGTAGCGGCGCCGCCGAATTCGTCAACACGCCAGTAGTAAACCTTATTGAACTCAAGAGGACCGGGAGTGTAAGCTGCGTCTGCATTGGGGCTTCTTCCAGTAGCATTATTCACGTCGTCAAAATTGTCGCCGAAGAATATGTTATGGAATTTTGTATCAATACCCTGCATCCAGGTAAGAGTTGCATCGGAAGCCACAAATCTGCCGCCATCAGGAGGATTGGGTCTTGTAGCGGTAAATGCCGGAATTATAAAACTCCAGACATCACCTTTGCGTATCGCTGCGTCGGCCTCGACTTCATCGACCCGCCAATAGTAGGTTGTACCGGGCACCAGACCTTCGGAATAAGGAAAACCAGCGAATCCAACGACGAAATTCGTATCGGTCTGATTGCCAAGGAAGGCTGCTTCGGCACCACTATCTACGTCGGCAAAATTCTCACTGAAGTACACATCGTGTGAAGCCGCACCGCCGCCCGGCGAGAAGTTAATACTTATCCATGTGTCCGAATGTGCGTCACCATCGGCAGGGACAGGTTTATGGGCTACAGGAGGGACAGCCAGATTCTGTATTTCTTCGGTGGACAGTACCCGGTCATACACGCGGACTTCGTCCATCAGCCCGATGAACCATCTGTTGTCGTTATTGTACCTTCGACCAATTGCCAGATCATAGTTCTCGACGATATTAAAAGCATCAGTATCCGTACCGCTCCTTGTATCATCTTCGCCATCGACGTAAAGTATCACCTGCGGATATGAAATAGTAGCGTTCTCTTCCACCGTCAGGGCAACGTGGTGCCATTGGTTATCGCTGACATTGGTATCGCCCTGCCTGTTTCCGGAGCCGTGCTCGACTCTGAGTCTGGACTCGCTAACTCGGAATTCGACTCTTTCGGTACCGGTGTTATTACCCCAGCCGACAATCTCACCGTTGGCGGTGGTTTTAATCCAGGCAGTTATAGTGAAGGCGTGTCCGCCGAGAAGGCCTTTGTAACCGCTTATATTGACGTAATCAGGGTCGCCGGTAAAGTCCATAGCCTCTCCGAAGAGGCCGGGCACAAACTGAGGATTACCATTTAGTGTGCCGTGGCGGTCATTGCCGGAATAATCAAACGCGGTACCGGTACCCTCATCATCAAGCTTCCAGTAGCCGACAAGACCAGTGTCTTGAGCGTTTACTGTGCAGGTCAAAGCCACAACAAGCACCAGGGAAAGTGATATGAAATACTTTACTTTTTCAGACATAATAATCCTCCTTAAAAAGTTAAGATAACATAGCCGACTGATATTTCTGATTATAAATCAATTCAGCGTCCTCCTAAGACGCTTACGAAAGACTTGCCACAACCTCCTTCATCCCAACAACCAGCATTACAAGTCTATGTTCCGCGCATTTAGTTTGCCACCAGGTAAAGCTCAGCAAAAAAATATAAGAATTGCGCCCGGAGAAAAACCATAAACCCACAGTTGTCCGGCTGTACGTATACACATTATCTACTATATTTATACCAAATCACTCGTCTTTTGGTCAAGTAAAAAGTTATGTCGAACTGGTCGCTCTTTCGCAACCATAATATTTGGCCTTTGCGGCAGTCTTATAGGAATTAATATCTTGTTTTCCGGCCTGTCGGGCTATATATTTCTCCTTTTTAGCATTGACAGTACAAGAGGATTTGATGTATAATAAACTGGGTTAATGTTATTAATCAGATAGTAAGTAGAAGTACGATAATATATTGAATAGGAGGTTCATTTCGCAGAAGCTTTATATGAATCTATAATGAAATGTCTATAGAAACGGAAGGTGGTTCTATGAACAAATCAAGAGGGTTTACTTTAATAGAGTTATTGGTTGTAATCGCCATTATAGCCTTATTGATGGCAATATTGATGCCCGAGTTAAATCGGGCCAAGAAGCAGGCAAGGTCCGCAGGGTGTAAGATGAACCTGCACTCATGGGGCTCAATCTGGTCGATGTATTGCCAGGACAACGAGGGTTATTTCTGTATGGAAGGCCAGGGCTCCACTGGCTGGCCTCGCGGGAACTGGGTAGTACCTCTTCGGCATTTATACCGGACAAAAGCGGGCATTCTGATATGTCCGATGGCCAAGAAGAGACTGTCGGAAGGGGCAAGATTGTCAAGCCATGGGGGTGCGTTGAAGACCTATATCATGGGTACAGGGGGGACTGAGAACCGGCGTGAGGAAGCCAGTTATGGTGCGAATTGCTGGCTTTTTAATTCCAAGCCGGGACAGACTGCGATTCAGAACCGTCCGGTTGAATGGAACTGGAAGACGATGGATGCCAAGGGGGGAAATGAGATACCCATTTTTGCCGATGCTATGTGGAGAGGAGGCGGGCCATTTTATCAAAACGGCAGCTCCGGATCCAACCGGATAACTCCTCCCCAGGTTCGGGATGAGTGGTCGGGCGCCGCCCATGAAATGAAGCATTTCTGTATTGACAGGCACAACGGGACAATAAATATCGTTTTCATGGACTGGTCTGTCAGAAAGGTCGGGCTTAAAGAGCTATGGAAGCTCAATTGGCATCGCGAGTACAACCGAAACGGCTTCTGGACGGCGGCGGGCGGGGCCCAGGAGAGTGACTGGCCGCATTGGATGAGGAATTTTAAGGCATATTAGAATAATTGCCCGGCCACTTGCGTTCGACAAACAAGCTCAGTGATTAGTTGCTTTGTGTTTGTGCGTACGATTCGGCAGCGTTTTGTTCGCCGGGATTGAAAGGCAGCGGGTCTGCGAACTGAACGGCAATACGCCGTAAAAAGCTATTTACATTCTCCACCCGGCAAACATGTGCCGAACGTGTGAAATTTTCCATATCGAATGAATCATCCGGGCCATAATGGGGAACGCTAAAACGAGCGGTTATATTTTGGCCTGGGTAGGGGCAACCATCGTTGGCATAGCAGGTAAAAGCGGCACCCCTGCTTGAGACATCAACCATCTGCCCCTGAGCAAGCGTCTCGTCGAAGTTTTCAGCAAACCAGATAGGCCAATAATAACGCAGTCTTTGTTCTGTTCTTCGCTCGTCTGTTTTATCCATATTATGAACACCCTTCAAATCTATTACTCTTCTCATTTGGTGAATTGATGAAATGCGAATCGACAGTTTATGTGCCCGACTTTATGACCTAACGCCGAGAAAATCGCAGCATAGCGACCTGATAGAGGCAATTTGGGCTTTAAATATATATAAATGTGGATAACGGGTTTAAACTTTTTTTACAACTTTTTTCATTTTTGGGAATATACTCCTATAATCAACAGCAGAGTTAAACGCGAAGCTGAAAAGAATTGATTTTATTTAGACTAAAATGGCCGGCTCGATTGTGTTACAGGTAATGATCGATCGTTCAAAGGGAAAATACGCAGGATTTAGATGATAGAAGATAAGCTGCTTATATGGCGATTAAAGCACGGCAGCAGTGATGCTCTGGGCCGTATTTATAAGAAGTACAAGGATTATTTGCTTAGGCTGGCATTTGCTATGCTGAACGACAGGGCCGCCGCCGAAGATATTGTGCACGATTGTTTCGTATCAATCGCCCAATCTACCGAGAAATTAAAACTCAGCGGCAATTTCAAGAGCTATCTGGCGACGTGTGTAGTTAATCGCCTGCGTAACGCAAATAAAGCGAGGCAGCGGCGGGAAGTTTTCGGGCAGGATGAAGCCGGGACAGAGATGTCGAATTTAGAAAGGCCGGAACAATGGATTATCGACAGCGAGCAATTAAGGCGGCTAAATAACGCGATGGCACAGCTTCCGCATCAGCAGCGAGAGGTAATAATCCTGCACGCTCAGGGCGAAATGAAATTTAAGGCAATTGCCGAATTGCAGGGTGTTTCAATTAACACAGTCCAAAGCCGGTACCGTTATGGACTGGATAAACTGCGGTCAATTTTGAATAGTGAGGTGAAATTATGAGACCGACAGAAAATATAGAAAAGTTACTAAAGAATATAAACATCGATACAAATGTCAAAACAGACAACGCAGTTCTCGGTGATGTCATCGAGGCATTTGAAAAATCGAAAAAACAAAAATCGACTCTAACTGAGCCGAATATATGGAGAATAATTATGAAAAGTAGAATAACAAAACTCGCCGCTGCGGCGGTGATAGTATTAGCAGTAGTATTTTCGATGACAATTTTTGATAAGTCCATGCCGACAGCTTATGCTTTTGAGCAAACTATTCAGGCCAGCCATAGTGTGCAATATCTTCACATTAGAGCTATTACCCTTTCACACGAGGATCAGCCGGTAGAGTTTTGGGTTGAATTCGCACAGGACGGCCAGCCCAAAAATATGCGACTTAATCTGCCCGACTGGATGGCCCCAGGTAGCGGCCCAAGAGAGGTAATATGGAAAGACGGCAAGAAACAGGAGTGGCTTAGAGAGAAAAATATCTTAACCACAACAGAAGACGAAGCTTCGGCGGCTCAGATACTTAAGATGATCGAAAATCTCGACCCGAAGCTGGCTGTCACACGTTTACAGGAAAAACAGGAGCAAGGTAAAGTGGAGCTTGAGATCAACGAGCCCACCGACAAAGCCGAGCCAATTATTGTAACGGCGACATCCACAAAAGAAGATGATTCATCTTTCCAGCGTATGGTTCTATACATTGATCAGGCCACAAGGCTTGTTAATGCGATAGAGTTCTATAAGCTAAGGAATGGTGAGTATGAACACATGAAAACGATGGAGTTTTACGATTACAATCAACCGGTCGATGCCAAAATGTTCATGTTTAAGGACGTATCCAATGATGCTGAACATATTGATCTAATGAATATTGGACTGGTTCAAGGCGATCTTAGTGACGAAGAAATCGCCGTTGAAGTGGTTCGCCAGTTTTTTGAGGCCTTGATTGCCAGGAATTATGACGATGCAAGTAAATTGTTTCCTGGCGTACCCGCTGACGAAATAAAGGAAATGTTTGGAGAAATTAATATAATTCGGATCATTTCCATGGGAAAGCCAATCCTTCATTCGGAGACAAACCACCTTCGTGTACCCTTTGAAGTTGAAGTCGAAATGGAAGGCAAAAAAAGTCTGTGGAAAAAACAAGGTCCGTACGTCCAGCATTTAGCCGGACAGCCCGACCGCTGGGCAATTGGTGGATTTTAGCGCTAAATCATTGGACAATTCGCAACGTTCATAGGCCGGGCTTTATTTAGCTCGGCTTTTTTGTTGGTTTTTCAGTGAAGAACGTGTTTTTCAACTCGTTTTGTTAAATTTTTGTAAAAAAGTGAATTTTCGGGTAAAAAACATGCTGGTGGATTGTCCTACTAACAGACAATCGATTGTTCTGATATCAGATAAACGAAGCACGTATGATTGAAGATAAACTGCTTATATGGAGATGCAAGCGTGGCAGCCGAGCTGCTTTCCGACGCATCTATGAAAAGTACGAAAGTGATTTGCGTACACTGGCGGCCAACCTTTTATATGACAAAGCGGCTGCTGAAGATGTTGTACACGATGTTTTTGTCTCGCTCTTGCAAGTTGTGGATAAATTTGAGCTAAGAAGCTCTCTGGCGGGTTATTTGAAAACTTGTGTTGCTAACAGGTCACGAGACTATATGCGGAAAAGGCAGCGGCAAACTGCTACGATTAATGACACTGAACAAATGCTACCAAGTAACGATGGGCCGATCCATCTGGTTATAAAGAGTGAAGAACTGCAAAAATTAGGTTCTGCTATGAGCCAGATTCCATACGAGCAGAGAGAGGCGATTGTCCTTCGTCTTCATGGGCAGATGAAATTCAGGACAATAGCTGAACTGCAGAACGTGACGCCCAAAACGGCCCATTGCCGGTATCAAGCCGGAATAGAAGGATTAAAGTTTATCTTAAACGGTGAGGTTCAAGAATGAAACCTGCAAAGAAAATCGAAAGATTAATTAAAAAGAGCCGTTATAAAGCCAGTCCCGAGGCATACGATAAAGCTCTTGGCAGCTTTTTGCAGGAAGTAGATGCTCATGAAAAACATAAATCGGCTATAACGGAGCCGAATATATGGAGAATAATCATGAAAAGTCCAATTACAAAACTCGCTTCTGCGGCGGTGATAATCGTGGGCATCGTATTATCAGTCACTATCTGGGACAAGACAACACCCAAAGCTTATGCCATAGAACAAACAATTGAAGCCAACAGCAGCATAAATAGTTTTCACTTCAAGTATTATTGTTCATTACAGGACCATAATTATGAGCTGGAAAAAGAGGCATGGGTTGAGTATGATGAGAGTGGAAATATTAGCAATGTACGTGTCAATTACAGTCGGCCTAAACAAGATATAGTACAGATACAGATCTGGAAAGATGGCAAGGCTCAACAATGGACCAAAGATTCAAAAGAATCAAATAATAGGATCACTTATATTAGTAATAAGGATTTTTCTGACAAAGTCCTCTATTTTGGACAACGTTATAATCCCAGAGGTGCTACACAATACCTGGATGAGCGGCAGGCAAATGGAGAGATTACAATTGAAATTGAAGAACCATCTGATAAGACCAAGCCAATTACTATTACGGCAAACTATCCACCAAATACATATTTATTAGGAAAAGATATATCTGCCATGCGAGAGATTTTCTTTGTTGATCAGAATACTAAGCTTGTAACTGCAGTAGAAATTTATGAATTGAAAAATGATGAATATGTAGAAAGTGGTGTTTGGCAATACTGTGACGACAACGAGCCATTTGATGAAGCAATCTTTAATTTTATAAACGAACTTCCGGATGATATTGTTAAGTTTTATAACTAAGGAGTTGAAGATGGCATGCTGGTTTCTTCAACAGTGCTCATGATGAATTAACCCGGCCTTTTTTTGTTGCTGGTTCAGTTGTTGAGTGCCCGGACGAGTTTGGTGAATTCTTGCCCGCGGTGCTGGAAGTTTTCGAACATATCGTAGCTTGCGCAGGCGGGGCTTAACAGGACGACATCGCCAGGAGCTGCGAGGCGGGCTGCTGATTGAACGGCATCGGAGAGAGAATTGACAATTTGGACTTTTACGCCGGCTTGCGGAAAGAGTTTTATTGCTGAAGCGATTTTGGATGCAGTCTGGCCGAGGAGGACAGCGGCTTTGGCGCCGGCGGCTATTTTTTGGCCAAGCTCCTCAAAAGGCAAATTCTTGTCATATCCGCCGGCAATGATAATCTTCGGTTGGCTAAAGGCCTCTAATGCGGCAATGGCGCTCTGTGGGGTAGTGGCTATCGAGTCGTTGTACCAGGAAACGCCGTTAATTTCAGCGACAAATTCGAGCCGATGTGGTAACGGCTTAAATTCGGGCAGGGATTTTTTAATTTGCTCATCGTCAATGTCAAAATGTCTGGATATGGCTATGGCGGCGGCGAGATTCGAAAGGTTGGCCCGGCCGGGAAGTGCGAAACTATCACAAAACTCTTTGCTTACATCGTCACTTGAGAAACTGATACAAATCCTGCCGGTGTCTTTATTGAATTTTTCAAACCATTCGGATGCAATTTTGTCTTCGGCATTGAAGATAGAAACCGCAGGACAATTGTCGTTTAGCTCCTGGTATTTAAAAATATTTTCCTTTGCGGCGCAGTAATTTTCGAATGTCCCGTGGCGGTCGAGATGATTTGGTGTAAGATTTGTTAAGAGCGAAACATTCGGGGCCTTTGCGATGTGCCCCAAACTCTCAAGCTGAAAACTCGACAGCTCCAATACCAATAAATCATCCGCTTTAATTTTATCCAGAATGGTAAGTAAAGGCTGATTGCCGATGTTGCCGCTGAGCCAAACATTCTCTATGCTCTTATTTCTAAGCAGATGGGCGGTAAGCGCGGTAGTTGTGCTCTTGCCGTTGGCACCGGTAATACCGACTATCTGTGCGGGGCACAGCTCGAAGAAGATATTTATCTGAGAGGTAATAAATTTATTGTTCCGGCGGGCGATTTCGAGAAATTCATTATCGTCGGGGACTGCTGGATTGGCTATGATAATGTCGGCCTGTTTGAAATCAGCCGCGTCGTGCGAGCCGAGATGAAATTCTATATCAGTAAAATCTTTGAGCTTTTCAATCGAATCGCTTAACTGCGAGGCAGAAGCCGAATCCGTAACTATCACTTCAGCGCCGGCCCTTGCGGCGAATTCAGCGCAATCAACCCCGCCTCCGAAGCGGCCAAGGCCCATAATCAGAACTTTCTTACCAGCAAAATTGTATCTGTCATCCGGCATATTTTTTAGTTCCCCGTCGAATGTCTGACAGCATTATTGAATTATGATAGTGTAAGCCGCCCAGGAAAAGAGGACAAGAAAAATCAGGTACATAGAGACAGTTATGAGCCAGGAATCTAAAACATCAGCTTTCGGATGAACCGGCCGAGGCTTTGGAAGCCTTGTATATACACACAACTCCGAAAGTCAAGGCAGCAGCACTTATATCCTCAAAGCCGGCCTTTCGCATAAGGGAAGAGAAATCGTCCACGCTGTAAAATTTTTCAACGCTTGTATTGAGGTAACGATAGGCATTCTTATCGCCGGAGAGCAGACGGCCGAGCAGCGGCACAAAATTGCGCAGGTATAAAAGGTAACATTTTCTGATTATCCGATTGGAAGGAAGGGAAAATTCCAATATCAATACCCTCCCGCCTTGCTTTAGGATACGATGTATCTCGCAGAGAGTTTTGAAAGCGTCGGGGGTATTTCTTATCCCGAAGCCCATAGTTACGACATCAAAGGATTCCTCGGACAAGCCGCTGTCGGCTGCATCAGAGCGAACCAGACTTACCCGATCTGTGAGTTTATGTTTAGCGATTCTTTCCCGGCACAAAGCCAGCATATTTTCAGATATGTCCAGCCCGACAGCTTCTGTAATATTAGGATTTCTGCGGAGCAGTGATATTAATAAATCACCCGTACCTGTCGCAAGATCGAGAACCTTCAGTTGTTTTTCTTTATTGACGGCATTCGCAAGCTTTCGACGCCATAAAAAATCCCACCCGAAAGACAAGACGTGATTCAGAAGCACATAGTAAGGTGCTATGCTGTCAAACATCCGGCAAACAGCATCCGCCGACGAGCTGTTGACCAGTTTTTGATTGGGACATTTTTTTTTCGAGACTCGATTGTAAGCCGGATATTCTGGCGCTGGTTCCGGGTGAGTCATATCAAACCTACGGATGCCGTATATCAACGCTGCTTTGTTAGTTCAGTATTCGAAGCGTTGAGGTTATTATGTCCGTCTCAAAGCTTTGTCTGCATCGCGTTTGCCAAATCAACTTTCGCGTCAATGACGGCCTGCTCGATACATCTTTTCCAATCTTCGCCGAACTGGCTTTTGTATTGCGGCTTTTCATAGGCATAGATAATCGAACGCGAGGCGTTAATTAAAGCTCCGGTACCGTCCGTTTTACAGAACCTGATACAATCTGCGGCCTCAGCGCCCTGAGAGCCGTAACCCGGGACAAGGAACCAAACTTTATCGTACTTTTGGCGCAGAGCAGCCGTTACCTTAGGAGCAGTGCCGCCAACGACCATTCCGACATTACTGTAACCACAACTTCCAATTCGCTCATCTTTATTGGCGATTTGGCCGACAACTTCGGCAAGTTTTTCGTACATTGCCTGGCCGTCAGCACCTTCAAAATCCTGAATAGCAGCCGCGGAAGGATTACTGGTACGAACCAGCACAAAGACACCTTTACCCTGCTTGTCGGCCATTTCCGCAAAAGGTTCGATACCGTCTGTTCCCGTGTATCCGTTGACGGTTATGGCATCGGGAGCAAGTGTGTCCTCGAGGCCGGCCAACTCCGGATTTTCGAGATGAGCCGCGGCGTAAGCTTCGGCGGTATGCCCTATGTCGCCGCGTTTTACATCGCCGATTATTTCCAGACCCAGGTCATCAGCTTCGGAAATCAGGGAATAGTAAGTCTCGATGCCTTCCCAGAGATACTTTTCGAAGAACGCAATGTTTATTTTCACAGCGGGAACCATCGGCGCAACGATTCGCATTGTTTGTGTGCAGAAATCGAAGATAGCATCGACCGCGGCGGCGGCATCAAACTCATCATTCATCTGACGATGGTTTCTTATCTCGGATGGCAGCCTTGCGTAAACAGGGTCCAGGCCGACTATCAGACAAGTTTTTTTGGTTTTCACAGCGTCACATAGACGGTCAGCAAAATGACTTGCCATTTTTTAATCCTCATAAAACAGAAAAATCTTTTATTACACATTTGAACCACTATAATCATCCGAATGGATTTGAGCAAGACAGAAATGCAAAGAACGGAAACAGATTTGCAAATTCGCAAAAAAGCGAAGCGAAAAAAATTGATCCGCTGGCTTCTGATTGATATAGCAGTAGCGGCTATTGTGTTCTCCCTGCTGTTATACAGACCCGGCCGCTATAAGCCGTCCGATTCCGACAAGTATAGACGGGGAGAGGTCAGTCCATATCTTACAAATGAATTATCGCCAACAATTTATAACGGATCTCAGAGTGTCGAGCCATTTGATGTTATTATCACCCAGGAGGGATTAAATGATATAATCGCCCGTGGCAACTGGCCCATGGAGGCCGAGGGCGTACTGCTTTATGCACCGGCAGCACTGTTTACCCCGGGCAGGCTTGTGCTTATGGGAACCGCAGATGCAAAAGGCGTGGAATTTGTGGTAACCATCGAGCTGGAGCCGACAATCGATGAAGATGGTCTTTTGAATCTGCAGTTAGCAAAGTTGAAAGTCGGAGCTATGAATATTACACCGCTTGCTAAAATAATAGCCAAAAAAATGTACATGCAGAGAATTTCCGGTTTAGAAATAGATTCAAATGCTATACAAGCAAAAATAGTTGCTTCATTGCTGACTGATGAGCCTTTCGAGCCTGTTTTCAGTATTGACGGTAAAAATAATGTGCGAATTGAAAAAATTACCATCGAAAATGAAAAATTATTGGCTCATCTGGTCCCGGCATCGTAACAAACCGGGCCACGTTTGCCTCGTAGTTCGATGCAAACGAGGTTTTGGGGGCTAATAACTGCTATTTTATTCGCTCCCTGGCACTTTGGATAACTAAGCCTTTATCCTTGCCTGTTTCTGACTCGGATTAAAAATTATACAAATTCGACAAAAATATTATTGCTATTGACGAATTTGACGATTATTATAAGAAGTTTGATTATAAGGGTTAACAGCTGCCAAAGCTAAACTTTGAATTAAGAGGCATTAAAATGATTTTGACAGGATTAGCAAAAAGTGCAAAGTAGGCGAATAATATTTGGCCTGCACGGATGCGTTTCTGCGCATAATGGTGGCTTGGAAATCGGTTTGCTGCTTCAATTGTCGCGAAAAACGAATGAGGTTTTTCAGTATCGGAGGCAGATGATGTAGAGTAAAGTACAACTACAACCTCTGTTCGTTTTGCGTGCCGGGGAAACCTGTTTTACAAGGTTCCGGCTTTTGAAGTGGAAACGTGGATAGTTTCCTTTTTTTTTTGTCCGAGACAGAAATCGGTTCCGGGCCGGGAACAGACAATAAATCTGTACTGTATTAATAGAGAAAAGACAATGAGTCAGGAATTGCTAAGAATCGTGGAAAATATTGCCCGCGATAAAAATATCGAGAAGGAATCCATATTTGTGGACCTGGAAGAAGCTATGGTTTCGGCAGCAAGAAAGCACTTCGGCGAGATGGAAAGCAATATAGTAGTAAATATCGATCGAACCAACGGTAAGATCACCGCATCTAAAGACGGCGAGGAAATCGATATCAAACGGCTCGGCCGAATCCCGGCTCAGACAGCCAAACAGGTGATGATACAGAAGATACGAGCTGATGAAAGAGACAGTATCTATGCCGAGTTCGTTCAACGTAGGGGCGAAATCATAAGCGGCACAGTCGTAAGATATGAAAGCGGAGCGGTTATAGTTAATCTGGACCGATGGACGGAAGCCTTTATGCCAAAAGGCGAGCAGATAATGGGCCAGACGCACCGTGTTAGCGAGAGAATTAGAGCCCTTATACTCGACGTCAAAGAAACATCTAATCAGGTCAAAATCATTCTTTCCAGGACTCACCCTGATTTTATCCGGCGGCTGTTTGAGTTAGAGGTACCGGAGATTAGTGAAAAAATCATCGAAATAAAAACATTAGCACGAGAGGCAAGCTATCGAACCAAAGTAGCAGTTATTTCATTTGATGAGAAGGTTGACCCGGTCGGTGCGTGCGTTGGTGTTCGCGGCAGCAGGATAAAGAATATAGTTGATGAGCTCGGTGGAGAAAAAATAGATATTGTCCGCTGGAATGAATCGTCGCAGGTGCTGGTAGCAAATGCATTGATGCCGGCAAAAGTAAGCGAAATCGCCCTGTGTTTTGAATTAGGACGAGCAACGGTTGTTGTCGATGAGGACCAGCTCAGCCTTGCAATCGGCAAACACGGTCAAAATGTCCGGTTGGCCGCCAGATTAACAGGCTGGGATATCGATATACTAACGCCGGAAGAATATAACCTTGGCGTCGAAAGATTGGCAAACTGTGTTAAGACAGTGGAAGGCGCCGATGACACCATAGTTGATAAGCTGATAGCATTAGGGATCATATCCATTGGAGACCTTGATGATGTTGGGGTCGAACCACTGGTTAATGAACTGAAGGTTGACGCAGAAATCGCCGGTAAATTGGTTGCAGCGGTTCCCAAAGAAATCGAACGTATAGAAGCAGAATCGAAAAAGAAAGAAATCGAACGTCTGGAGGCGGAATCGAAAAAGAAAGAGATTGAGAAGCAATTAAGCCAACAGGAAAAAGCACCTGACGATAACGCATAGATATATCTCGAACGAGATATGATGTATTAAATAAGGCTAAAATTGGAGATTTATATTTGGCCAGTACAAGAGTTTATATTTTAGCCAAGGAGCTTGGAATAAAAAGCTCTGCGGTTGTGAAGAAATGCCAGGACGAGGGTCTGGATATAAAGAACCACATGTCGGTGTTATCCGCCGGCCTTGCTGCCACTATTCTGGAATGGTTCAGCGAAGGCGAAAATGTTACAACGGTTGAGACGTCTGAGAAGGTGGACCTGGCAAAGGTCCGAATCAAAAAGAAGAAGAAAAAAACACCACCAGCAGAAGAAACAACCGAAGTTGAAAAAATCATATCAGAAGAACCGCCAGCCGAAACAATCATCGCAACAGAAATAGATGCTGGACCTGAACAAATCGAAATTACAGATAAAAAAGAAGACGCTTCGACAGATCCTATTGAACAGGAAATCGCTGTAACCAACTTAGAAGAGCCTCCCCCGGTCGAAGTAAAGATAATCGAAGCATCACCAGAGCCGGAAGTGATATTACCTGCCGGGCCGATGTTGAAGAAACCTGAGCCTGCCAAACTGAGCGGGCCACAGGTTATTCGAGTAGAAGCCCTGGAGCCGTTACGAAGACGACCACCCAAGCCAAAACCGAAAGCCAGATACGACGCGCCTGTAACCGAGCCGTTGATGTACAGTCAAAAGAAAGAGGCAGAGTCAGCCTCATCAACCAGCAAGGACAAAAAAGCCGCCCCAAAACGTCAAAAAGAAAGAACTCATGGGCGAAGACGAGACGGTCGAGAAGCGGAAACTGCAAAGAAGCCTAAAGCCGGCAGCAGATTGCGGCAAAGAGATATTGAAGAAAGACAAGCTCGTCTTGACGCGGCCGGTGGTGAGGGCCTGCGTGTAAGACCGACACGTAAAATCGCTTCCAAGTCCAAACAAAAAGTAGCAGGACCTGTCAGACCGAAAAAGGCCACTATAAGTGAACCAATCACAATAAAAGATCTTTCGGCGGTCATGGCTGTTAAAGCAACGGATATCATCCACAAGTTAATGCAGCAAAGTGTAATGGCAACCGCCAATCAGGTGATAAGCAATGAGGTTGCCGAAATGGTTGCTTTGGAGTTTAACACCGAGCTGGTTGTGGAACGCAAAAGCACCCAGGAAGAACTGATAAAGAAAGAGTTTGAAGAGCGACAGAGAAACAATCTCCAGAAACGCGCAGTTGTCGCCGCAATGCTCGGGCACGTTGACCATGGCAAAACCAGCTTGTTGGACAAAATCCGTTCATCACACATAGCATCCGGCGAAGCTGGAGGCATTACCCAGCATATCGGGGCTTCTGAAGCTACCTGGGACGATAAAAAAGTGACATTTCTCGATACACCGGGTCACGAGGCTTTTACGGCAATGCGTGCCAGAGGGGCCAATATGACCGACGTTGTGGTGCTGGTGCTCGCCGCTGATGATGGAGTAATGCCACAGACAGTCGAGGCGATAGCCCACAGCAAGGCAGCAGGAGTTCCAATTATTGTTGCATTGAATAAAATAGATTTGCCCGGGTGCGATATAAATCGAATCTATTCCAGCTTATCCGAGCAGGAGCTGACACCTTCTGAATGGGGAGGCGAAACGGAAGTCGTCAAAACCAGCGCGATAACGGGTGAGGGCATAAATGACTTGCTCGAATCCCTGGATTATGTGGCAGAACTACTGGAGCTTAAGGCCGATGACACAATCCCTGCGACAGGATGGGTAATCGAAGCCAGGATGTCGTCGAAACGCGGGCCAGTGGCGACAATTTTAATTAAGGAAGGTCGCCTGAAGAAAGGTGATGCGGTATTAGCCGGTGATGCCTACGGCAAAATAAAAATGTTGAAAAACAGCTACGGCAAAACCATAAGGACAGGCACAAGCTCTATGCCGGTGGAGATAACAGGCCTTAGTAATGTTCCCCAGGCCGGTGATAGATTTTACTGTCTTAACGACATCAACAAGGCCAAAGCCGCCGCCGAAGAGAACCAAATACGCTCAAGAGAGAGTTCTTTGGCGGAACGGACTCAGGTAACATTAGACAATTTATTCAGCCAAATTGATGCCGGCAAAACAGAAACATTAAACCTTATCGTCCGGGCCGACGTTCAGGGCTCTGTTGATGTGTTGAAAAAATATTTAACAGAGCTTAGCGTCGAGGAAGTAAAGATTAATATTCTACATGCCGCTCCTGGTGGCATTACAGAAGGTGATGTTGTGCTTGCTGAGGCATCGAATGCCATTATCATCGGCTTCAACGTTGTCCCTGAAGAATATGCAGGCAAGATAGCGGAATCCAAAGGAGTTGAGATAAGGCTGTACAATATCATCTACCGTATAACCGAAGATTTACAGAAATCAATGGTTGGAATGCTTGAGCCTGAAGAGCAAGAAAAGGCGCTCGGCAGAGCTACGGTTAGAAATACATTTAAGATATCCCGAATTGGTACGATTGCCGGCTGCTACGTCAGTAGCGGGTATGTAAGCAAGAGCGCAAAGATGAGGCTGATACGAGACAACATCGTGCTTAAAGACAATCTCAGTGTAGATTCGCTCAAGCATTTCAAGGATGACGCCCGTGAAGTAAAGACAGGCTTTGAGTGTGGTATTAAGATAGTAGGATTCGACGATATTAAAGTCGATGACGTCCTTGAGTTCTATGAAATAGTGAAAGTGGCCAGGACCCTTTCGTCTTGAGGCGGTTCCCGTGAATTATGACAACTCGAAAGCAGGAGAAAGTAGCTCGTGTGGTGAAAGAAGCCGTCAGTGACGCTATTGCTCATCGTCTTAGTGATCCCCGCATTGAAGGCTTCGTGAGCGTTACTCGAGTTGAAATGTCGCCTGATTTACGCAATGCCTATGCTTATATAAGCATTTTTGGCAAAGATGAAGTATCTCAGAACAAGACTTTTACGGCATTAACACATGCAAAAAGCCGAATACAATCTATGGTAGCCGGCAGTTTGCAGAGAAAATTCTGTCCGGTATTGCATATTTGCAGGGATGAGAAATTTAAAAAGACTTTGGATATCCTGAACCTGATAGACAAGGCCGTCAGTGGACTGGAAGAAAAAGAACCCGAAGAAGATTTGAACAACGAAGAAATATAAGGTGAAATCCCGGCGAGCCGCCGGATGTACCCTTGGATTTCGAAGGGCAAATATTGCCGCTGAGAAAATGAGGGTGTGATATTAAGATTTTTTATACCATCGGCAAGAGGCTGATATGAAGAACAGCAAAGATTATTCTAAAAAAATACAAAAACTACAGAGCTCTTTGGGCCGGAAATATCCGAAAGTTCAAAAAGTTTCCTACGATGATCCTACCGATGCAATTGTTTATGGTATCATTTGCTCCAGGTTGGACGATAAGACAACAGAATCCGCAATTAAGAAGTTCTCTGATTATTTCATTGACCTGAACGATTTGCGTGTTTCCCGGATAGAAGAAATTGTTGAAATGTTAGGCGCCGATACACTTGCTGCAAGAGAGGTGGCCTCGACAATCACTACTGTTCTGCGAGCAATATTCAACGAATATCACAAAGTAAGCTTAGAGGGATTAAAGAAAACAGGCAAACGTCCGGCCAGGCAGATTCTTGAGAAAATGGAAGGTACAAACCGTTTTGTTGTCGATTATTGCATGCTGACGTCTCTGCAAGGCCATGCCGTACCGCTTACAGAAGGAATGATAGCATATCTCAAAGACAAGGGATTAGTCTATACCGACGCGAACGAGCAGGAAATTGGAGGCTTTTTGGCCAAACTGATATCAGCCAAAAAAGGGTACGAATTTTATGCCCTCCTGCGGCGTGAAAGCGAAGCACACGGCAGCGAAAAGAAGAAAAAAATCAAAGCTGCTTCTGCAAAAAAGAAGACAACTAAAAGAGCAACGAAAAAAACAACAAAAAAGAAAGTGACAAAAACGAAAAAGAGGAAAAAATAAAAATAAAATCATGTCTAAGCAACTATTGAAATTAGGTATTCCCGCAGGCAGTTTACTAAAAGCAACGACCGGACTTTTTGATAAAGCCGGATTCCACATTTCTGATTCCAAAAGGAGCTATTTACCACGTATAGATGATGAACAAATCGAACTTACCATGCTGCGAGCGCAGGAAATGGGCAGATACGTAGCCGACGGTGTTATCGACGCGGGCATTACAGGGTACGACTGGATAATGGAAAATAACTGTGATGTGGTGGATATATGTCAGCTCGCCTACAGCAAAGCTACAAGCAACCCGGCCAAGTGGGTATTGGCTGTTCCAAACGAATCACAAATTAAAACCGCAAAGGATTTGGACGGTCGTATTGTCGCAACTGAACTGGTTAACGTAACAAAAAAATATTTCGCAGATCAGGACGTCAACGTAAAAGTTGAATTCAGTTGGGGCGCTACGGAAGTAAAAGCCCGGCTGGTAGATGCAATAGTAGAGCTTACCGAGACAGGGACATCGCTGCGGGCGAACGACCTGCGAATAATAGATACCGTTATTGTCTCCACGACAAGATTCATTGCAAATAAGCAGGCTTGGGAAGATAAGTTCAAGCGTGAAAAGCTGGAAAACATCTCGATACTGCTTAACGCCGCAATCGAAGCCCGCACTAAAGTCGGCCTTAAGATGAATATAAAGAAAGGCAACTTAGAGTCGATATTGAAGATTTTGCCCGCTGAAAAAAGCCCTACTATATCATCTCTGGCCGATGCGGATTTTGTGGCGATAGACGTGATTATCGACGACAAAATTGAACGGACATTAGTACCAGCATTGAAACGGGCGGGAGCATCGGGAATAATCACTTATCCTCTGAATAAGGTCATACACTAAGACGACATAAAAGCCTGAATGTTACTTGCTTCACACACCCCTTAGTCAACATCAGGCGGATTCAGGTGTTTGAATTCAAAGAAGAAACCGTCGGATTTGCTGATACCGTAAAGAGTGGATAAGCCAAAATACTTCTTGACTACATCAAACTCGGGCAAAAGGCCAAAATCAAACAAATCAGCAACTCCCCTGCCGAACAACATCTTCGGAACAACAGAACCGGCTCTCCCACCGACACCCATCCCGACATTCGATTCTTTGTCCTTATTTTTCATTTGTTTGCTCAGATTGCGCATTCCAGACCAGACATACTTACCCGAAATCGTGTCGTTTTGTAAAGTGACCAGACCGACAAGCGAAGGAATAGACGATTTAGCTATATTAAACCACCGTTCAGAACCCACTGATACAGTCTCTGTGCTGTTTAAGGTACGAAGGGCTTGCTCTACTGAAGATTCTTCGGAGAAAATCAGATGCGTGTCAGTAACCGTAAAAGCATATTTCGGCATTTTGGGAATTTGCCCCCTGTTGGGATTCTGCATTGGTCTTCCTGCTCCCGGCATCAGGCTCGGCATAAAGCCCCGGAAGTCGAGTAAATATATAGTGTGTCCGAGAAACTGCCGGCTGGCATCAGGATTATTAGCCGAAAACATGTTGCTATGCAGCAGTGACAAAGATTTTTCAAGAGCCCCGCGGTTTTCTATCGCTACAGCAATAAGTGTTGTTTCCCGTCCGGGGATATCGGCACCGGAGACATCGTCATTTATGCTCTGAGCGACAATAATTTGAGAGCCGAGATGGTCAACAATACCGGCTTTTATCTGCATCGGCGGTTCGCCCTGTGAACTACCCGGTATGAGCGGCATATACATTAAAGCAGCAAGCTGAGGTGAGAAGCGGCTTAGGATATTGCCAAGCTCACTATAGGCTTTGTTAATATTCAAATTCACAAATGATAGCGAATATACCGAGTTTGGAATAAACCGCGGGGCCCTTAAAGGTGCCGATTCTACTTCGAGCATTTTGGAAATCCCTTTCTTTTGGCCTTTTATTTTCAGGAAAGCTTTGCCAAAAGAAGATCGGCCGGATGCTGTCGGTAAGGCCCCCAAACCAATTGCACAGCCAAAAGATGTAACATTACCAAGGCCAAGGTTACCTATCATTGTTTTTGCTTTACCTTCGGTGTCGGCGTTGATTGCTGTTTTGATGAGTTGCTTTATGTTCACATAGCAATCAATCTGTTCGGAATCCTGTAATTTAACGGCCCTCATAGTTGACGAATAGTCGGCGTCATCAGCCAGTGCCGGGCTGCCGGCGCCTTTGAGGTGCGCAATGACAAATTTCAAGGCATCCGGGTCCCCTGTGCCTATTAGACAATCTTCGATAAAACAAAAGTGAAAGGTCTTTGAAGATTTGCGGATTATGGTTGTGATATCAACGCCGCGGTAGCCTTCGGTTTTACGGTGGTCGCCGTCTTCAACAAACTGCTTGACCGACTTATCCACAGCTTCCTTGATTTTATTTATATTCTCTCCCCACTGTGTTATAAGCAAAAGTGGCTTCTCATTGGCGTCTTTTAAACGCTCGTTAAATACGTAAGCAATGGCTATTCTGCCCTCGGGCAGTTCATCTACACCGGCGAGTAATCCGAGAAGTTTGTTCTTTCGCTCCCGGGATATTTCCCGCCATTTGGTTTTAAGGTCATCGAAAAAAAGCCCCATTGCCGGGTCTTTATAGAGTTTGTAAAAGTTAGTGTCTTCAAGCTGCTGTTTGAGGCGGCTCATATTTTGAATATCAACCAACAGAACGGTTTCCGGCGGAAGAAGCTTTGCCGTCTCGGGAAGTGTAAATGCCCGGACAGGGGCCGAACATAGAAGAACGAGAGCATAAGAGCATATAATCATAAGAGTAATTTGGAGTTTATGAGATGTTTTCACAAAGTAGTCCATTTTGGTACCTTTCACAAACTTAGCTGTCCCGGTGTGCCTGAGTTAACTGCCTCTTTTAAGGAATTTCGGGTTGGATTTATTGCGTCTCCTGTCCGGCTGGATGTATCTATAACCGGTATTAGGGTTATCTTTATCATAAGTAAACGCGTCGCGGTTATCTATGAAATGTTTAACATAGTTGACGGGAATGGCGAACCCGAGTCCACCATAAAAGACATATCCCATATTAGTAACGCCGATGACTTCTCCTGACAGGTTAAATAACGGGCCTCCTGAATTACCCGGATTGATATCCGCGTTGGTCTGGATATATAAAAGCCCCTGGAAAGCCCTGTTCTTAGTGCTGATAAGACCATTAGTAACGGTTCGTTCGAGTCCGAGCGGATTGCCGATAGCAAAAACCTGTTCGCCGGCTTTAATGCGGTCGATATCGCCAAGGTGAACGAATTTAACCTTTACGTTCTCATCCTTACCGGCCGGGACAATCCTCAGCAGTGCCAGGTCAACAAAAGGATTAATGGCCTCGATTTTGACCTTTTTGAATTTATCTTTCTCAAAGCCGTTCTTTGTCTTGCGAAAGACGGTAACCTCAATTCTTGTTTCTCTCTCAATTACGTGATAGTTAGTTATAAGGTACCCATCTTCATTTATGAAAAAGCCCGAGCCTAAACCTCCGGGGCTTGAAACCAATACAACCGCTTCAGAAACCGCCTCCACGCATTTTTCAATAGTTGTTCTTCCGAGATTTGCGGTTTTGTATAATTTATTGCCCGTCTCTTCGGCATTGGCCGGCTCTTTACTCGAATCGCTGATTAGGCCGGCATCGACGTCGTCAACTGTAAGAGTCTCAGAGTATTCATACTCGAGTATCTTGTCCTTCGGAACGGCCAGAACCGTTATGCCGATATCAATATAAACCTGGGTTTTCTTTTCAGTCAGGATATCGCCGGTTATTATCTGCCCTTCCTTGAGAACGATTCTGTCGGCCGGACAAAGAACGCACGAAGCCAACAGAACAAGAGCACAAAAACATATTTGATTCACAAACCTTCTGTTTGTATCTTTATGAGTTAAGTTCCCGCTCATTTATCGCTCCCGAATTGACCCCGCTAAAAGTTTCCGACTTACTTCTTACGTGGTTGACATTCCCTTCTTCTCTTCAGCATTTTATAACCGACATGACTACATATCAGTTAAATTTTATTGTAAGTGCTATCCAATTTCGACGCAATCAGAAAATCAAGCCATGTCATGCAAAAGAAAAGAGGCCAACAATGTCATTGCGAAGGAGCGAAGCGACTGCGGCAATCTCAACTCTCACAATGCGAAAAACGTTTATTTTCTTAGGAGCGCAGTCGTTGAGCTTGTCCTCGATGTTAGCTCACTTGCTTTGGAGTTTACCCTCGGGTGTACTTACCTGTTTTTCTGCCGGGGGTCGGGGGCGACAATCTCAAATTCTCAATTCTAAACTTGACTATGGTCACTCTTCAGCTACTACTGCAAAGCCTTTGCCGGCCTCACCCGCACGAGCAGCTTTTACAGCAGCGTTCAAGGCAAGCAGATTAGTCTGAAATGCTATGTCATCTATGACTTTGATAATCTTGGCCGTCTCATCGGAGCTTTTTTGAATATCATTGATAGCCGTAATCATTTTCTCTGCTCCGCTCATGTGAATTTGCAGCTTCAAATTAATGGTAAAGGTCCTTAATCCGCCTTCTTATTCCCTTGAACGTGTTCTTGATACTCTCCCTGGTCAGACCATCTACAAGCCATCCGGTTCCAAAGGGGACCTTTCCGGTATCGGTGTATACTCGGTAGTACGCTAATACCTGACCGTCCTTGTCCGGAAAGTCCTCGATAATCCATTGCCCGTAGGTATCGACCACCGTTTCTTTGGCCTTGAGCCCGGGCCAGGGAAGCTTCTTCCAGGACATTTGCGTTCTGCCGTCCTCGTTCTTCGAGTGGAACTTCAGGCGATATTTCTTGACGAAGCCGAATGGTAGTCCAAGTTTGTGATCGACTATTGTCCCCCCGTCGGCGGAAATTCTAACCGTTATTTCCTTAACGTCGGGCATGAATTTGGGGTAGCTCGCGTAGTCTGCGAGCACGCCGGACACCTCCTTCAGCGTTCCCGAGATAAGGCCTATCGCCTCATATTCCTGCTTGTTCTTCTCGAGTTTCGCGACCTGGCGAACAACTACCTTCCCTTTGATGATGGACGTCCTGTACCTGTTTAGCAATCTGTCCTTGTCAGCCTGGTTTCTCCTCTCGGCGTAAGTGGCGTCCATCAGGATATAATCCCAGGACACTTTGACTTTCCTGGCACGAAGAGGATCGAGTTTCTCCAGGGTGGCCCGGTCGTTCAGAGCCAGGCCCTTATCTCCAGAGGCTTCGGCAGCGAGCGCCCGGTTGAAGTAGAAAACAAATCGATCCGAGCCTGATCCCCATTTCTTACTTATGCACAATGTGAATTCCCCAATGGCCTTCTTGAATTGGCGGGTCCTGGCTAATGCCACACCAAGATTGATGTGAGTGTAGTAATAATCCGGATCAAGTCCGGCGGATTTTATAAAGGTGGGGATTGCTTTTTCGTACTTGCCATCGTGACAGAATTTGTTGCCGCTCAGGTAGAAGTCGTGTGCCGTCTTTAGATTGTTCTGGTACGTAGAATTTGCATTGCCAATCACGATGTTCGATAGAAGAAGACAAAACGACAAGATAAGGATTCGAAGAGCAATCATTCTACCTGGGTTTTCCTATTTACACTTCACAGAAACTCTCCTGAACACTTGAATCCTATAATATCATAATCTCATCGAGATTGCAGCATTTTTCTGGCCAAACCAACGAGTTATCTCGCAAAAAACACCTAAGAAGTCGAGCAAATACGTCGAAAAGCTTACCTTTTTCATTTTACCTTTTCCCTTCTTTCTTATATATTATCCCATTGTAAAGGCGTGAGGCACACAACTGCGGATTTCTCTAAAAAATGCCGGTTTTCCGGCCTCGCCCAGCTTAATAAGATATACTAACGACTATCGAATAAATATGAGATGTGACAACCTTTCTTGAAATCTCTACATGGGCATGGATAGCCGGCGTTTTCATTGTTATTAAGTGTATATTCAAATACCTGGCCTGGTTATATCATGACAAGGATAAAACCTTAAGGGACGCTGTCCGGCTCACCTGGGATTATCTCTCGTAGCATACCTATTTTGAGGTAGCCAGGGCCGCACTTGAAAGATTGTACAACCGCCTCACCGGCTTATTTCAAAAGAGGATACGATTCCTTTATCTTTTCCTCTTCTTTTTATTACTAAATGCGGCCTCACTCTCCCTGGGAAAATACCTTTTTGGCATTGACCCGGTAGAGTTAAAGACCCTAACCTCGACTCTGAACGAACTTGTTCATCCTAATGCTCAGCTTACCACCATAGATATGATAGGTTCAACCATGTACCCGGCAATGGCGGTTGTTTCCGTTTTTCAGCTTACGCTGCTTGACCTTCATTCCTTTCTGATTTTGGCCTTAATTTTTTTGACCTGTATTGTAATTCTTGAGGGCTTAAAGGGCAATAATTCAGTGTGTTGGTAATTTTGTTCATTGCTCACAAGCAGCGCGGGTTATATCCCCGACCAAACATCTCCTCTGGGACCAATAAGTTTTATCAAGGAACAAGAATAGACGTTTTCTCGCCCGACTAATTGTGGTATTAAGAACAGGCTTTCCCTCTGGTAAGGTCGAAGCCGTAAGGAATGGTCCGTGAACTCCTGGCAAGCGCGGTGTATCCGAAACACTGAAGAAGACCCAGTCCCACTCTCTGCCCTGTGCTTTATGTGTGTTAAGCACTTCAACAGCGTCAAGTAGGTGCTCATCACGCAATTTGCGCCATATCAGTTTAGCCTGGTTCTTGTAAGGTGTAAGCACAACCGCAGATTCATTCGGATATGTTTCAGTAAATCTTCTGATATATGAGACTATTTTGTTGGCCTCGGAATAATTTTGCCAGTCCTCAGAATTCGGAACGTCATGTGGTTCGCAATCACAAACATACAACTTTGTATCCATTTCTCCCCATCCCTGCAAACCAATTTCATATACGTGATCATCGAGGATACGCGCCAGCCGTTCTCCGAACCGATATGAGATTGTAAGTATTTTCGGTTGTAGAGAAGCTTCTGAGAGATTATGAATTTCTTCAAAATCATTTCCGTGTCGAAAGACATCCTCCAAAAAATGCGCACCCTTGGCCCAATACGACTTTATAACAGAGTTGTCTCTATTTTCACATATGGGCGGCAACTGTTTATCATCCCCCAGCAGTGCAATAGGTCGCTTTAGACTCAACAGAGGCAGAATTTTCGCTACAGGAGCATACGGCGCCTCATCAACAAATACCCTGTCCACTGTCAAACTGGTATTCATCGAGAAACCAATAAAGCCATCCAGAGTCATACCTATGACAGATTTCTTGCTCAGGTCTAACTCAAACTTCTTTTTCTCTTCCTCAAGTTTCTCAATTTCTTCTTCAATGGCAGCTTTTCTTTCAGCCGGAGGGATTTTGTCAACAGACGGGAAGTGCCGTGACAACTCATCTCGTCTGATGCTGTCTGTGTCAATTGCCTCAGACAAAGACTGAATCTGCTTCTCGCAGGCAAGCAGGTCTCTTTTTGCTGTATCCAGAGTAGAATGTTGGCTTGCAAGTTCCTTTCGGGCAGTGCGCAAATTGCGTTCTGTATCCTCTACTCTCGGTGCTTCTTTACAAATAATTGCATTCAGTTCTTCAAAACGGACCAATCGCTGATCACGTCTTTGACGAATAGACTGCAAGGTAGCTTCTATTTGTTTCAGATCGTCTTCAGCATCGTTGATCTTTGTATTCAGTTTCTTGGCTTTTTTCGTCAGAAGTCTGCTAAAGAAACCAAGGTTGTCAAGTTCGTGTCGGTATTCAGATAGAGTTTGCCTGGTCACAGTAGATAGGCTTTCATTGCTCTCAATCTCGTTGTTCAGTTCCGGAATCCTCAAGCTGTCGCTCTCTCGTTGCATTTCCAAAAGAGTTTCTTTGGCTTTCTCTAAGTCTTTCTCAACCATCTCAACTCGTCGTGCTTCTGTCTCAACAACAGGAGAAAGCCTTTCGATAAGACTCTGCTTCTGCGGAATGGTTTCTTTGTATTCCCTCAATTGGCCCCTGTTGTGTTCCAGATCGAGCGCAAGCGTCTTTAATTCTTCAATCGCTTTGCGTTCAACTACTAAATCATGTATTCTTTTATTCAGTTCTCTGATCTCAGATTCGAACGCCCTTTGCTCACAACACTCAGGATATTTGTTCTTGAAATCCTCTGACAGGATTCCGAGTCTCACCACCTTTTCTTTGGGAACAAACTGTAAGATAGATTCTAAAGCATTATCTACGGCAAGATTGGTAGAGGCCAGAACAAGAGCCTTCTGCTCTTGATTTGTTAGCGCATAAATCGCTTTAGCCAGAACTTGTTTTGTCTTGCCTGTTCCCGGCGGACCCCATATGTACGATAAATCTTTACAAAGAATTGATTTGATAGCTGCCCATTGCTCCAAATTAGGAGGATTGGGTACTTCACTGATAAGATTTTCTGCCGTTTCCCATTCGACCTTTGCTCGCCCCGCCAAATTCTCAAGGTTGGCAACCCGTCCACCACATTCTTCAAACCACTCAAGACAGCGCTGAACGAGCCATCGGAAATCAATGGAAAGTTTTCCCTCTTGACTCTCAATCTTTTCTTGAGAGGCCAATTCCGTTCTGCCACTCCTTCTCTCATAGGATACTATGTGGACTGGAATTTGCCTTGCTGGATCTTCTCTTGGTGTGTAAACTGCCATCGAATCAGAACGTATGCTTCGATGGCAGGGCAAACGACACAAATACTGGTATTGAGTTTTTCCCTCAATGAGCAAGAGTTGTGGTATTTCTATCAGTTGATCAACTGTGTATTTATCAATTCCTCTATCATTATTCCTCAGGAAATTGAGATATTGTTCTGTGCTATCTCTTGCAGCCTTAACTATTACTTAAGCAGGGAAAGGAGACACATTTAATCCCTTTAATACTTATCACAACGTTCTATACTCAGCAGATTTTTATTAGGGATAGTAAGTTTTCTGTGAGCTATCCCAAAGCCATTATGTAAGAATCACAAATCCAAGATGTCTCGCTCGTTCGCTAAATCTAAAGAATAATTACACTATTAATGTGGAACTTACAAGGGAAAATGAAGGTTTTAACAAGTCAAAATAGACAAAATAGCTACAATTTTCGACAAAAACGCTAAAAAACAACCCAAAATCCCCAAAAACTTGTCCTGAGCTTGTCGAATGGATCAACCACATTTTTTTATCCCCGAGAACTACTTTCTGAACTTACAACAAGGGACCTCCATCCCCAATTCTCTAATATTGTCATCCTCGCATGTCTTTAGCGGGGACCCAGTCAGAACATTTAATTCCCTAATCAACTTACGACTTTTCCCTTGAATTTCAGGGCCAAATATGGTATAATACGTGTATATTAGCCAGCAGGCTAACGCAAATCGTCTTTATACGACGAAAAATGGACATTTTCAGTTTGCCTTTTTTACAAACCACAGAAGTGGCAAGTAAATTAGCATATATAATCAATTAAAAGAGTTTACCCCCGAGTGCGGCTCCCTTGGCCTATAACAGAGGGGCCAGAAGGCCAAGACCACAGGGTCAGAAGACCCGGATTCGTGAATCTCGAAAATCTGTCCAATTAACTAATTCACAAATTCGCTAATTCTCTAATTGACATGGTTTTATCAGTGGTTAATGAAAAAGAAAGGTTTAACGAACAGTCCAAAGTCCAGAAAAGGAAACCTACGAATTCTTACGTACGAATTTATAAGCTTTTTATGCAAAACAAACCCAATTTTGGAAATGTCAAAATGAACATAAACGCTTTCGTAATAATGAGATATGTAGATTTGAACACTTGGCGGGGGTGCAAAAACAAACCCAATTCAAAGCCAATAAAGCCAAAAACAAACCCAATTCAAACCCAATTTAAGCCAAAACAAACCCAAAACAAACCCAATCAAAGCCAATTACTGCCAGGCATGATTGCGGAAAAACCTATGAGAAAACCCCTGAATTTGAGGATAATTTGAATTGACTTTCAGAGCGAAAAAAGCTATAATAGAATACACAAATAACGATATTTGGGGGGTTAAAACTACCGAAAATGATCGGTACCGGATGAAAATTCTTTAATGGTTGAGGAAGACAATTATGATGAAAATATCTTTTAACAAACTGACTCTGATTTTTATTGGACTGTTAGCTGCATTCTGCACTTTATGCTTAGCGAAGGCACAAGCACCACGTGTTAGGACTGGCACGCCGGCCGCATCAAGACCGACCGCATCAAAGCCGGCGGCTGTTAAACCAGCCCAGGAGCCGCCGACTATAGTTGCGAATATCGGCAATTACACCATCACGAAGCAAGAGCTTGAAAAGAGGATGTTGATGGAAATTCGCCCCAACAAGTATGGAAATTATAACGAGGAACCAGAGCCGGTTAATACCGAAAAGGTGCTTTTGAAGATGATTGCTGAAAAAGCCATGGTAAGCGAAGCCCGCAAAGGGGACTATCTTAAAGATGAATCGTTGTCGTCATTAATTAAGAAATTCAGGGACAAATGGCTCGTCAACTTATTGTTACAAAAACAGCTTCAACCCCTATTAACGGTAACAGAACCCGAAATAGAAAAGCGATTGAAAGCCGACCCCAAGCTTACTCGGGCCAGAGCCGAATCAACTATTAAAAACTTAAAGGCTCGAATGTTATTCAGCCAGTACTACAAACATATATACCAAAAGTTTCATGCAAAAAAGCTAACTGAAAATTTTCCAAAAGCAGTGCAAATTCACCAAAGACTCTTGACTAAACCAAAGAAGCCCCGCACCGGAGCATTTATCCACATATCTCAGACAAAAGAGGAATTGACGCCAGAAGAGAAAAATATCGTTCTTGTAACGTTCGACAAAGGCAAGGTAACATTAAAAGACTGGTTCGATACTTTGTGCGAAGGGTCGCCCCCGAGCCGTCCGAAAGACCTCGATACCGTAAAGGGTGTTGAAAAGCTTCTGGACATGGCGTTAACCAAGCCGCTTCTTTTGTCCGAAGCTTTACTGCTCGGACTCGATAAGGATAAAGACCTTTTACAGAAGGTAAGAGAGTACGAAGACAGCAGGCTCCTGTCTAAAGTCAGGTCCGACAAGTACAAGGAGATTAAACAACCGACAACCGCCGAGATAATGATCTACTTCGGCAAGAACAGGGAAATTTTCAGAAAAGACAAGAAGCTCAACATCGACGTAATCTGGTGCCAGGACCTTAAAACGGCCCGCCAGGCAAAGGCCGAACTCGACGACGGCAAGGATTTCGAGGTGACAAAACAGAAATATTCTCTGCAAAAGACAACCAAGCCATTTAATACTTATCCCGGCGGGGAAGGATTGTTCTGGAAGGATTTATGGAAAGGCGACCCGAACGATGTAATCGGGCCGATAAAAGGCTTTAATCGCAGCGGTGTCAAATGGCGAATCGTAAAAATCCTGGAAAAGAATCCCGGTGAATTAACCGAATATTCAAACGATATGGAATCTCGCGTCAAAGATAAAATAATGAACGAGCAACGAGAGGCAGTATTAGAGCGGCACGGCAATGAGGTTCTGAAGAAATATACGTACCAGATTTATGCCGACAAAATCAAGAATATCGACCCGCTGGATATTCCTTAAGTCAAAAAAATACTCGCTCCTCGATTCAGTAACCGGGGAGCGAGCATTTAATATCAAGTTTTAAGCTGCTTTTATTTAAATAATATAATCAAAACCAAAATACTCACAAAAGCAATAGCACCCGGCACCATGAAAATCTGACGCCACTGGAACTTTTCTTCTTTTCTGAACTTGTCCATTATAAAACCGGCGAATTGGGTTCCAAGGAACAAGCCGACACCTGTCGTGGCGGCAAAAAGAAGGGACTGTACCGAAGCTCGTATTTCAGATTTTTCAACGCTGACTGCAAACATGTCTGCAAATATCTGACCTACAATAACAAAGAGCACGTATGCCAGGCCGTGAAACGATTGGGAACAAACAATCAGCCATCGCGGTTTTCCTTTGATGTAAACGATATACAACAGCAACCAGAATATAGCTCCAATAACCAAAGTCCATTTTGCTCCAAGACTGCCGAGCAACAAGGTCATCAATAATAAAGTGGCTATTGCCTGTACGCCCTGTGCGATGGCCATTGATGCGGGGACATTACTGGCCGGTATTCCCATATCCTGCATAAACTGGGCGGTGCCGAGGAAATAGAACTGCATAAGCCCGAAGAAGACCATCGAAACGACAATAAAGATAAGGAAATTAGTCTCTTTAAGCATACCCATAGCCTGAAGTATAGGGGCGGTGCCGGCTTTAGCAGGTGGTGTATCGGGCATGAAGAAACATCCTATACCCATAATCACCGAAAGTATAGCTGCAAGGTAGAGGCAGTCCCGGCCCTGTTCGCCGGTTTTGAATTTCCACCGCCACCCGGTGAGGCCATAGCCGATAAGCGCCCAGGCGACAGGCGCCCACATAAAGATCCACTTCGAATATACTGCAGAGTCGAGGTTGTTTTTAGCCAGGTGGCTGAACATCAGGGAATTGACGAGCGGCAGTGTCGCAGCGAAACATACGCAGTAAAGAAACATGACCACAAAAAGGTTTTTGAAAGTAGTTTGACGCACGGCAAGAAACATTAAAACCGCACCAACTAAGTGAGCAATGGCAAGGATGTATTCGGTGTTGACATATTTATCGGCAAGCTGTCCGGACACTAATGGCATAAAGATACAGGCCAGCGGTAAGGTGGCGTAAATCCAGCCGGTTTGTTTGCCGGTCATTTTCAGCGGTCCGAGAAGTCTTGGGGCCAGTACAGGCATCCAGGCGCCCCAGATCGCATACTCCATAAACATCGCAAAGCTCAGGGCAAGGTACAGTTTCCATTCCATTATGTTCTCCCTAAATGTGTTTCTTACCACTTTCTAAGTAAACCTGGATCTATCCAGGTCGTAGAAGCTTCCGGCTTATTCAATATTTGTTTATGTCT
Source organism: Planctomycetota bacterium (assembly GCA_019456195.1). Lineage (GTDB taxonomy): Bacteria > Planctomycetota > Phycisphaerae > Sedimentisphaerales > Anaerobacaceae > NIOZ-UU13. The sequence goes on along the minus strand of VRUK01000015.1, from coordinate 29,500 downwards.
GTAGCTCTTGATCGGTGGATACCGGCTCAGAAGCTTGTTTTATATCGTTGCGGAAGAATGCAATCAGTGCCACCAGCAGGACGGCTGAGACGACGGCAATGATCACGAAGACCGGATTCCAGTTACACACACCATCGGTGGTATAGCGTTCTATCAACTCGACATTGATGAAGGTGCCAAACAACATGCCAACACCATAACAGGCCAGGACAATCAATCCTTGTGCCTGAGCGCGTAATTCCGGCGGGGCCTTCTTATCAACGTACACCTGGCCGCCGACGAAGAAGAAGCCGAAAATGATCCCGTGTACAAGGATTGCAATGTAATACAGAAATGTTTGGCTGGCCGCGATTCCACCCCACAAAGCAACATATCGAATCACCAGCGCTCCAAGTCCCATCACCATTGTCCACTTGACGCCGAAACGCGACAGGGCCAGCGGTATGAGAAGCATCAGGAATATCTCGACAAATTGTCCGAGATTCATGGTAGCCGTGATCTGCTTGAATCCCTGACTTTCGAAGAACTGAGAACCCAGCGAGAAGTACAGCGTAAAAGGAATCATCACCAACATGGAAATGAGAATGAAAATAGCAAAGTTACGGTCTTTGAGCAGAGTCATCGCCCTCAGGCCCAGCGCATCGACGATTGAGGCTTCCTTGCCCTTGGCCGGGGGCGGTGTGTTGGGCAGCGTCAGGTTCAGAATCGCTGCGATCAGAGCCGTGCCTGCACCACAGTAGAGTGGAATCGCCGTACCGTCGATGGATTTGCCCCCGAACAGGCTCGTTGCGGCGATAAGGCTGAAAACAGCGGAGGCGACCCAGCCAATCGAGCCAAAGACGCGTATCTGCGGGAACTTATCCGACGGGAAATTTGACATGGCGATCGCGTTTGTAAGGCTCCATGTCGGCATATAGCAGAACATCGCCAGCAGCAGGACAATGAACATCGCCGCCTGGCTCGTTTGTCGGGCGCCGATGAAGAACAACACAGCGCAAGCGAAATTCAGGACCGTCAGTACCTTCTGACTGGCAAAATGGCGGTCGGCCACCATGCAGAAGAGAGGAGCCACCATGCAGCCCAGCGGCATAACGCTCAGTATCCAGGCCTTATAGGCTCCTTCAACCTCCATATTCACCAGGTACGCCGCCAGTGGCATCCACCATACGGCAAACATCATATATTGGAGGAACATCATGACGCTCAGGCGAATTCTAATACCCGTTGAGGCTTTATCCATTTGGCACTCCTTACTCTAATTTGTCCTTTATGCGTTAAATTCCAACAGCCTCTGGGCCGCAAGTTTAATATCTCCGACCCTGTCATCCCCGGCTTCCCGCTCGATTGCAAGAACGCCGTCAAAGCCTATGTCTTCGAGAACACCTATAAAAGACTCTGGTCCCACCTGGCCATCACCCCAGGGTACCTCAGCGCCCCATGTACCGGGCTTGGCGGTCTGAGTCGCATCCTTAATATGGATGTGCTTAATCCACGGCGCAAGCACAGTAACCGCCTCGATTGGACTGCCCTTGTCATAAAGAATCATATTGGCCGGGTCAAAATTGACTCCGACAGCGGGATGGTTCAGCTCTTCGAGGAAATGCCTGAGTTCTTCGGCGGTTTCCTGGCCTGTCTCCAGCAAAAGCATTAAATCTTTTTCGCCGGCGGCATCGGCAAAAATTGAGATGCGCTCGTAAAATTTCTCGATATATGCCGGGTCACTTTCGTCGATAAAGCCGGCGTGCGTCGAGAGGTATTTGACACCGAGCATAACGGTTGCATCAACGGCACCCATGAAGAGCTGGCGATTTTGTTCCCAGCAGTCATCGGGCACTACTCCGCCCGTCACTTTTATGCTGTCCAGAGACGAATAATCTTCCTGCGGAAAATCTATCATTGTGCTGCTTACGGTCCAGTTTTGCTTCTGTACGGCCGCAAGGTAATCGTCTCCGCCTTCACCCACCGCGGCTCTGATACCCAAATGCACATGTTCAATTCCGATTTTACTCATCGCATCCGCAACGCCGGCAACATCCGTCTGCAGAGACCAACTGCAAATCCCTATAGGCCAATCATTACATTTCATCGTGCTGTTCTCCAATTCATTTTTTTTGTTTTGCTTATTTAATCGCGACCTTTTCCATTTTTCTCGCTGATTCCTTTTCCGCCGCCACGATTTTAACAGAATCCCGTGACTGCTCCAGAGTTGTTACTTCCTCGACCTTCTCTCCGTTTATGGCTTTAGCAAAATGCTCTATTTCCAGGAACCAGCCATCGCCTTTTCCGACTTCCGGAGTAATGACCTGTCCTTCGGCGGGACATAGCTTAAACATCGGCTCGCGAGTCAAATCATAAACAAGCGTGGCTTTAGCCATCACAATGTTAAAGCTCATTTCGAAGCCGAAGGTCGGTGTCATAGCCCAGCCACCCTCTGCGGTTATCACCTTATCGTCATCGTAAAGATATTGTGAAACTATGTGCATAAGACCCCCGTTTGCATCTTTCGCGGCAAAGCTGGAAACGGCATTCGGCATACCGAAGATATACTGCACAAAATCGGTATCGTGAATATGCAGGTCCAGGGCCATTCCACCGCTTCTTTCTTCGTCCAGGAACCAATTATCGATGCTCCAGGTTGGGGCTGATCCCAGGCGTTGAAACATTGCAGCAATGACTCTTCCGTACTCGCCGCTGTCGATTATCTGCTTTGCCTTGGCATACTCAGGCCAAAATCGTATGCAGTGCCCGATTTGCATGATTTTACCGCTGCGTTTTGCCTCAGCAATCATGCGATCGCAATCTTCGACATTAAGCGCCATCGGCTTCTCACAGAAAACGTTGACTCCGGCCGCCAATGCTTTTATAGAACAGTCGGCGTGCAGACAGGTCGGTAGTGTAATCGAAACGGCGTCGAGCTCGGCAGTATTGAGCATCTGGTCTAAATCCGTGAATAACTGTAAACTGCTGAAATCAACCGCCTCGTCCGTGTCACCGATATTACCTACGGCTCTTTTCGTATCTTCTTCTATGTTCGGATTCACATCGCAGATCGCCGTGACCTGTGCACCCTCCAGGGCCTTCCAGCACTTGTAGTGCGTTTGCCCCATAAATCCGAAACCAACTATGCCCACTTTCAGCATCTTCGTAATCCTCCAATATTTTCCACCTAATGCGTACCAAGCAAATCTTTACTCGATTCGTAACGGCAACAATCCGCTAATATTTTTTACTGATTCAGCATTTTATCAGAACCAGTAATGTACTCAAGCACATTTCTATAAATTTGTGAAGGATAAATTTTACTTAAGCGACCACTTTTGCAGTAAAAGATTAATATTCCGAATGCGGACATCGAAAGGCGGGTGCGAGGAAAAATAACCGCCAAGGTCGAATTGGCCGACAGGCTTGCTCAGTTTGGCCAGACGCGAAAGCAGCTGAACACAAGCCTGAGGGTCGTAACCGGCGGCCCCAACAAGACGCACCCCGAGCTTGTCGGCATCAGACTCCATATCCTGAGAATAAGCGCTTTCAAGAAACTGCACACCAACCTTACGCACCCAGCCGGAAAGAACACCGCGGATAGGTGCGGCCCGAGACGCGGTGGCAATTGCCGAATTGCTGATAATACGGTTCATAGCATGACCCCGGATGACATGGCCCATTTCATGCGCAAGGATAAATGCAACTTCGTTCTGATTGTATTGACACAGTTCCATCAGCGAGCGGGTAACAAAGATGAATCCGCCCGGCAGAGCGAAGGCATTAGGTTCGTCACCCTTGATGGTTTCGAAACTGAATTTACGAGACCTGTTGACGACGCAGGCCGTCAACCGAGTACCTGCTTCGTTCAGTATTTTTTCGGCCTTGGGTTCCTTATCAAGGTCCAATTGACACCTGACTTCGCGAGCCAGGTCTCTGCCAACCTCATACTCGACTTTTATAGCGTCAGATTCCGTACCGGCTATTGACTGCCAGAACCATTTTGCTTTGCGAACTTTCGGCCCTACTTTTCTGCCTAAACTGTAAAACAGACCACTCATTTCGTCAGGTCTCCTTAATCAGCCACATCGGCCGGATTCATACTAAAGACGGGATTAACTTTGTAATAAACATCGACAGACTTCCCGCAAGCCCAGCCTTTTACCGTACATGAGGATACCGGTTCGGAAAATTTTGGCGGCGGCCCACATCGCCATCAGGACAGATACAACCAAAAGGATTATGGATGCTATTATCTCAACTATCCATATTTCAGAGCCGGAAGAAAGTCGCAGTACCATTACCATTGGCGTTAAAGGCGGTATGAACGAGAATACCCGCGCCAGCGTTCCATTTGGTTCATGGACAACTTTGAACCAGGACAATAACGGAATCACCAACATCATAGTCATCGGCATCATCAGACTTTGGGTTTCCTTGATTGTGTTGCAAACTGAACCTGCCCCTGCCATGATTGAGCTGAATAAAAGAAAGCCAAGTATGTAATAGATTACAAAATACGCCATGAGTTCGCCGGTGACATCAATGCTGATGTCTTGTGAGCGTGTGGTCAGAATCGCCGCGCCGGCCCACAGAATTACAAGTGTCAAACCGGTGCCGGCCAATCCTAAAATCTTGCCGGCCATCAACTCAAACGGATTAACCGCCGAAAGCAAGACCTCAATTATACGTGAATTCTTTTCTTCGATAACACTACTAATTATCTGCTGGCCCGAAACGAGGATTCCCAAGAATATCAAATACATAAAAAAGACGGGAGTTATCATTTTCAAAACCCTGTCAGTATCACTCTGAACACGGTCATGACCTTCAGTAGAGCCGATTTCCATACGCTCGATCGGGACTTTTCTGAGTTTTTCCAGAAGCTCCTGAGAGAGGTTCTGCATTTTGTACCGCTGATTGATAACCGCCCTGCGGAAGATGTATTCGATAGTCGAGAATATATCTATAATACCGGCTTTTGGTTTATAAGTATAAAGATGTATTTTGCCGGGGCCTTCCAAAACATCCCTGTCCAGAACAACATAAAATTCGACCTGTCCCTGTCGCAGATTGTTTCTTGCCTGCTCTTCAACAGCGTCCGAGTCTTGCTGTATCTCGGGCAGGTCAAGCTGAATTTGCCTTTTGGGATTATCCTGATTGTACTTGTCAAATGAAGCTTTTATCTCAACAGCAAGCTCGCTTGACATATCATTAACTGCTACCTTTACCGGTGGCTGCGGTCCGGCCTTGTCGGGAGACATCCAACTTACAAAGAAAATAATCGCACCGATAATCAATGGGAGCATCAGAATGCCAAAGATGAATGCCTTGGTCTTGACGGTTTCTATATATTCGCGTTGGGCAATCTTAAGAATCTTCTGCATTACTTGCTCCAACCAAATCAACAAAGATTTCATGCAGGGAAGGAACCTTCACTTCGAACCTATGCACTCGCAGCCGCTCTACCAGAGCCTTTAGCAACTGTTGAGTATCTGCATTGTCAGCCAAAGTAATTTCAAAGCTATGTCCTTCGGATTTCACCGCCTTTACTTTAGGAAGCCTTTCGATAAAATCCGTATCGCCCTCAAGCTCGGCACTTACTATATTGGATGAACGATGCGACTTGATATTCGCCAGACTGTCATCCAGAATAGCACGCCCCTTGTTTATCAGAAGGATCGAATCGCAGAGCTTTTCAGCCTCGTGCATCACATGAGTGGAGAAGATGATGGTTTTGCCTTCATCCCGCATTTCAAGCATAATCGCTTTTATCAAATCCGTGTTCAGCGGGTCAAGCCCTGCAAAAGGCTCGTCAAGTATCAACAGCTCCGGCTCGTTAATCGCGGTGACGGCAAACTGCAATTTTTGATGCATTCCTCTTGAAAGCTCCTCGACCTTTTTAGTCGCCCAATCCGTCAGCTCTACACACCGAAGCCACTTGGAGACCCGTCCTGACAGCTCATTGCCGGTAAGGCCCTTGATTGCGCCGAAGAATGCAAGTACCTTGGTAACTGTCATCTTTCTGTATAGGCCGCGTTCCTCAGGCATATAGCCGATACGAGATTTTGCCTGCTCGACCGAAGAGTCCCCGAATATCCTGATCTGACCGCTGTCCGGACGGATGATGTTCATAATCATACGCAGCGTGGTGGTCTTGCCGGCACCGTTAGGCCCGAGAAATCCATAGACAGAAGCCTGGGGGACCGTAACGCTGAGATTGTTCACTGCCCGGACTTCACCGAAGGACTTCTGTAAACTGTTAAGTAAAACTGCATCCATATTCGGTTATCTTTCACATAGCTCCAGTTCGGCATAAATACAGTAAACAATGGGCTTTGTGCACTTATGACCGAGACGATCGAGCCCAAACCAGCCAACCCGATGCCGTCAATCGGGACTGGCGTTTAATCCTTTTATGCCATCAACTGCCATTTGTATGCGGATTGTAAACTATAGGCAAGCCGCCAATCAAGTAGAAACTGATACTAAAATAATACCGGGCGGTTACTTTTTCTACGACGATTTCTGCTCAAAAGCCTATTAAATAAAATAGCAAGTAATTGATTTGTCTTCGAAAATTTGAGATGTTATTAGAATTTCTCCTCAGCGTGGCTTACTGAGGAGAAATAAATGGGTAGTCCCTGTGGTTATCGATCTGCAGAGTTCGGCTTTTTGACCGCCGCTTCGGTATCCATGACATTAAAACGACCTGAGTGAGAGATATACAACGACCCCACTCCTCAGCCGGTACGCCAGCTTCTTGAGTCTAAAACCCCTATCTTTTCAGGCTTTGAAAATAAATCAAAAATTTTGGATAAGAGTAGAATAGCAATGAGACCAACCAGGAGCAGAAACAGAGCAAGGGGAAAGTTGAAAAAAGGAGATATAATTTTTTTTAAGCCTAACCATGAACTGGGATTACGAAGCCACTGTAAAAAGTTAATAGGCAGGACTTTGTTAAGGACCAACCTTGAATCGAGAGATTTCCAGTGCCCTAATTTCATCCAAAAATAGCCTTGGTATGCTAAAACGACCATACCGGATAAAGCGATAGAAACTGGAATGAATAGAAATAACTTTCTGATTTGTTTTCTAATTGTCTGTTTAGTCATTTTGTTTCTCCGATTAGATTCTTAATAAGTTATTTTTCACAAATCCTATGTCGGCAAACTTATTCTTACATCCCATTTATTGATTTAGGATTGCCTTCATACCAGCGTTTTACTACGAAGCGTACACCCGCATCTTCTATGCTGACTTTTCTCAGCGCTTCATCATAGTGGTAATTACCGCCGGCCTTCAACTCAAAGTTATTAGAAACGGTAGAACCGTAAAAATCCCCATTGGCATAAAGAATGACATCTGCATTAGGTGCATATATTGTTCCACTCCAATCATTCTTGGCCTTGATATCGAAGGACTGTTGGGTTTCGCTTGTACCATAAATTTGGAATGTCTTGGGGTCCTCAGGAGGATATTCGGCATTTATCCCACTGTTTGCGCGACAGTGAATATCTCCATCTATGTAAAGAGTTAATGAGGAGTTGTCTTTTATAATTAGCTCGCATGACTCTCCGATTTCGATATCGCCGGTGATATACAAGACAACATTGCCGCTTATTTCCACTGCCCCCAGCGTATCTCCCTTTTTTACAAAAATGTTGTTATATTGCCCGCTCTCTGCGGGTGTGATTGTAACTGTTTCAGCAGTGGCTGTAATATTAGTTCCCATCTTGGGTAATGCCGGCGGGTATATCAGCGGCAAGGGGTCTTCTATTAATCCAGCGAACTGGTCCCCGGTCGTCGCGCCCATATCTTTTATAGCAGTTTCAGTATCTCCGCCAACGCCCACACTAATATCACCTTCTACAGTTACACCGGTATTGAGGATTACGCTTGCATCCTCAGTGCTTTGGGTACTAAGATCTACATCTACATCTGTATCAAACGGATCCAGGGAGTTGTATCCATCGACGAGCGTATCTGGTTTCAATATCAGTTTCTCTTTCGTTAGAATCGCATACTCAAATATACCGCGCAGCTCTAAAGTTGCTGAGACGGTTCTTTGGGCCTGAGCGGATTTTCCAATTGATAAAACAGAATAGTCGGTGGCAAGGTCGCCTGTAACTGTGTAACTATATATTGCGTCAGAATAGGGCAAAACTGTGTCAATTGCCTGAGGTAAGGTACTTCCGTTCCAGAGTCCGTCTTGAATCTTTTTGTTCATAGCAAACAGAGCCATCGTCAGCCCTGCATCGGCGGCACATCGTGCTTTAATACCCGAAGTGCTTCTTGTGGCAAAGATACGGCTGTTCAAACCCATATCGAGCAGTCCAACCCCCATTGCAAGCAGTATTAGAACCGCAACTACGGCCAGCGGTATGGCAGAACCACGTCTTTTTGATTGTAGCAGCTTTTTCATTTTTCCCCCTCTGTTTTTAGCCGTCCTGCTGGTCTAATTTGATTCCTGAGAAACTACCCTAAACAGGTAAAAAAGTTTTTCAAAAGGACCATGGTCGGCAAACTATGCTGTGTAAAAAACACCCCCCGTTTATTGATTAACATATTATACCTCAAAAGTGATTTCAATTCAACCAAAAAGGTGCAAAAAGGCCTTTTCAAAGCCATTTATGGCCATTACGAACAAGATATCAACAATCTTATCGGCCTGCATCAGAATAATTTTTGAGGGCTAAAATCGCTTAAGATATCCTCCCTACTATCACCACACCCAAAGCGGGTCTAAGAGACAATCGTCAAAATTTCATGCCGAAAAGCTCATCTCATAAGCAGGATGTTACCAAAAAAAAGGTGGAATCGTTGCCGTAGGCGGGGAATTGATAATTGACTTTATCGGCAATTATAGTATCATTTATCTTAGTGTTAAGATAATCGGTGGTTATATATGAGTTCGGAGTAAATCCACAAGGACGAATTTATTGCCGAGGACAGGAGTATGCGAAATCTGAGCCTGCTGATGTTGACTTTCGGAAGCATTTGTTTTTTTGCCGCACCATCCAACGCCGACGGCTATTCACCCCGTATTGGTCAAGTCCACCCTGATTTTGTCTTGCCCGACATTGCGGATCGTGAGCCTGTATCGCTCTCGCAGTTTCGCGGCCGGAAAGTCCTGCTGGTCCACTTTGCCTCCTGGTGACGAGGTTGTCGTCAGGCCGTGCCGGCCTGGAATAATAAAACCCGAGAGTGGGTCAGAGAGGGAAAACTTGTTGTGCTGGGGATCGCACAGGAGCAGCATCCCAATCGCAACCGGCTATTTGCACAGTGGCATAAGATAGACTGGCCCGTCCTGCATGATCCCATCAATGTAATGCAGGTAAGGGGGGTACCTATCGAGGTGGCCATCGACGAGAATGGGATTGTGCGCAGCCTTCGACCGAAGATGGATACGTTCGAGCAGGAGTTTCTCAATAAGACTTTTACAGGCAAAAGCTCAGAACCGCCGAAGATTAAAGCGACAAGGCCCGACCTGAGGGTACTGCGCAAGCGTGCTGAGAATAGCCGCTCATCCGAAGCCTGGAGAGAGCTGGGCGATGCGCTGGTGCTATGGGGAGGACAGTCTAAAATCAACGAAGCCATCAACGCTTACAAGCAGGCGGTTCAGGTCAATCCTGATGACGGTGATGCGCATTTTCGCCTTGGTGTTTGCTATCGCCTTCGGTACGATTCCGGGCAGCGAGCCTCAAGCGATTTTCAAACAGCCGTGAACCATTGGACCTGGTCCCGGGTGATCCAGCCCAACCACTATATCTGGCGGCGGCGCATTGAGCAGTATGGCCCGCGACTCACTAAACCATACCCATTTTATGATTGGGTGGAAACCGCGGCCCGTGATATCAAAGCACGGGGAGAAGAACCAGTTGAACTGATGGTTTTACCCACAGGCTCCGAAATCGCCGGCAAAGGGAGCAGCTTTGAAACCAAAGAAATCAACGTTAAACCGCCCGACCCTCAAGGTCAAATCTATCGCGACGAGAAGGGTTTGATTCTGAGCGAAGTGACTGTGGTCCCGCCACAAGTAAAGCCCGAAGGGGCCGTCCGTGTCCACGTAACACTTCGCCCGAACGCCAGGCTGAAGGCGCATTGGAACAACGAGGCCCAGCCTTTGAAGCTCTGGGTCGATGCACCCGACGGCTGGAAGGTAGAACCCCAGTTGTTGACAGCTCCGCAAGGCGACCGGCCGGAGACAACAGAGCCGCGGCAACTTGAGTTCGAGGTCCGCGCGGCGGCCGGGGCAAGCGGAACATCCAAACTGAACGTTTATGCTTTGTATTATGTCTGTGAAGACGAGGGGGGAGTGTGCTACTTTTTGCGAAAGGACATCCCTATTACAATTACAGTAGATAAGTAGTGACGTTGAGGGAAATATCCTTCGTGAAGTCGAATGATATCGATAGAGCAGGGAAAACGTACCGGCAAATTTTCTCAGTAGTCCTTAAAGCTTTTCATCCACTCCGGCCAGTCACTTGGCTGAACTCCACCTGCCGTTGTCCATGGGCCGCTGGTGTCGTACTGTCGATGCCACTTAAACGTCCACAATTCCTTAAGCCCTATTTTCCTGGTAGAAAAATCCAGAAAGAGCCCGTTCACAAAGCCATCGTGCCGATTTAGACAGTAACGTAACATACGCCCGCCACCCCCTTCAGACCATCCCTGGCCGTCAAATGCCGGAGGGTCATCCATTGAATCCACCACACCATTATAGCGCTGGGCACCCAGGAACAAGGGCACGTATGCGGCCCCCGCCACAGCCGGCCCGCGCCAGTACCAGGATGCATCCCCGCGAGGTTCCCTGCCTGACTGGCTATCAACACAATAGCCGTTGAGCCCGTAGCTTCCCTTAATTTGCTTGGCCCAGTGGTCCTGGTACATGTAGCCCCATGCCATGGTCACACCGACATCCGTTCCCTCGGCTCCCTCACTGATGCCATTCTCATCAACCCATGGCTTCGTCGCATTCGGACAACAGGTAAATTCGTCATCCCATTTATAGTAGTCCCCCATTGCGCTGACCCACCGATTGGCCTGAGGCTGGGCCGTATGGCCGGCCATGAATCGGCCATCGTGGTCTTCGGCATACATCGCAAAGTACAAGCCCCATTGTTTGAGCTTGTTTAGGCACGCAACGCCTCTGGCCTGTTTCTTCACTCGCTGTAGTGCCGGCATCAATATCGCCATCAGTATTGCAATGATAGCAATCACCACCAGAAGCTCTATTAGTGTAAATCCTTTTTCTTTGCTCATGGCTTCCATCCATCTCCTTCACATAGATATAATGGGTTTTGCTGATATGTGTCTCTGTCTCAATTATAACAGATTCGGCAACGGTAATTCAAGCTATTGTCTGACATTTTACTCAGGAATTTATGAGATTTATTAAGTCGATTCAGAGTTTTTAACAGGAGCGGTTAGTTTAATGTAAATATCAGAATGCGGGAATTAGGCCCATCATCCGGAAGAAAGTACAAATTCCCATCGAAAGCCATACCTTCACGAGTTAGAGGACTTTTCCATTTATCTTTGGGTAAATCGAAACGTTTTATCAAAGTCCAGTTTTCAGGATCGATAATATCAACAGCGCAAACTCCGTCCTTATGGCCGCTGCACAAAAGTTTACCGGCAAAATATTTGATATCCTGATAGGCCATTGAAGTTGGGGAATCGACTTTATTTAACTGATCTCCGTCAATATCCCATGTATAGAAATGAAGGGCGTCCCAATTAACTCCATAAAGAAAGTTTTTTCCATCAGACGCTACAGCTCCAATGTGGTCATCAACCCCAAACGAAGTGCGTATTTCCAAAGTATCAGGATCGAGGCCATAGACCATTGTTCTGCTTTGTCTTTTATACTCAGCGTTCGGGATCCAAAGCAAACGGCCGTCATACTGCAGTCCCCCGGGATGAATCAATGCGCCATCAGTCAATTCCATTTTTGTAATCAGGTCGGCATTTTTTCTGTCAATCTTAAACAGCCAGGCGCTATTTTGCTCTCTATCCACCGAAGTTACAAAATAAAATTGCTCTGTGATATCCAATCCCTGCACATGATAAGTGGAAAACTTCAGCGGGACCTGCCGTTTGAGTTCCAAATTACCGGAGTGAAATAAGAGGTCCAAGGCATTGGCCTTAGAAATTTCATTGCTTTTGTGGCAATTTAAGGTCAGCGGCAGAGTTAACAACAAAATAACGAAAAGAACTCGATTGACAATTATGATGGTACGTCGAATCATCTTTGGCCTCAATCTAAATTTACCAGTAACTACACCCGGTTATCCTGATACGTCGGAAGTAGAAAATCATTCCTCATACAATATCAAGTCTGTCCCGGAAGGTCAATTTTTCCAATTGCTTTTCAAAGATTCTATGGGCTTAATTCATAAAAGACTATTGCGGGCGGAGCGGAACTAAAGTATTTTGGTGCAGAGTCGTTACTTGAATATTATTTAAGAATATTAGATAATTCAAAGGAGCTGTTTGTTATGAGTTTGTCCTATTATTTCGAACATACGCAAGGTATTGGTATTTTTGCTACCGCGGATTCAGACGGGATGGTTGATCTTGCCGTTTACGCCAAACCGCATGTTATTGATGAGAAAACCATCGCATTTGTTATGCGTGAGCGTCTTAGCCATTTAAACCTCAAATCCAATCCGCACGCCGCTTATATGTTCATTGAAAAAGGCGAAGAATACACCGGCAAGAGGCTGTATCTGACCAAACTCCGAGAGGAAACCAACACATCTGTAGTGGAGATGTTCAGGCAGAAACAGCCGGAGATATGTGCGGCCGACGACGATTCAAATAAATACCTCGTGCATTTTCAGGTAGATGAAATCTGGCCGCTCGTGGGCGACAAAAAATAGCCTACAAAACCGATATGAGGGAATTCTCTGCGGATTTAAGAATATGAAATGCATATATTATCTCATAGAGGCTTGTGTATGGGCCAGGGCCTGCTGAAGCTCTTCTGGAGTAAGCAATTCAATCTGCCCACCCAGCCGTAATACACTGCATCGGCCATCATGAACCGGCTTCGATTCGTACAGAAGAACATTTGCAGGTGACAAGCCACCACGTTGGCCAGGGATATAAACATATTCCCCAGCGTCAGGAGAGGAACATTTAAATAACTGCGTACTTCCGCTCCATTGGATTAAATCCTGAAGTGAGGGTGGAAAACCTTCATTACTTAGAGCATATATTTGTATATTCTGAGCAATTGTTCGCAGGTTTGTCTGGCACTTGACAGTTTCGGCGGTGTATTTGGTATTTATCATTGTCTGAGTATATTGCTCTCCGGCCTCTCCAAAGCTCTTGATAATCCACCAAATGCCTAAGCCTATAAGCCCAAGAAAAATCAGGGCAAAGAGGAGGTTAATAATCGTACCACCATGTAAACCCGCTCTATGAGAGTTTATGGGCTTTCTGAAATGAGCATTTTCGCTAAACTTGTTCCCTGAACGTGCCATAACCGCCCCTTTTCTTTTTCTTTCATACACTTGTTTTATTAATTCTCGCCGCCGGCTTTAATATCTTCAATAAAAAGTAGGCAGAGGTAATCCAAGTAAAGAGTAAAACAGGGCAACCAGCGGCAAAATGACTCTCTCAAATCCGCCAAGAAAAATAAATCCTATAAGGATAAACATTCCAAATCGAGAAAACTTCTGATACATGTTGACAGCCTGGGGAGATTTCAACTGGGCATAAACCATTCTTGAGCCATCGAGGGGTGGTATTGGAACCAGGTTGAACACAGCCAAAATGATATTAAAAAGTATAGCCATCAAAACGAAATTGCCCAGGAGCGGTATCGCCGATAAATGAAATAAATGGAAAGCAACGGTCAGAATAAGAACCAGCGATATATTTGCAAGAGGTCCGGCGGCAGCCACCATAAAGATTTGCCTTTTGCTTAGGATTGAAAAGTTGACCGGCACAGGCTTTGCCCACCCAAAATGCACCAGAAGCGGAAGGATAATCGTACCAAACAAACTGATATGAGCCAGGGGATTCAACGTCAATCGCCCCATCCTTGCCGCTGTGTCATCACCACATCTATAGGCCATCCAGCCATGGGCATATTCATGGACCGTCAGAGAGATAAGGAAAATTGGAATAGTAAACAAATATATTGATGCCTGACTACTGAACATTACATTTATTACCTCTAAAAAAGGAAAATGTTTTGCCTGTAAACAACTTTTCTTAAACTATTAAATCATCTACAATTCGCCAAATTATACATCATCCTAAGAGGTATTGGCAATACAAGAGTTATTGAAACTTAAAGTATGTTATGATATGATAGGATTTACAGCATGCAGGAGTGTTTCTATGAAGGGTATATGAGAAATCTCAGATGAAATGATTTTTTAAGAGGCGTGGTATGATGCACAGAGGAAAGGGGGTTACTTTAATTGAACTTCTGGTGGTAATCGCCATTATCGCTTTGCTGATGGCGATACTTATGCCGGCCCTGAGCAGAGCGAGAGATCAGGCCCGGGGTGTCGTATGCAAGTCAAACCTCAGCCAATGGGGTAAGATATTTTATCTCTATGCCCATGACAACGAAAGCAAGTTCATGGTGTGGAATACATCAGCTACACCTGGCGGCGGGACATGGATCATCCCATTGATGCCCTACTACGAAAAAGGCGGCGAGAACAGCCGGTTATGTCCGAATACCAGGAAGACCGAAGCCGAGGGGGAAACGGTTCCTGCTCAAATGGTGTGGAGCTGTGAAATCGACGGAAAAATCAATAATAACAGCTATGGAATCAATAACTGGTGCTACGATTTACGTCCTGGCGTTACAACTATATGGGGATTGCCGGATGCCGACCGCAGGGCCTGGCGAAAGATTGACCAAAGGCAGGCCGCACAGATTCCGATGTTTTTAGAGTGCTGGCGCTGGGGTGGTGGTCCGGTTAGCCGAAGTGACCCGGCCCCGCCCGACGAAGCCTCACGGCATAATACAGGATTTGGCCGTTATTGCATGGACCGTCATGCCTACACAATCAACGTCTGCTTCATGGACGCATCCGTTAGCAGGGTGAGATTGAAAAACCTGTGGGATTTGAAGTGGCACAAAGAATATCTTATGGCAGACTCGCTGCCGGAATGGCCCGAATGGATGATAAACTTGTCGGGTCCGTAGGCAGGTTGAGAGGATGATTATCAATCACGAAAGGAATAGCAATGAAAGCCACGAATAAGCAGAGACAAATCTTTTTCGGCATTATCGGTTGTCTATTTTTGTCGGGACTGACAGTCAATTCTGCCGCCGCTCAGGTGCGAACGCAGACTTATACATACAAGCAAGTCGGAGATCTTGAAATCAAAGCTAATGTTTATCGTGCTGATGACGAAAAGGTTCGTCCGGTCGTTGTCTGGATACACGGCGGTGCATTAATCATGGGAGGACGTGACGGCCTCAGCAAGCGTGTTAAAAAGATGTTTCTGGACGCTGGCTACGCAATCGTTTCGATTGACTATCGCTTAGCTCCGGAAACGAAATTGCCCGCGATTATCGAAGACATCGAAGACGCCTTCAAATGGATACGGGAAAAGGGGCCGGAGTTGTTTGCCATTGACAGCAGTAAGATTGCGGTTTTGGGCGGCTCGGCCGGAGGTTATCTGACTCTTGCTACGGGTTATCGTGTGAAGCCCCGCCCTACCGTGCTTGTTGTGTTTTGGGGTTACGGCGACTTGATTGGCGACTGGTACAGCAAACCCAGTCCTCATCGGCGCCATCAGAAGCCGAAGATGGCTGAAGAGAAGGTCAGAAAACAGGTAAGCGGTCCGGCTATTGCAAATTCTAAAGACCGAAACGGCAACGGCGGAGCGTTCTATCAGTTTTGCCGGCAGCGAGGAATCTGGCCAAAAGAAGTTTCCGGCTGGGACCCGCACAAAGAAGCGAAAAAGTTTTATCCGTTCATGCCGGTCAAGAATGTGAGCAAGGAATATCCCCCAACGCTATTGATACACGGCACGAAAGATACCGATGTGCCTTACGAGCAGTCGGTAATGATGGCAGAGCAATTCAGAAAGTTTCATATCGACCATGAGTTTATCACGATAGCCGGAGGAGAACATGGATTAGGCGGAGGTGACCCTGAAAAAATCAACGAGGCTTATAAAAAGGTTTTCCAATTTGTTCATCAAAGAATGAGCGTCAAGTAAATACCCCCCTGCCGACTTTGAGTGCTCCAGGCAAATAATAGTAAGAGCAAGAAAAATCAACCTGAGAAAGGCAATACAAAATGCTGCTAACCGGCAAAATCAGATTTCACACAGTAAAGTTAATTACTATATGTTTTGTCTTTGGTTTATGCCAATTTCAGGTAATCGCATCAGCAGAACAAAAGGAAGATTCAGCCAACATTTCATTTAGCATAAAGAGAAAGGTTATCCACAAGATTAATCCGCGTATATTCGGTCAGTTTATGGAAAGGCCAAGCTGGGGCGAGATAGGTATTGAGGGAGGGATGATTCCCGGAACACGAAATATCCAGCCCGAGGTATTGAAACTGCTGATGGATATGGAAATACCGGTAATCAGATTTCCCGGTGGCACAGATGTGGATTTCATGGATTGGCGGGACATGGTTGATAACATACCAAACCGAACATCTCAGCGACCTATCAGCACCGGCCATCGCGGACACAAGGTAAGCAATAACTTTGGCTACGATGAGTTCCTCCAATTTTGTGAAGAAGAAGGCGCAGAGGCCATCCTGGTAGTGAATTTTCGGGATGGGCTGCTCAAGAAGAAGCCTCTGAAAGAAGCTGCCATGCACGCGGCCTCATTGGTTGCCTACTGCAATGCACCAATTGGAGCAAAGCTGCCGGAGGGGATGTATGATTGGCCGGCCTTGCGGGCGAAAAATGGCCGAACCAGACCCTATAAAGTAAAATATTTTCAAATCGGTAATGAAACATGGGCTTTCATAAAAAATTTGAAGGAGATGATGCCCAATGCGGCACCTCAGTTTTATGCCGAGTGCTTGAACTCATACATCGAAGCAATGCAGTCAGTAGATCCTTCCATTGAAATTATTGCCGATGGACACGATGGCAATCTATCAGGGATTTTCCCAGAGATACTTAAGCAATCAGCAGACAAAGTATCATATTTTGCCACGCATTTTTATACGCCATGGGGCATTACGAAAGTAGTTGAAAACAACAGAGAAGTCCCAGCAGAGAAACTTTCAGCCGAGGAAATCTGGCGTGCATGGGTAGCGGTGACACGGTTCGATGATAATGGCCAGTCGATTATTAACCACCCCGGGATAAATAATGCTCGAAGACTCGGATATAAAGTATCCGTAACCGAATGGAACTGGAACGGCTGGTGGAGGCTCAGCGGACCTGATCCCGCCTTGAATTCGAGCTTTGCCAAAGGACTTGGCGCCGCAGGATACCTGCACGCTTTTATGCGGGCCGCGGATGTAATTGAATTAGGCTGCCAATCCATGCTCGTAGGTAACTCATGGGGAATTCATGCTATCAAAGCCGATGTCGAAGCTAAGATTCATCCCTACTACATGCCTACAGGACAGGTAACGATGTTCTACTCAAAGCACCACGGAGAAAAATTGCTTGCTCTTGAGAGCAGCGGCGTGCCAACATATAAACAGCCATATCGAATGGGCGGCATCGGGCCTAAAAGAAAAGTCGCCTACGTTGATGCATTAGCTACGGAAGATGAAAAACTTGTTTATTTCCATGCCATCAACCGGAGCTTTGAAAAATCGATAGATGTCACAGTCGATATTTCTGCTTTAGGACGCTTCGAGGGTCGTGCAGTTCACCATGTTTTGCAGGGGCGCCTTAACGACACGCCTAAACCAAATGAACCAAGACAGATTGGCCGAATAACTAAAAGAGATATATTTTTTAACGGCAAAAAGTTGACAATAACCCTGCCTAACAGGTCAATTTCATGCATCGAATTCAAGAGGAACTAAATATGAACAGGAGAGATTTTTTAAGACGGTCAGGCATTACAGTTGCAAGCTTAAGCGTATCGCAGGTATTGCACAGTACAAGCCTGGCCGCAAAAACCGGCGGTCTGTCAAAATGTCATAACGCGAACGTTCTGATGATAACCTGTCACGACATTGGCCGGCATTTAGGCTGTTATGGTGTCAGGACAGTTCATACGGACAACCTCGACGAGCTGGCCGAAAAAGGCATTCGTTTTGAAAACTATTTTGCGACGGATTGCGTATGCAGTCCGAGCAGAGGAGGCATTCTTACAGGAAGATATCCCCAGACCAACGGCCTGATGGGATTGACACACCAGCCCTGGGGATGGAGCTTAAAGAAAGGCGAAAAGCATGTTGCGGCAATTCTTGCCCAGGCCGGTTACGAAACTACATTAGTAGGCCTCCAGCACGTAACAAGCGGCGATCCCGCTTCGCTCGGTTATCAACACGTACTGTCGCAGGAACGCAAGGCTGGTAAAACCGTCGAAGCCACGAAAGAACTGCTCAAAAAAACACGGAAGCAGGACCGCCCTTTCTTTATGAAAGTGGGCTTTTTCGAGGTACATCGTCCGTTTACTGTAGGCAAAGACACCGAAAAAGGCATCTTTATCCCACACTACCTTAAAGACACACCCCAAATCCGCGAGGACCTTGCGAAGTTCCAGGGGACAATACGCTTTTTCGATAAATGTGTCGGCGAAATTCTGGACGCTTTGAAAAAGAGTCGTGTAGCAAATAATACATTAGTCATATTTACTTCGGACCACGGGATTCCTTACCCCGGTGCGAAATGGTGTCTTTACGACCCCGGTATCCAGACACCTTTGATTATGTATCATCCGGGAACAGCCCTTGAAGGCGGCAAAGTTTTCAAGCAGTTAATGTCTAATGTGGACTTTCTGCCGACGCTGCTTGATATTCTCGGTGTTGACATCCCGCAAAACCTTCAGGGCCGCAGCTTCAGGGATGTGATAGAAGGCACCAAAATAGACTCGCCACGAAATGAAATATTTGCCCAGCGTACAAGTCACGCACTGCGTGACAATACTTCCAGAACCATACGAACAACCCACTATAAGTTAATCCGCTACTTCGAACCGGGCAGGCTGATTGATTTTCCAACCGATGCCGTGCCGCAGAGGGTGGCCGAACATACAGAGCGGCCAGAAAGACCTATGGGCAAAAGACCTGTTGTACAGCTTTTCGACTTAAAGAAAGACCCGCACGAGCGTAATGATCTTGCCGGCTCGCCAAAATACGCAAAAATAGTC
Organism: Planctomycetota bacterium; assembly: GCA_019456195.1. Lineage (GTDB taxonomy): Bacteria > Planctomycetota > Phycisphaerae > Sedimentisphaerales > Anaerobacaceae > NIOZ-UU13. The sequence goes on along the minus strand of VRUK01000015.1, from coordinate 10,233 downwards.
AGGGACTTGTCGAATCGGCTATGGCGCTGGATGGAGGATGTGGGCGATCCGATTCTCAACGGACCTCTTGTCACACCATACTACAAAGAAGCCATAGAAGATTATAGCCGGTTCCGACATCAAAGAAAAAAATAGGCAATCAAACCGCTAAAGTTTTCAAGACAGATTTATTATTTTAATATTCACACTTAAATTACTCGGGGCCCCCGAGAAAGCCCTCATGGAAAAAGACCGGCCTGTATCCTTTTTCAGTAAGCCAGCGAATGGCAACATCGAGTCTTTTGAAGTGGTCGGGAAGATAGTTGGAGTAAAACGGCCAGAAGTACTGCTCATGAGTAAAGATATCCATAATTTCCGCCTGGTTGGGATCTTTGGTGAGCGGTTCGAGAGTCGGTATAATGCGCTCAACGGGTGTGCTGTTGCAGACGATGTCAACTCTGGAAAAAACTATGCCGCTCTCGAAATCCATAAGGGCGTCATGACGTGACAAATATTCGGAGCGGACGTCATCTATCAGATAGTTGACATCCCATGTGTCACCTTGTTTGCGGAAATAGCCGCTCAGCGCGCGTACCCCTCGTTCATAGAGAGGCTTCAGGGCCTCAGGCCGTACCATTCCCCAGTGTATAACCGTAGGCGGCGAATAGGCCTGCTCGGATGCAAAGCGAATTATCTGCTCGGCCACTTTGTCGAAATCAGCTATCAACTTCGACGCCGTGGCGTTCTGATAAGGCCGGTCAGGTTTATTTGCGTATGCGTGAAACGCAAGCTTGAGCCAGTCGGAGTTGTCCCGCCACTGGCCTTTGTAACGGTCCGGGAACTGGGGTAATTCAAATCCATCTTCGGTCGTATAATAGATGTTAAGCACAAACCGTGTACCGTATTTCGAATGGAGCTGCCGTAGATTCTTCAGATAAAAGCAATCGAACAAAGAGGCATATTTATTCTTTGCGATATCGCGCAAAAAGAAGCTGTTATCATCAATCGAGAATCTATAACGGGGCTCCGAATGCCTGTCCCATATTACTCGCACACGATGCTCGCCCCTGCCTAAGTTATTCTCAGAGACAGCTATAATTTCCGTCTGCTTTTGACGGAGAATAATTTCCGAGGTGAATTTCGTGCCATCCCGTCTCGCAGGCAAACCATTCACAATTACCCGGCCATTAAGAGGGGCCTGCCCGGACACCTTGATTTTCAAACCTCCACCGACCTGCTTTCCATGTCTTCGGTTTAATACCGCCCCGTGAAAAGGTTCTTCAATCCTGATAGCGCCGGATGCCTGCGCCGAGAGCATCTTTGGTTTTGCAAGAACGATTCCTGCAGCGCCTGCCGCGGTGGTTTTCATAAAGTCACGTCGTGTTTTTGGTAACTCCTTCATTTTCTCATCTCCGGTCATGATTGAATCTTTACATATCGATTCAGCGATTACCTTTAATTCCCATTTGTATATGCCAGGCGGGATTTTCTGTATTTCCATCAGATTCATAAGCGCCAACATCAAAAGGCATTTTCCTTATAGTATGATTAAAATCCAGCTCAGGAGCAAAATCAGAAACTCCCTTTTCAATCAGCACTGATTCCGGCTTCGGCCAATAGCTCTTTTTCTCAGGCCCGGCAAAAGCCTCGTAAACAGTCCCGCCATTACAAAATCCAGAGCCGTCAATTTTAATTCCATTTAAGCGGCCTTGAACAAAGTTAGCGCCGAAGACAGCATTTTCAGCCCCCTGCGCATCAACGGCAGTGGAACCGGCACAATAGATTGCATTATTAGCGAAGACCATGTCACTTGCCTTGCCCCAGCGAATCAGAACACCTTTAGGATGATTAACGATTGTGTTATTAACAATCGTAACATTACTTACAGAAGGCACTGCGGCATGAGGGGCAGCGGTAATGCCGGTCATGGAACAATTGAACACGATGTTATTTCGAACAATAGCATCGGAAACCACCTGTATGCCTTCACCGGCATTCCAGATAACATTACCCTCAACAACATTGATTCCTTTACCATTACTACCATACACAAAGACTCCCGGATACTGTTTAGATATGTTGGTATCGTGAATGACATTATCACGGACAACGTTTCCGTAAGAGCCGAACTTTATTTCAATACCATCATTTCCGCCGTTGCTCGTACCGCGCGTGTGGTGAATATAGTTTCCTTCAAAAAGTGAATTGGTTGTCCGACATGAGCCATCGTGACAACCGATATACATCCCTTCCCCTTCTGTACGACGTGACATGCTCAGGCCGGTATGATGAATGTGATTCTTTCTTATAATAAAGGCATCGCAGTCCCCGCTGTTCATTGTCAGAGCATTGTTGCCGGTCTGAAAGATTTCACATTCTTCGAACATAATATGATGGCCCCGAATAAATCGTACTCCAGAGCTGCCTCCTCGGAACCGTATCCCCCGAACAATCAGGTACGAGCAATCGATAAACTCGATGTTATTATATTTATCAATGTTATCAGCAGGACGGCTCAGCAGCGGTTTTTCACCTTTAGCCGCCCGGATAATGATAGGTTTTGCCGCTGAGCCTTTAGCTGTAACAGCCCGGCGGGCACTTTGTGAATAGAGGCCTCCATGTAAAATCAACTCATCGCCGGGCTTGAGAGAATTTGCGATATTCTCGAATTCATCCTGAGTGTCAACAGTCGCCGGATAAATTTCAAAGACCGCCGCAAAACAACTCTCCGTAACAATCACATTGACTGTCAAAGCAATCAACAGAAGAAATAACAAGATTTTCCGAACGTTCTTTTGTTCCATTTTGCAAACCTATTAGTACCAGAATTTCTTTTTTACAAAGTCCAGCCTTTGCGATATCGAGTGCGGATATACTTATTTGCCTCGGGCAAATTTGTTACTTTCATATTGTCCGCGTCCCATTCGATTCTTGCATCAACCCGCTTAGCTACATTTCCAAGCAGACATAGTTCCGTAAGAAGACCGGAATACTCGAAATCCGCCCCTGCCTGCCTCCCGGCCTTGCAGGCACGCACCCAGTCCTGCTCATGCGAGCCTTCTACTCTTGGGATGCTCTTTTCTGGCATCTTATATGCTTTCATTTTGCTTTCAGGTATCAGACGCGGGTCTTCCCCGTAAACACCCGCAACAATCTTGCCTTTACTTCCTTTGAACAGTGCCCCCCCTTCGCTATGGCCCATACGCCTGCCGTCTTCAAGCTCTTTAGGCCGGGGCGGGCGAACACCCTCATACCATGTCAGCTTGACCGGCGGCAAATCACCACGGGCGCCGAATCGATAGGTTACGATCGATGCCAGTGGATGTGTATCTGGATTCAAATCCAGCGATGTCGCTTCAATGCTTTTCGGATGCCCCAGCTTCAGCGCCGAAACAACAGGGTCCAAAGTATGGGCCCCACGGTCCCCCATCATTCCACAGCCAAAATCCCACCAGCATCGCCAGACAGCCGGATGGTATGCCGGATGATAAGGCCGCTCAGGTGCCGGTCCCAGCCAAAGGTCCCAATCCATCGTCGAGGGCACAGGCGGCGTATCCTTCGGGCGCCGGCTCCACTTCGAACTCCACCCAGCATGACCAAACGGATAATAGGACAAACTGCACCAGGCATCAACCTGGCGCACCTCACCAATAGCACCATCAGAAATCCACTCAGAAATCAAGCGAATGCCCTCGCCCGAATGTCCCTGTATTCCCATCTGCGTGGTAACAGAATTCTCTCGTGCCGCTTTGGCCAGCATACGCGATTCGTAAACATCGTGAGTAAGCGGCTTCTGGCAATAAACGTGCTTTTTTCTTCGCATAGCCTCCATACTGATAACCGCGTGAGTATGGTCCGGAGTAGCAATAACAACAGCATCGATGTCTTTCTGCCTGTCTAACATTTTCCGATAATCAGTATATATCTTTGCTTTCGGATATCGTTTAAATGTTTTGGCAGCGTATTCATGGTCCACGTCGCACAAGGCCACGATATTTTCATTCTCAAGCTGTCGCAGATTACTCCCCCCCATACCACCGACGCCAATCCCGGCGATATTGAGTTTCTCACTCGGAGCAGTATGCCCCACTCCTCCCAGTACCTGTCTCGGCACAATTGTAATTGCAGCGGCTTTTGCAGTTGCGGCAAGAAAACGGCGTCTGTTTATATGTTTTCTTAACATCGGAATCTCTCCTAATAAGTAACTTTTCCAAAAAGGAACAAACCATAATAATTCTACAGATTGTTCATCCCTATATTAATCCATGATCATCGGCTATAGAAGAGTGGCAACTGGTGCAACTCATCTTGCCGCGGGTATTCTGCAGCTCACTTCCTTTCGTATGGCATGATCTGCACTGTTGTGTCTTTTCATTGTGCTTTCGAGCGGCTGAAAATCGAGAAGCAAAATGAGCGTTGAGAATTTCGACCGTCTTTTTTGCAGTCTCGGCGCTCAGACGTTTACATCGTTCTTTTTGTGGCTTAGTGAAAGTCTTGTGGCCTGAAACTTTGCACCACCTGGTAACAGAGACATGACAGAGAACAGAATTGGAAACGGACTTGGCGATTTCTATTTTAAGGGCTGGTTTTTGTGGAACATACTGAGGCAGCTCAGTTTGCTGATACCACAGGAACAACTCATCGACAAGCTGTTTTAATTCATCCTCTTTTTTGACAAACAGACTCATAAGAGCAGCAGAACCGTTGACTGCGCCACATAGTGAACCCCAGCCGGCCACTCCACCAGCTCCATATCTCATCATCTCGACAGGAAAGGACCTATAGGGTTCACCATATTTGTCGGCCAACTGGGATATTGCCGGTGCAAAGGCGGCATACATGCAGTGACCTTTGTCGTAATAGTAGTATGCCCTGCGAGCGGTAATATCCGGGTCCAATTCGGTGTATTTCCAGGGAAAAACTTTCTTGCCGGTTCCACCTTGAAAAGAGCCCATCCCTTCCATTGCACAGGAAGAAAGAGCACATGAACCAGCCGCAATACCAACTGCTCCCAATACTTCTCTTCTGGTAAGTGTCATTGTTCTTTTCTCCTTTTCGGGTTTAACTGAATATCTTTGACAGTCACCTGAAATTCGGATTTCGTGTGGTCACCATCGCTGATGATGCACAAAGCCAATACCTCGCAGGGCTTTTGGAATTCCATTTTTAGTGTGAAATCTCCGGGTGTTCCCTTTATGCAGGCCACCTGCTCTCGAAGAAGCCCTTTTCCGATAGGATGAATTCGTTCTTTCCACTTAGGCGGAGGATCGTTTGCCAAATTCAAAAATAAAACATGGTCGATACCATGCGACTTCGGCGCCTGTCCAAACAAATGCTTTACCAATTCGGGAGCAAAGAGCTTCTCTATTGCGTTAAGTCTTTTTTTTCCCGCTATGACCAAACCGAACCGAATCGCAAAATCATCTGCCTTCTTATCGCCCTGCCTTTTTCCTTCCGGAATCCGAGGCAAGCCTGTGACTGCCCCCTGTAAAACGACACTATTAACCTGCGTTGGTCTGTCGAGGCCATAGACAAGGAGGTTGGCCGAGCACTGCACTTTGATATGAAGGCCTTTTTCATCACAGACCACCTTGTTCGGCAACCTGTTCTTAAATCGTAAAACTTTCCAGCCTTTTCCGTGACTGTCAGTGTCTTTGGAAAGTGTCAAAGGGATCCGGAGCATTTGTCCATTTTCTTTGTCGTCAACAGTATCCGGCCGTACAGGCACAGCAGGCAATAACATTATCACGGCGAGTATGAATAAACCGCAGCGTCTCGAAGCATGACTTATATTTTCCATAAGTACATCCCTTCAGCAGTATATTACCGGCTCATGGCTTTTAAGCAGCCTCCACACAGGATGATACGCAAAGCCCGGATTGAACTCTTAAACAATAATATAGTGTACTTCATAACAAAAAGCAATACGCAGCAATTCAAAAGCTGCCTTTCAGATTGTAATCCAATTTGTATAAAACAGATAATATCTTCTCGGCCACAGGATGAAACCTGTGAGGCTTGCTTTGCCACACAACTTTTTGTATTATCATAGTAAAAGTTGGAGGCACCATAATTTAGTTTGTGTCTTTGAAACGGCAATATCTGATTAACCGGAGAAATATATTATGCACCGTATATTAGTTGCCCTTCTCGCTCTCATTACGACCTTTTTCATCTCGCAAACAGCTTTATCAATGCCGGCTTTTCCGGGTGCCGAAGGATTCGGCGCACTCTCGGTTGGCGGTCGTGGCGGCAAGGTTCTTTTCGTGACAAATCTTAATGACAGCGGCCCGGGCAGTTTACGTGCAGCGGTAGAATCCGATGGCCCAAGAACGGTAATATTTCGCGTATCCGGCACTATTGCCTTAAAATCAAACTTATCTGTTAAAAAGCCATATATTACCATAGCAGGCCAAACCGCTCCCGGTGACGGTATATGCCTCAAAGACCATGCCCTCTCTACCTCTGCCGACCATGTAATTGTCCGCTATATTCGGTGTCGGCTCGGAGATAATGCAAAGTCCGAGAGCGACGCCCTTTCAGTATCATCCGGCCAAAATATCATCGTCGATCACTGCTCGGCATGTTGGTCCGTCGATGAGACACTTTCGGCCTCATCAAGGGGGCAATTAGGAAATGTCACCGTCCAGTGGTGCATTATTTCCGAAAGCCTGAATAATTCATCCCACCACAAAGGTGCTCACGGCTACGGTTCCTTGATCCGCGGTGGCTTCGGTAACGGATATACCTTTCACCATAATCTCTACGCCCATCATCACGCCCGGCTCCCCCGTCCCGGCAACTACAACGACCGCAGCATAGACCCGGAAGGCTTCATCCTCGATTTCAGAAATAATGTAATTTACAACTGGGGCGGACGGTCCGCAGGCTATAACGCCGATGGCACAAACAAGGCAAACAGCATTACCAAAATGAACTTCGTCGGCAACTATTACAAAACCGGCGCCAATTCAAGTGGAAGCCTTGCCTTCTCAGAAAGCACAAAAACAGCCAAAGCCTTTTTCAGCGACAACTGCATGAACGGCAGTGTCCCCGACGACCCATGGTCTCTGGTAACTTTCGATAATTTTTCTCAGGCAAATTTAGATTCTTATAAGCAGTCAAACCCGATACCTGTCCCGCCCGTTAAAACTGATAATGCAATAACAGCTTACAAACGTATCTTAGCCGGGTGCGGTGCGAGCCTGCCAAAACGTGACCCTGTGGACCTCCGCATTATAAAGAGCGTAAAAAACAGAACCGGAAAAATTATAAATGATGAAAGTGATGTCGGAGCCTGGCCCGAGCTCAAATCCGCCAAACCACCAAAAGATTCCGACAAGGACGGCATGCCCGATAAATGGGAAAAACGATACGGATTCAATTCCAACGATTCGAGCGACAGAAACAACGATCCCGACAAAGACGGCTACACAAACCTCGAAGAATACCTAAACACCACAAAACCCTAATACAGTTAATCTGCATTCAGGCTTTTTAATATCTTTTTGGCCAAAGGTTCTTTTATTTCAGTATGGGGGGATAGCTTCTATAACTCCCGTTTTTGGATTGATCCAGAGTGAGTGTGATGAGCCTTCTCTTTTCAAATAACATCCGGCTATCCTTAGCCTTTTTTCTAATTGTTTTCGTTTCATTAGATCGCAATATTTTCCTGAATTGCATCGTTGGGTAAGCCGCGCCGAACATCTTCCAGTCGATCTTTCAGTATAAGAATTATAGCTTTTTTGAGGCTTTCTTTCGCTTCTTCGATTGTTTCTCCTTGGCCGTTTGCTCCCGGAATCTCAGGACATATTGCCCAATAGCCCCCTTCAGGAGCACTTTCGATAATTGCAGTAAACTCACCTTTCATAATATGTCCTTTCCGTTTGTCAAATACTCCGGCATATTAAGCCTTGCCTGTACTCCTGCGCTTATTGCCCCTGTCTTGATTTCGAGGGCCTAACAAAATGAATCGTAGCACCGAAAACGAGCATTTTCGCGTCTGGCAAGGAAGGCGAAGCAGGCCATCTGAGGATGGTCGATGCAGCCTGACGCCGTCCAGACACGAAATAAGCCGTTTGAATGCAGAGTCATTTTGTTAGGTGCTCTAAATTAAGCTATGTTGGATTGCTGCCGATAATGCCAATATTGCAATATCAGAATTTTAAGGAGTAACTCAAATGATACAGGAAATGCAAAATATAACAAGCAGCTCAGGCAGACAGGACCTGTTTGACCTTCCCGTTAATACCGATGTCATGTTCACAAATCACAAGAACATTTACAAGCAATCTATAGAAAAACACCAGCGAAAGCTGCTTCAAAAAATATCTTTTATCAGGCCCTTCCTGCATGAGAATGAAACAATCCTTTGCATCTCTACCGGCTGCTCACCGGCACCTATTATCGAACAGTTTCTAACAGGCTGGATTGTCTTCTATCTTAAGCGCTCCTTATTTATCTTCACCAACGAACGTGTTTTCCATATACCGACCAAAAGCAACTTCTCATATCGAAACTCGATAGCCCAGATACTATATGCAGACTGTCAGAGCATCGCCGTCAAAGGCCGCAACCTCGTGGCCGAATATAAAAGCGGAAAAAAGGAGAAATTTCTTTACATCCCAGGAAGTGAAAGCAAAAAAATCAAGACCCTGTTCCAGCAGATGCCTCTCGAAGGTCAGACAAGTCCAACGTTAGAAAGGACGCACCTTTGCCCGCGCTGTACGAATACGCTCATTACAGACCAGTACATCTGCCCAACCTGCTCACTCGATTTCAAGAACAAAGAACAAACCAGAAGGATTTCAATCATCTACCCCGGCGGCGGCTACTTTTATACCGGCCATCCTCTGCTCGGAATCGGCGACGCCTTAACGGAAACTTACCTGACACTCCTTGTAATTGCAGTATCAATTGCCGCGATATCCGGCGTTGCAGGAAGTATCTCAACACTGGTATTGTTCGGTGTCATACTGGCTCTGGAAAAAATTATGACCGTGTACCATTCAAACCACTTTATAAAAGAATACATCCCAAAGGATCGCTTTATCCAGGTACTCACGACAGTACCCGAGGCGCAACACTCTGAACAAGTTGCTCCCAAACCAACAACGGAAGAAATCCTGTCCGCCTCCTGGCGCAGCAACTAAACGGAACCAATAAAAATATTTAGCCCCGCAATTTATTGCATGGCAATAATAACAGAGTGCTTAGTCAAATAGAGTCTTGCCTTTTGTGCTTGAAGACCTATTGAGGGATCTACTCAGCAACAGGTCGGGATTGTCATATGCTTCTTCTGGCAGAGGGAATGCCCCTTTATCAATTAGGCGAAGGTTTCCCGGTAGAGACAAATCCTTTCTGACAAAGAGCGGAATATGCCATTTCCGAAAGTTCTCCGTAGCTCCTTCCCAAGTTCCACCTTTGCCATCGGACGAACTTATTATTACGGCCGCATCAGAAAGGCCATAAATGACCTTGTTCCTTGCCATTGCATTCCAAACCTGGAACCGTGCATTAGGGTGGAAAGGAGAGAGTAACACCAATTTTTCTCCTTCTATGTAGTCCCGACAGATTCTTGTTACTGAGGTGCGAGCCAAATCATTTGCCAAGATACCAATGACCTTTCCACCTGCCTCCAAAGCGGATTGCATCGCCGTCTGATCAACACCTCGTGCTCCACCAGAAATGACCGTGATTTGCCTTTCAGCACACCCCATGGATATTCTTTGTGTCGCTTCTTGCCCCTCCTCTGAAATATCTCGTGATCCTACTAAGGCCACTCCGCCTGTGGATAAAAAGTATCTTGTACCGATTCCGAAGAATAGAGGGGGAGCATTCTTGCCCAGGGTTTGCTTTAATCTTTGAGGATATTCTTCATCAGCACGGCTTATGACCCATCCGCCGGTATTGAGCCAGCGTTCCAATTCTACTGCCATAATTCCGCCGCGATTAAGAAGAGAGCTAAAGCGAGAAGATTCAAAAGGGAAGGATGGATTCTTGAAGTGTGCATCCGAATCGAACAGATTGGATGGCCTAAGTTCTTTCTGTCTTAGCCAGTCCGTAAGCTTATTATACTCAGTGAGCGTAAGAGGTTTAAGCGTATTGTCCTTCTTACCCCACGAACTACAGAGCAGCAAAATTGCTTTTGTGTCTGGTGATAAATTTGGTGTCATAAAATCGATAAAATGATATAGCATCGTCATTAAGCTTTATCATTTTATCGATTTTATGAAAATCCAGAGTATAATAAGC
>VRUK01000150.1 GCA_019456195.1 Planctomycetota bacterium | reverse complement strand
TGATGACTCTGCAACTTGCGAAAGAGTACATCAAGTTGCAAGACTGGAACAAAGCATACGAGACTGCGCAGCTGGCAGAAACAATCGACCCCGCACGTATTGTTCTCAAGCTGCTTCGCATTGAGGCGAGTATCAACATCGTAGCAGAGCATTCGAAAATTAACGAAGGTAAACTTCTGTCTTTGGCAGAGGAATTGACACGGCTACGTATGGAGCATCCAGATCGCATCGATATCCGCATATTACAGGCAATCATTGCTGAGTACCTTAATCGTCCGGAGGAAGCTGAAAAAGAACTGAAGCTGGCCATCGAAGAGTGTGAAAAACCGCTCAGGGCAGAGATACAACTTGTCAGGTTCTATATCAGAGCTAAACGTATGCCTGATGCAGTTAATACCTGCCAGACGGCCTGCGAGCGCAATCCCGAGCTTGCTGAGCCATGGCTTTCTATGATGAGTCTTTATATCACCAAAGCAGACTATGACTCTGCCCGTAGCTGCCTACAAAAAGCACAACATGCGGTTGTCGGCAAATGGGAGAAAAGATCTGTATCGATGAATTTTGCCATACTGGAACTACTGCATGGGGACCCCAGTTCAGGAATAAGCCTTTTAGATGATGTAACATCGCAGGATAAACGAGAAATCCGTGCCCGCACTCTGTTACTGGGTATCAGCGAGGTTCAGGAGGACAAGGCGAGAGCTCAAAAACTAATAAGCGAATTAAAGGAGGCCGAGGGCGAAAGTGGACTGATGTGGCGTTTGCATCAGGTGGAAATATGGCTGGAATCTGACCAATGGCGGTCGAAACAAGTGGATATTACCAACCACCTCCAATACTGCATTGATTCAGACCCCCAATGGTCATCCCCCCCACTCCTCATGGCGAAAATGTATGAGAAACTTCAGGATTTCAAACGTATCGAGGACACTTATCGTAAGGCACTGATTAGAAATCCTTCAGCTATTGATATCGCGGACAAATTGGTGAGCCTCCTTGAACGACAAGGGCGTTTTTCGGATGCAGAGAAGGTTCTTCAGCAGAGTGAAATGAACTCCCGATTTGCCAGTGCACGTCAACCCATATTGTCCATTAGAGCAGGGGAATTTTCCCGAGCAATCGAAGAGTTGAAACTCAGGGTAGAAAACGATGACAGAGACGCGAACTCACGAATCCTTCTGGCGAGACTAATCTACTGGCAAAACCAGAATGTCGAACAGGCTTTAGAGTATCTTGATGAAGCCGAAGCAATAGCCCCGGGCACCCTGGTGCTGACAGCTGCAAGAGTGTCAATCCTGAAAGCAGAAGGTCAAACTGAAGATGCCCAGCAAGCCCTTAATGATTACGTGGAGAATAATAATGAATTTGGTGCCTATATGATGCGGGGGGCATACTTTGCTGATGAAGGTGAGTATGAACATGCCGAGCAGGATTACAGTAAATTGACAACTTTCTCCAAGCAAGGGGCAATAGGTTACGAACTTTTGAGCAACTTCTACGTCAGGAATGAAAAATACGATAAAGCCGTAGAGGCAATTGAAGAGGGCTTGAATGCATATCCTGAAGATTTGAGACTGAAGCGAAGGTTGATGAAAACATTATTTTTGCAGAGCCCTGCACAAGACCAACAGAGGGCACTTGAAATTCTTTCTGCACTTGAAGAACAACTGCCACAGGACCCCGAACTAATGAAGCTCAGAGCCATGCATATCTTAAATGAGTCGGCACCACAGTCACTTGAGACTGCCAGAGGGAAATTGGAAAATGTTATCAAATTAGAACCGACAGCGGTCGATGCGCATCTTTTACTGATTAGTATTATGATGGAACAGGGAGAATATGCAACCGCACGCGATTGTGCGACCCAAGCTGTTGGCTCCAATCCAAACAACATGCCATTATTATTGGCCAGAAGCAGGGCTGAGATAGAACTCGAAAACATACAGATAGCGGTCCAATTAGTTCGTGTGGTTCTTCAGAAAGACCCGAACAATACCGAAGCCCGAGATGTGCTCTCATTAGCTGCCATAAGAAGTAAGAGCCCAGACCTTATCGAGGAGGCCCGGACTCTGATCGAATCAGCGAGCGCCGACAATCCCATAAATGAAAAACTGTTGCTCTTTGAAGCAAGTGTTTTAGCTTCCGAGGATGTAAATCAGCCTGAGATTGCAATTCCTTTGCTGGAGGCCTATTGCCAAACAAAGAAAGGGAGCGGCAGTATTGACGCAATTGTGATACTTGCCGACCTGTATCGTCTCTCCGGTGATATGAACATGGCAAAGCAATGGATCGAACAGGCCGAAAGGGTAGACGCGAACAATCAAGTTGTTGTCCATGCTCGATTGTTATGGCTGGTAGCTCAGAAGCGATTCGAAGAACTTGCGGACATCAGTTCTGCATACATTTCAGCAAAAGAGCAGAATCCACAGATACTTAGGAATGCCGCATCGATTCTGATCGGACTTGATTCGATGGCACTCAAAAAAGAGGGGGCAAAACTCTACGAGCATATTGAGACAATAACTGAGCGACTGAATGTGGCTTCCACTTTATATCAGAGAGGAGATGCCGAACAAGCAGAGAAAATATACAGGGAATTACTCGAACAGTATCCAAATAACATACGAATTCACAACGACCTTGCATGGATTCTTCAAGAGCATTATCATCGCTACGCCGATGCACTGGAACTGGCAAACAAAGGTTTAAGCCTTGAGCCGAATAATTTGAATCTTCTTGATACAAGGGGTACTATTCTATCGAACCTGCCTGACCGGCTTGCCGACGCGAAGAACGACTTTGAAAAACTTGTCGCAGCATCCGAACTCGATAGTCCCCAACGAGCAAAGGCACTTTTACAACTGGGCCGAATTTGCATAAAACTCAATGATCTTGATCAAGCAAGACAGCACCTCAATCAAGCATTGGAGATCGACCAAAAAATTAACGTTGGTGTATTCACTCCTGACGAGCAGTCGGAAATCACAAGAATGCTCCAAAGAAGCGGGCCATAATCCTGACTCCGGTTCCGCTATCAGTGATAATCGGCATACTCGGCTTGAGTGTAGGATTAGTCGACCTGAAGTTGCGCAAGTTAACGTGAGAGCCCAGTACCAGATAATCAACTGGCCAATAACAAGAATGGGGGACAATATAAAGGGCAAGAGTCTATTAATCTAGATCTAATGACCTTTACATATCTGTCTATTTTTCTCCACGAGAATATTTATGAAGATATTAAATGTAGTAGGTGCCAGGCCTAATTTCATGAAAATAGCGCCGTTAATGGCTGAGTACGGCCGGCGCAGGAACATTCATGCAATTCTTGTCCACACGGGTCAGCACTATGACGAGATAATGAGCAACCTCTTCTTCAGAGAATTGGGTATTCCTGAGCCGGATATCAATCTGGAGGTGGGATCCGGCAGCCATGCCGTGCAGACCGCCGAGATCATGAAGAGGTTTGAGCCGGTTCTCGTAGAGCATCAGCCAGATGTGGTTGTGGTGGTTGGTGATGTGAACAGTACAATCGCCTGCGGCCTTGTGGCAGTAAAATCAGGAGCCAGACTTGTACATGTCGAGGCGGGACTGCGCAGTGGTGACAGGAAAATGCCGGAGGAAATCAATCGTATCTTGACCGATTCTATAAGCGACTATCTTTTCTGCACCGAGCAAAGCGGCGTGGACAATTTAATTAAAGAAGGTATTGCGAAAGAAAAAATCCACATGGTCGGCCATGTCATGATTGACACACTTCTCAGCAATCTTGAGAAAGCTAAAAAGTCGACAATTATTGAACAATTGCGAAAACAAGGCTGTCTTGATGGCGATGCTTTTGCCATGCTCACCATGCATAGACCTTCAAATGTGGATGATCCAAAGGCCTTCTCGCGAATCCTTGACGCATTAGAGGTCATTCAGAACGATATCCCTATTCTGTTCCCAATTCATCCAAGAACACGCAAAAATCTAAATGTATTGGGCTTGCAGGGTCGTATGGATTCATTGCGAAATATACATCTTATGGATCCAATTGGATATCTGGACTTTCTGAAGTTGAACTCATGTGCTAAGGTTGTTTTGACAGACTCGGGAGGTATTCAAGAAGAAACAACAGTACTCAAAGTTCCATGTATCACACTGCGAGAGAATACTGAGCGTCCGGTTACTGCCGAGATCGGCTCAAATCAGATTGTTGGTACAGATCCGGATAAGATTATCGCTGCATATCGTAATGTGACCAGTGGAAAATGGAGGCAACCACAGATTCCTCCGCTATGGGATGGAAAAGCTGCACAGCGCATCGTAAACATCCTCCTTGAAGAACTCTAATTTTCGAAATTTGTTTCTACATCAAATAGCTGACAACTGAAATACTTAACTACGGTTGTTCTTGTCTTTACTCATCTGCCTCCAGAGACAATATCATCCCCCTTTGAAAGAAAATGGCGTCGACAAGCGTGAAAATTTATTGATGAGAATCTGCTTGCTTACTAAGAGTAACTGATGTTATTCAACACCTGGACATTTGCGATTTACTTACCTGTTGTACTGTTCGTCTATTACAGCCTGAACAGGCGGTGGCAGAACTGCTTTCTTCTGGCTGCAAGTTATGTTTTCTACGGTTGGTGGGATTACCGTTTCTGCTCGCTTTTAGCCATTTCTACCATCGTGGACTTTTGTTGTGGATTAGGCCTCGCCTCGGCCAAATCCGCCCTCCGCCGAAAAGTGCTGCTAACAACGAGTTGTCTTGTCAACCTCGGCATTCTTTCTTTTTTCAAATACTTTGATTTCTTTGCCGACTCATTCTCCCATCTGTTTGAAATCGCAGGTTTCAGGCCCGATGTTCCGACGTTATCAATCATTCTGCCCGTAGGAATTAGTTTCTACACATTCCAAACACTTTCGTACAGCATCGACGTATATCGTTCTAAGATCGAGCCCACACGTAACTTCATCGACTTCGCGTTGTACGTCTCGTTTTTCCCCCAACTGGTGGCCGGCCCGATTGAGCGGGCAACCCGGCTACTTCCTCAGATTCAGGCGAAACGCACTGTCACCTGGGACAGAATATCCGGAGGTGCGGTGTTGATTCTGATTGGTCTTTGCCGCAAGATAGCCATTGCCGATGCGGTAGCTCCGACTGTTAATCGTATATTTGCCGATCCGAGCCACTGCGGCTCACTCGAACTGCTTATTGGCGTTTTTATCTTTAGCCTTCAGATCTACTGTGACTTCGCCGGATACTCCGATATCGCCAGAGGCACCGCAAATATGCTCGGAATTGACCTGATGAAGAACTTCGAGCATCCGTACTTCTCGACGAACATCGCTGAATTCTGGCGTCGATGGCACATTTCGCTCTCCACGTGGCTGCGTGATTACCTCTATATCCCGCTCGGCGGAAACCAAAAAGGGAGTCTGGTCACCTATCGAAATTTAATCATTACAATGCTGCTCGGCGGGCTTTGGCACGGGGCGAACTGGACGTTTGTTGTCTGGGGCGGACTCCATGGTCTGTATCTGGCAGTCTACAAACGGATACTCCGTAGTCGAAAGCCCGACACATGGAACCGGCCTATGCAGATATTACGATCGCCTGCCAGCATTCTCAAACTGGCCCTGACGTTCCTGCTGGTCAGCCTGACTTGGATCTTTTTCCGGTGCCAGGACTTTGGCGATGCGTGGTCTTATCTCAGTGGCATCTTCGCTCTTAAGGGTGGTGGTGTGCCGATCGATGCGTTCAAGTGGTTAGCAGTTGCATCGGCTCTGGTACTTGCGATCGATATCCCACAGTATGTAACCCAAAACCACACTGCTGTTCTGGGGTGGCCTCGGGTTCTGCGAGCAGCATCTTACGCCACAATCGTGCTCGCAATATTTGCGTTACGAAGCAATGGTCAGATTCCTTTTATCTATTTTCAGTTTTGACACGGTTGAGTACCGTAGCCTGCTTATTCCACACGGGGCACTTGGGGCGCTGCTCGTTCTCGTATGCATCGAAAGTCTGCTTCATCTGTATGAAGGCCGTCTGCCCGATCCTGTGTTGTGGGGCAACACCGAAACATCCGCTAAAATGCTTCAAGTCAAACGCTGGAGCCTCGAATGCGATGATTGTTTCGATGCGCTCGTCCTTGGACCCTCGCACGCCAGATTTGGCATCTCTCCCAAGGCCATGCGCACCGCAGCAGGAGGCCAGGAACTTACCGTCTATAACGGAGCACTTAATGGTCGGACGTATCCGGTGTTTGAGTTCCTCCTCAAAAATGTTTACGTATCCACACTCAAACCGCATACATTGATCCTTGCCGCTAATCCACTGGTTTTTAATCGGCACAACACATGGATGGAGCGGAATACTCTGGAGTTCTTCGAGGCACCGATGCCCAGGGCTTTATCATCTCAAGGTATTGTCAAAGCGTGGAGAATCTTCTTGATCGACAACATCAAATTATATCGCTACAGAGAACGTCAAGACGGATTGCATAATGGCCACTTGGGTAACGGGGTATCGCTCGACGCATATGGATTCAGCTCAATCGATGGGACCTATGATGATAAGGCGCGCGCCAGACTCCAGTCGCCAAAACACCCATACCAGACAATTATGCGGGAGTTCGATTTTGGAGGACCTTCTGTGGAGGCATTCGTTCGAATCTTGAAGTATGCGCTGAACATGGAGATACGAGTCATAGTTGTCAACATGCCATTCCGCAAAGACCTGCTGTCAATCTCGGCCACGGGTGAAGAGGATTACGAAACATTTCTGAAGGAAATGCGGGCTCTGCAGTATGAATATAGGTTCATGTGGCTCGATTACCAGGCGTCAGTGTCATTAACTGATGAAGACTTCCGCGACGTGGACCATTTGAATACACGAGGGGCTCAGCAACTTTCAGCCCGACTTGGAGAGGATTTAGCCAGATTTATAACTGTGATGGAAGAGCCATCTCCTTCCGGCGTTCGAAAGTGATCTGCACAGAAGGACAGATTGTTCCAAGCTTTATCTCTCGCACATCCGGCCTTCCTGGCAGTCCGCTCTGAATCACCGTTAAACCAGAATCCGTCGTCAAATGCCATTGGTGTGCTTTCAAGCTCTATCGGCGTTAGAAATCACGAACAAATAAGAGCGGACAATCAAAATCAATCCTACAAGATTCCCATTTAACTCTCTTGACTTATAGTTTCACACGTATGCATGCTAGTTTATGGCAAGGACAGTAGTATTTGAGAAATCCAAGCTGGGATTCAGAGTCAATTGCAATATCTGAATGGATCTCTGCTGAACATCGTCACAACGTGCCCGCAACGGTGGAGCCTTCCCGCTGTGCTCTTGCTTATTGCAGTCGCCAGCATCGTATCTAAGCACTTGTCCGACTGGGGGAAAACGAGCCTGTATGTATCCAGGTGGATATCTTCCAGCGAGGCTCAGCCAGCCTGATCCATCAAAAGGATGACATACAGATATCTGCCAGTACTCTTATGCTTTTGGCCTTAACGGCATCAAACAGGTAATAGTTGCATCCAGAACAGCTCATAAGTGTTAAGGTAAGCAGTCAAAGAAATGGCAATATAAATCCTCATATTAGAGGATTTATATTTGACTTTTTTCGAGATGTTCCGATAATAATCGAGATATTATACACCCAGATAAGTATTTTTCTGGATTGAATTTGTCTTTGCTATACTTTATTCTTACAATTTATTACAGATGGGCTGTAGTATCCTTACCTGGACTACAGAAAGAACATGTTGTTCTTGGCTTAATAAGTAAACTGGAGACCTTTATTATTGGCCGTTAACAGTTTGCATATAATGCATATAATGGGGGAAAAATGGTTTCAAAAAAATACAACTCACATATAGCTCATATTCTTACTGTAAGTTTGTTGTTGCTGATATTATCAACGTGGAGTGATGTAGCCTTGTCAGCATGGCAGCCGCCAATAGGAATACCTGCACCATCATTCGGGATTGATGATGCTGTAGATATGTATATTGGACAGCAATATACATTTACAGATGGAAGGGGCACAATTAATTATCCCATTTCTTCTGTAAGTGGGAAACCTTACACTCATTATATCGACAATACTCATCCCAATGCTACAGACTCTGGAAATCTTTATGGAACTGCAAGTGTACCGAGGTTAACATTACCAACCGTCCCTTGGCTGGCAGGAAGCGTTATAGAGGTTCACGGTGGACCTTATACTTACGGTTCATCCTTTTGGGTTTTTGAGTTTGCTGGAACAGCAACAAGCCCTGTGTTTCTCCGGGGATACGACCCAAGTACCGTAGGAAACTATCCTACTTTTCAGAACAAAGAGATAAGAACTCACGGAACGTATGGTGTTATAGAAAACCTCGATTTAGATAGTTCAAGAATACTATTTCATATCAATTACAACATATTTGACCACATTTCCATCAGAAATAATGAAATACACGACCATATCAGTCCTACCGGATCTGCGATTTCTTTCGGTGATTACAGGATGTCAAATCCTACGAACCAGTATGTAGTCGTTTATAACAACCATATATACAATAACGGATTACCAAGAGACAAATATGACCATCATGGTATTGCGGTGGGAGATTATGCTAAATATGTCTGGATAGTCGATAATAACATGCATGATAACGATGGAGATTCTGTTCAGGTAAATGCAGCGGCGGGTAGAGCGGCAGTTTCCGGGGAACATCCTCAATATATTTACATTGGAAGAAATATCATGCACCATGATACAGAGAATGCTATTGATCTAAAAGATTCTGAGCATGTTGTTCTTTCTCAAAACACTATTTATGGTTATAGGGGTTTATTTGGTTCTGATGGTACGGCCGTACTTCCAGGCAATGAGGGCGGAAGATTAACATGGGTATTATTCAATGATATTTATGATTCACAAAACGGCATACGGATAGATGACGAAGTTTTGAGCAATACCAGCTATATTATCGGCAATAAGATTCATAATATCCTTGGTTATGGCATTATTACCTGGAGGAAGATGACTTTGCATATTATTAATAATGTTTTTTACAATATTTCTAATAGTGGATTTGTCAGCTATTTTGCTCAGCATCCAACTGTTGGCAGTACTTACGATTCAGATTACTCTTTTGTTAATAATATTTTTAGTGAAGTAGGTGGTTTTGAAATCGAGATTGATGATGGGAGCGGGATGTCAGCACTTACAGATAGAACACCTATGTACAACAATTTATTTTATAGAACGGCAGGACAAATAAGTATTAAATGGGCTGATTCTACTTATAACTCTGTTACAAATTTTATTAATGGAGAGCCAGGTAAAGGTTCCGGATGCATTGAAGCGGATCCATTGTTTGTTGATGCTGCAAATAATGATTTTCATTTGCAATTAACAAGTCCTGCAATAGATGCTGGGGCATCATCTGGTATTGTGCAGCAGGCGTTTGACACATTTCAGACTCTCTACGGTATAGACATAAGAAATGACATAGAAGGAACGCCAAGAACAGGAGCTTGGGACATTGGCGCTTATGAAGGCAGTTCATCAGACCCTAATAATCCGTCGCCAGTACTCCAGTCAATTGGCGATAAAACTGTGAATGAAAATGCTTCTTTGACATTTACTCTAAATGCGACTGATCCTAATGGCGAGCCGATAACATATTCGGCTTACAGTCTTCCGAGCGGAGCGACGCTCGATTCACAAACGGGGGATTTTGCCTGGATGCCGAGTTATACCCAGGCCGGTAGTTACTCGGTAATGTTTAGAGCAAGCGATGGCAACTCGAATGCTTCTGAGACAATTACCATCACAGTAAACAATATCAACCGAACTCCGGTGCTCGGGGCAATCAGCGATCAGGCGGTTAATGAAAACACACTGCTAAGCTTTTCGGTGAATGCAACTGATCCTGACGGCCAGACATTAACATACTCCGTAAGTGGTTTACCTAATGGGGCGGTATTGGCAAGCCAGACTTTTACATGGACTCCGACATACAATCAGGCGGGAACCTTTGCGCTTACGTTCACTGCAGACGATGGTCAGGCTCAGGATTCCCAGGCGATAACGATAACAGTAAACAACGTGAACAGAGCCCCTGTTTTCACTGCAATAGGCAATAAGTCGGTTTGGTCAGATGACCCTTTAACTTTTACGGTAGTTGCAACCGATCCCGATGGTGATACAGTAACGTATTCAGCAAATACTGTGCCTAGTGGTGCAACATTTATACCCCAGACCTTTGACTGGACGCCTACCCCTGCCCAGATAGGCTCTTACAATGTCACTTTTTATGCAAGCGACGGGCAACTGCAGGATTCTGAAGCGATTACCATAAATGTGAACGTTGATAGTCTGGCGCCGACCGTCACCAATTTATCACCGTCTGCCGGGGCAATACAAGTGCCTTTGAACAACCTGATAACTCTCAACATTACCGACGCCGGGAAAGGTATCAATGCCAATTCAGTAAAAATTAAGGTCAAGATCAACAGCAGTCCCAACAACGACACTGTTTACTTTGGAGATTTGGACCACGATATCAGCCTTTTGGGTGATTGCCGAAGGATAGGTAGCAATGCCGATTATCAATTCGTTTTTCAACCAACGCAAGACCTGTTTTATTACGACCAGACATTAACTATCACGGTAAATGCCACAGACCTTGCAGGTAATATAATGAATCCATATATATATTCCTTTGTGACCGAGATGCATTTATTCGGCCAGAATAAGCTGGTCAATACAAACTTAGATAACAATGACAGACCTGTAACGGTATGTGACAGCAGTGGTAATATTTGGGCAGCCTGGCACACAGGTTCAGCAGGCAGCAGAGATATTTATATTGGTACACTTGCGGCAGGAGCGGATAATTTTGGAAATACCATCCAGCTCACCAATGATGCAACCGACCAGTGTAATCCAGCTCTTGCGTTGGACAGTAACGACAAGCTATATGCCGTATGGCAGGACAACAGGGAAGGTGACTGGGACATATATATATCCACCTCGGTTGATGGTATAAACTGGTCTGCCGAAACAAGGGTCAATGATCCTAATAATGGTAATCAGATAAATCCTGCTATAGTTATCGACGGTCAGTCACCGAATTATGCACACGTCGTCTGGCAGGACGACCGCGCAGGTAATCAGGACATCTGTATAGCTTCTTCGAGCAACGATTTTACAACGAAAACTGTCTCACAAATAACCTCTGATGCTTCTGACCAGGTCGATCCAGTTGTTGCGGCAAACTCTGCCAATACAATTTACGTGGTATGGGCGGATAGCCGAAACGGCTCAAGCGATATTTACGGGGCGGCCTCAAATAGCGGCCCATGGACAAATGTGGCCGTAGTAAGCAATACGAACAACCAGTCGAGTCCGGCGATTGCCGCCGAATCCACAGGTACAATTTTACACCTTTTGTGGGTTGATGATACGCCTGGTGACAATGACATATACTATGCATCTTCGAATAATGGTTTGCCGGGTAGCCCTTTGACAGGCAGCAGCATAATTGACGACACCTCCAGAGCCGACCAGTTAGAACCTACTATTGCAATCACAGGTACAATGGGTAATAACGATTTGAAAGTATTTGCCGGCTGGCAGGACTGGAGGAATACAGATACGGACTTATACTTCACTGAGTTAAATGCCGGTTCCGGAACAAATATTTTCGTAAACGACGGCGGTTCAAATGCATACCAGAGTGACCCGGCAATAGGAATAGACGAATATGGCTATTCGTATCTTATTTGGGCTGACGACAGAAGTACAAACACAGATATCTATTACACCGGAAGCACTTTTGTAGAACCTGTTGCACTGGCATCAGCACTTGTTAGCGCTTCGGCTCCCGGTAGCACAACAATAGGAGTAGCTCCCCAGTCCATAACAGATGTGGATGATGTCTCCATCGTATTACCTGCGGGGGCGTGCTCGTATGATGTAGATGTTTCAATAGTAACAATTTTGAACCAGCAGGTATTTGCCGCACCTTGTTTGGGCAGTTACGATTTTGGTCCCAGTGGAATCCAATTTAACCAACCGGTTACGATAACAATACCATACGCTTACGCGAATTCTAACGGTTCAACGGTGCCATATTGGTTTAACTCGTTAACAGGAAATCTTAGTCAGCAGGGTATCACAAACGTCCAGGACATAGTAATTTCTCCGACATTGCATGCTATTTCTTTCCAAACAACGCACTTTACGCCGTTTTATCTGATGGGAGGAGGAGGCGCCGCAGGTATTCTTGGTGGCGGCGGAGGCGGAGGAGGTTGTTCGGTCTCTGCAGGCAATGAAGGCAATATTGTCGAGTTTGTCCTTCCATATATCGTGTTGATTGTTGTGATGGCAATACTAAAGAAGAGGGATGCACGATATCGCAAAATACACAGCACGTTAATATGACGGCAGTAATATGACGGCAGTGAAATGTAAAGATAGGCTATAAATCCAGCCGGCTTGGTATTGCCAATTCACTGCCGAGGACCGAATCGGTTCGGCTTTTATCCAGGGGAGTAATGCGATTCAATGTTTCTCTGCTGATAGCATAGTTCAGGGTAGGATAATACTGCTCCTGACATTTCTGCCCGGTCTGGTTCTTGGCTGGCTCTTTATCCGGACAAAGTCGCTATTGGCACCGATTTTATTCCATGGTCTGGCTAATACCTGCTACTGCCTGATGGCAGCGACTTTCATTTAAGCACGCCAATTAGTACAATTATCAAAGTTATTCAACGCAGTTTTCGTTATGATAAATTTGATTGCTCGATAGTCGAAAGACTCAGGAATGTTCTGAAAGTCAATTTTACCCGAGAATTGAAGCTGAAATCAGTTGAAAATTGGCGATGAATTTTGTAAGGGTGTGACAAATATTCCTGGCGCTTAACATAGGTAATCTGTAGAATGTAGGAAATATAGTTTTTATTTCGTTAACG
>VRUK01000149.1 GCA_019456195.1 Planctomycetota bacterium | reverse complement strand
TGCTTCGGCTTTGATGGAAGCTGGTGGTAAATACGCGATGATAGGCCATGAGTTTATTTTTTGGGCCTCAGATGACCTGAAGGCTTATACTCAACATAGCTACGACGCCAAAGCCGGCCATTTCATTGCTCTGATGACTGATGGAACACCCATCAAGTGGCAACAATCCCGCAGCGGTTATTACGTTCCAGCATCTTTCGCCCCGCGTAAACCTGACGGCTTTATTCTTTGGGGTTACGCCATGGCCTATCGATTCACTTCTGACCAAACGCATTGGCAAATGGCTCGCAATATTCTCCGGCAATTAGACCTTGGCAACATAGGCCGGCCCGATGGGACCGGCAGAGCGATAAAGTATGATACCGACCATAATGACTGGCGAACAATTTATGCCTTATTGGAATTGTATCGAGCAACAAGAGATGTTAAATTCTTAAAACTGGCCTGTAGTATCGCCGACAACCTTCTGAAAATGCAAACGCCAACAGGTTTGTTTCCTCGCTCACCCCGCGAGTGGGCCAGGACCGGAGACGAGATACCCTTGGCACTTTTACACCTAACAGCAGCAACTAAGGGCAAAGGCTCACTATTACCACCTCCAATATTTGACGGTCGTTTCTTTCATTGCGAATACCACGGCCAACTCGAAGAGCATCAGCAGAAACGTGACGACAAACGAACTTACGACCACATGGTATTCTACGGTGGTTCCTGAAATCCGTAACCTTCCAAAGCCGGAAGACGAATAAACGTCATTTATAAGTTAGACCTAAGTTGGTAGTTATGAGTAAGAATATTTTTTATTTATCCTTATTGTTATTGTTGCTATTGTCGAATCAGGCTGTGTTCAGTAGCCGAAGTGACACAGACAGCAGCCATATCAATAATACTCCAAGGCAAATTGCCCCGTTTTTTAGCCCACCTCCGGAACTCGTCAAAGATTTTGGGAAATATCGATCTCCTTTAAGATTCTATAACGGGACTCCTGTTAAGACACAGGACCACTGGCATAAACGCAGAAACGAAATACTCAAAACGTGGCACGGCATCATGGGACATTGGCCGCCAATGATTGAGAATCCCAAAATCGATTACCTTGAAACAAAACGCCGTGAGAACTTCACCCAGCACCGCTTGCGCCTCGAAATAGCACCGAAGCAGCAGACAGTAGATGGCTATCTGCTCGTCCCTGATGGCGCGAAATTGTTTCCTGCAATCCTTACCGTTTACTATGACGCCGAAACAGCAGTGGGTCTGGGTAAAGAGTTGCGAGACTTTGGCTATCAACTAACAAAGCGTGGTTTTGTTACATTGTCAATCGGAACGCCGGAATTCTCCAGCTTACTGGCTCCATATAAGCCACTGTATGAGTCGGGCAAAGACGAGACCCCACTCCAGCCTCTTTCTGCCTTGGCCTATGTTGCTGCAAACTGTCATACTGCACTTGCAAAAATGCCCCAGGTTGATCCTAACCGCATTGGTATCATTGGCCATTCCTATGGCGGAAAATGGGCAATGTTCGCATCTTGTCTCTATGACAAATTCGCCTGCACTGTCTGGTCTGATCCCGGAATTGTATTTGATGAGAATCGAGCAAACGTAAACTATTGGGAGCCATGGTATTTGGGATATGACCCTAATCAACAACGCCAAAGAGGTGTCCCAAACGCCACTAAACCCCGCACTGGTGCGTACAGGAAACTATTTATCGATGGATTCGATCTTCACGAATTGCACGCTTTGATGGCGCCCAGACCATTTCTGGTTTCGGGCGGTTCCGAAGACCGCCCTGAACGTTGGAAAGCGCTGAATCATACGATTGAAGTTAACAAACTTCTCAAACATACGAATAGGGTTGCCATGACTAACCGAAAGGCCAATTCTCCAACTCCGGAATCAAACGAACAGATTTACCTTTTCCTCGAACACTTTCTGAATAAAAAACAGTAGGCCAATGATTACGGAATTCTAAAAACCCTCACTGTTGTTTGAAAACATGTTTTTTTCTTCTTATACAGATGGTCGTACAACATCCGCTGCTTCTTCAGATGGTTGTATAGCTTCGCCCGAAACTTCTTCCAATGCCTTTCCGCTTGTCGGGCAAACCCTATCAGGTCCGGCTTCTTTTTGTGACGTTGCTTGGGCATCTTTTTCTGTGTCATCGGGGGGTCTTACTTCTATCGTAATCTCACCAATTTCAACTGTACCAATGGTTCCTCCAGACTTCCATATTTCAACATTCCAGGCATCGAGACAAAGTTTCAATTCTTCCCATTCCCCAGTGCCCTGTATTGTATTAACTCCATTCTCCCAGTAAAGATTAACTTCTTTCAGCATATCTTCACCGCCGCCACTCTTGTCTATCGAGGCACTGAATATTGCCGGAAAGTTGGCTTTTACCTCAATAACATCGCTGCCTTTGTAGCACGGGAAGTCGCCGGAGTCTTTGCCGATACTTTCACAATCTACCTGTACCAGCTTAATCTTGCGTTTGTTACACTCCTTGAGCTGTATAAAATGACCCACTTCCATAGACACAGGAAACGTGCAGAGGTCAATCGGCTTGTAGCACCATTCCTCCTTGGCCTCTTTCTCTGGTTCTGTGCTTGCATAGACAACCCCGAGCACAGCCAACGCCATCAATATTACTCCGTAAGTATTTTTCATCACTCTTCCCTTTCAAATATCCGAATCATTTAATCCAGAACGCTACTCACATTATCTACACTCCGAGACATCCCTTCATGGTACAAGACTTCCCTCCTTGAAATATGAAATAACAATGCGGCCTTCTCTTATTAGACTATTCCCGTTTAGAAAATATTACAGTTATTTTTTAAATGTTCTGAAATATATTAACACGAGGCTAATAATCAGTCCCCTCAAGATGAGTTCGTCATTTATATGGCCTGCTGAGCGCATTAAAATGAAAGCTGACGAGTGTTCATCGTTCGATATTCGCTGTTCCTGCAAAATGGTTTTGATCAAAGGTATTTGCTATTGACACACATCTCAGGATAGACTATTATCAGTGTAGAACAGCGAGGACATTCGTTTTCAACACATGACAATCAGTTGTAGCTATGTGTTTAATATGGGAAATGTCAAAAGATATATTATCGTACACTTTAGAGGTTTCACTAACACTCGCTTCGAGTGATATCCCGCCCGAGGCATAAAGGAGAGTTAGCAAAGATGAAAGGTTCCAATGGGAAGTTTGCGCTCTCGATTATTATCGTCAACTGGAATACCCAGGATCTGTTAAGACAATGTCTCCACTCCATATACAAAACTACACACAATCTTGTGTTTGAGATTTACGTTGTCGACAACAATTCGACTGACGGTAGCGTGAACATGATTAAGAAAGAATTTTCCAGGGTCAATTTGATTGAGAACCGTCGAAATGAGGGCTTCACGACAGCAAACAACCAGGCAATAAGCAAAAGCAGGGGAAAATATGCGCTATTGCTCAATAGTGACACAATTGTTTTGGGCAATGCCCTTTCTAAGATGACTGAATTCATGGACGCGCACGAACACGTCGGAGTTCTGGGCTGCAAACTACTTGATAAGGACGGCAACTTACAGCGTTCAGCAGCGTGGTTTTCCTGCTTATGGACCTTAATACTGGGTGGGAACGTGCTGCCTGTGACCTTAAGTCGCGTACTTGGCCTAAAAAGGTTTCCCGGGCAATGTTACTTAAACGACAGGGAGCATGACAAACTGCAGGATGTCGATTGGGTCAGTGGAGCATGCTTTATGGTAAGAAAGACAGTTATAGACGATGCAGGTCTATTGGACGAAAACCTTTTTATGTATGGTGAGGAAGTTGAATGGTGCTACAGAATAAAGAAAGCCGGCTGGAGCGTCGCATATTTCCCGGATGCACACATCTCCCATATTGGAGGCGGCAGCACTCTGCCCGGAGATTCACTCCCTGTCTATAGAAGCGCATTTGCAAGAAGATACATTTACCACAAACACCATAATGTTCTTTCGTCCTTCCTCTATGATATACTTGCCGCCGCAACGGCACTACTCAAGCTTGTCCTGTGGGGCATATTGGCACTGATTCTTCCTGATAAGGATAGCTTGAAGAAGCGTTCCTCCTACTATCTGGGGGTCCTGAATTCCATCTTCAACTCCAACTGCATGACTAAACATAGGGTAAAGAATTACCGAAGCAAAACGTAGGATACGTCCTTGTTATGCCGACCCGGAATTGTATTCGACGAGAATCGAGCACTTTCTCTCTAAACAACAGTAAGCCAAATTCTGTACTGATCATTGGCCTGTACCCACTCTCCAGTGTTCGAGTACGAACCATCTCTACAATGTGTAGCTTTAGGGCCGTGCCTTATTTTCGGGCGATCTGCTGATTTTGTTCACGACGCTGACAGATGATTTCCTCGGCAAGCCTTACCGGAACTTTAGCATAGCGAGACATTTCCATTGTGAATGAGGCCATTCCCTTGCTAAGGCTGCGAACCACTGTGGCATAGCCAAACATACTTGCCAGCGGAACCTCGGCCCTAATAACGGTATAAGTGTCTCTGGTTTCGGTTTCAAGGATAATCCCTCGGCGGGAGTTAAGGTCACCAACAACAGGGCCCTGGAATTCTGTCGGCATTTCAACTTCTACAGTCATGATAGGTTCTTGCAAACATGGGCTGGACTTCTTGAACACTTCAATAAAGGCGTCTCTTGCCGCCGTACGGAAAGCCATCTCGCTGGAGTCCACCGCATGATAGGTGCCGTCATCAAGACACATTTTGCAACCGACAATTTCATATCCGGCCAGGGGGCCTTTCTTCATTGCCGCCTTAAATCCCTTATTTACAGCAGGAATGTATTCACTTGGTATTCGACCACCCTTAACGTTGTCTTCAAACTCGTATGTGGATTCGCCGTCCTGGGCCAACGGAATCAATCTACCGATCACATGCGCATATTGACCTGAACCACCAGTCTGTTTTTTATGGCGATAATTGAATTTCGATTCAATGGTTGGGGCTTCGCGATAGCTAACGCTCGGTGTCCCGACGGTCAATTCAGCCTTAAACTCACGACGCATCCGTTCGATATAAACATCCAGATGCAATTCTCCCATGCCGGCTATGACCGTTTGGCCGGTTTCCGGATCGCTGGAAACACGGAAGGTCGGGTCTTCTTTCATAAACCGACTAAGTGCTTTGGCCATGCGTTCCTGATCAGTGGAGCTTTTCGGCTCGATTGACAAACTGATAACCGGATCGGCTACGAAAATACTTTCCAGAGAATAGTTGACGACATCACCGCAAATCGTATCACCGCTGGCGCAATCTATCGATAGCACTGCAATAATATCACCCGGGCCGGCATCTAAAATATCCTCTCGGTCATTCGCGTGCATTCGAACAATGCGACCGATACGCAGGACCCGATTGGTTCGGGCATTACGATATTTCTGGCCCTTAGCGAGTCTGCCTTGATAGACTCGTAAATAACTAAGCTGACCAAACGATTCATCAGCAATCTTGAACACCATTGCCACCAGCGGTGCATCCGGATCGGCTGCCAGCGGGATTTCTGTGCCTTCGTTATCGTGATCACGTGCAAAGCTGACGCGATCCAAAGGGCTGGGAAGAAAATCACAAACTGCGTCCATTAACGGCTGAACTCCCTTGTTCTTAAAAGCCGCACCCATCATAACCGGCACAATATCACGATTTATGCTTGTCTCACGAATGGTTTGGCGAATCATGTCTTGCTCAACTGGTAAATCTTCCAGAAGCAGTTCAAGCATTTCATCGTTGAACATGCTTAATGCTTCGAGCATGTCCTGACGTGCTTTCCCGGCTAAATCGGCATATTCCGGTGGAATCGGTCCTCGAACGACCTTTTCACCTTCATTGCCCTCGAAAGTGACAGCCTCCATAGTGATCAGGTCTATTACACCTGAAAAGTCGTCACCTGCGCCCATATTTATCTGAATGGGAACCACGTTAAGGCCGAGTTTTTCCGTCAGTTCCTGGCAAACCCGCTCGGGATCAGCGCCGACACGGTCCATTTTATTTATAAAAGCAATTCGTGGAACACGGTAACGTTTTATCTGCTGATCAACCGTAAAAGATTGACTCTGAACACCGCCAACCGAACATAGAACCATTATCGCTCCGTCAAGCACTCGTAGCGAACGTTCCACTTCAACGGTAAAATCCACATGGCCTGGAGTGTCGATCAGGTTGATGCTCTTGTCGTTCCATGACACCTGAGTAGCAGCTGAGGTTATCGTAATTCCACGCTCGCGTTCAAGGTCCATGTAGTCCAATGTCGCTCCACCTGAGTCCGAATGGACCTCCTGCATACGATGAATCCGGCCGGTATAATACAAAATCCGTTCGCTTAACGTTGTCTTTCCGGAGTCTATATGTGCCGAAATACCAATATTTCTAATTCTTCTGATTTTTTCCATTTTTGCTCACAACCATCTTTCAAACATAACACAACAACTTATCTGGCCACCTAAACTGTACTAACAGACAGGACCACCGCTACATCTCGTTCTTAAACGACCCCCTCATGATCCTACTTTTACCGTGGATTACAGGTGAGTGGAATGTAATAAATACTCTTAAAATACGAGAGCTATGTAATATATCACAATAGCTTTAATATAACAAGAAAATAATCTGCTATTTTAAATTATATTTTCCTGAACCAATTATTCAAAGGTTCGGATCATAATGTGTCCAAATTTTCAATTTCTCTTTTCTTATACCTGAATATTAACGAATTAACTATCCACCGCCTTAAACACAGGCTCCCCCGCAACACTCATGTGGGCTGTCTGCGTAAATAGGGCTATGCGAAAAATCACCACGAGCGACCCGCTCTTCTTCTCTTCGGAATAAAGAGGTGCAGTCTTTAGCCATCACCTGCAATTTCATTGTTTCTTCTTCTTTTATAGGACGATATGAACGCCCCGCTTCTATTGCCTTATCGAGCAAATCGAGAAATGATGGCGGAATTCCCGATGCAACGTTCTTTTTCGAAAGGGTAAAACGCATAGCAAGGTCCGCTTCATCCTGGCTCTCAGTCGCACGATACCACCATTTACGCGTTTGTTCGGCTCCTTTCGGCCAGGGACCTTTTGACATCGGCTTGATAGCTATGACACCCACGCCCTGCTTTTGTGCCAGTTCGAGAACAGGCTCTCCGAATCCCATTATGAACATCTCTACAAAATTTATCGGGAACATGGCGGTATCGAAACGAAAACCGTTCATAACATCAAGCGCTCCTCTGGTCGTATGCGCCGAGAATCCAAGATACTTAACCTTTCCCTCTTTTTTTGCTTGTAAAAAAGTTTCAATAGCACCGCCCGGCCCCAAAGCTTCCTTGACCTCGTCGGGAGTGCGAAGATGATGCATCTGGTATAAATCGAAATAATCGGTCTTGAGCCGTTTCAACGACCGTTCCAGTTCAGAACGAGCACCATCCTTATCTCTCATCTTTGTCTTACAAGCTAAGAAAATGCTGCTGCGCTTAATATTAACAGCCTCAAGTCCGATACCCATTTTTTTCTCACAGTCACCGTCTTTACCGTATGCAGGAGCTACATCATAATAATTTACCCCTCGTTCGAAAGCATCGAGCAGTCCGGCGTTGCAGCGATCCTGGTCATAATGGGTAAGTGCAAGCCCCGGAAATCCGACAACTGAGACTTTCTCACCCGTCCGGCCAAGAACTCTTCTCGGTAATCCGGCTACCATGTCCTGTTGTCTCGAAAGAGATTGTTCACAACCTGATAGAGAGTTGATGGCAAGGCCTGTAGCAATACCACTCGCACTTTTCAGAAATGTTCGTCTTTTCATAATGATTTCCCCACGACAGAAATATTTAACCTTATTGTTAACTTTTATAACAGCCCATGGCAACTCATTAGTGCCACGAACATTATTGTAAAAGACTTGATTATTTTGTCAATATCGAAAGCAGTCTTTCTATTCCAGATGCATCGCAACAAATTCTACAATTGCATCCATATCTGCACATCTATATAATAGTTTAATGTACTTCGTTCGGATATAGTTTGCAAAGCAATTTCATTTTTTATATTAGAGTTGGAAAAACACACGGAATACCATAAAGCATGAGGAAAGGTAACCTAAATGAAGACCAAAAAACAAAACGTAACTCGAAGGGACTTTTTGAAGGCTGGAGCAGTTTTTTCCACCGGCGCGATGCTTTCACCAACAAGCAGGGCCTTTGCAGCAGGTTCTGATACCATTCGTGTCGCACTGATTGGTTGCGGCAGCCGAGGAACTGGAGATGCCATCGACTGTCTGTCATCCGCCTATGGAGTGGAAATGGTCGCCATGGCGGATTTATTCAAGGACAGACTTGAAAGTTCCCTGGCCAATATGAAAAAGAAATTCCTCGAAAAAGTTAAAGTTACTCCTGAAACAAGCTTTCTCGGCTTCGATGCATATAAGAAAGTCATAGCTATGAAAGAAGTGGATATAGTGATGTTGACCACACCCCCGGGATTTCGTCCACTTATGGTAAAGGCGGCCTTAGAAGGGAATAAAAATATCTTTATGGAAAAACCCGGCGCAGTGGACCCGGTTGGCGTACGTTCGCTTCTTGCCT
The DNA here is from genome assembly GCA_019456195.1 of Planctomycetota bacterium. Lineage (GTDB taxonomy): Bacteria > Planctomycetota > Phycisphaerae > Sedimentisphaerales > Anaerobacaceae > NIOZ-UU13. The sequence continues at coordinate 4,395 of VRUK01000149.1, read as the reverse complement.
CGGCTAAACTTGCCGATGAAAAAGGACTTTCTATCGTCGTAGGAACACAGCAGCGATGGCAGCCCCAATACCAGGAACTTATTAAACGCATTCATGATGGGGAGCTTGGTGACATAGTTGGCGGACAGGCCTATTGGAACTGGGGCAGCTCCAAGTGGCACTTCGAGGACCGCAAACCAAATTGGACCGATATGGAATGGCAGATTCGCTGCTGGCCGTATTTCGTATGGCTCTCAGGCGACCACATCGTCGAGCAGCACCTGCATAATATGGATGTTATAAACTGGGCCGTAGGATCACATCCGATTTTGTGCCTTGGGATGGGTGGCCGACAAATTCGCACCGGCCCTGAATTCGGGAATATTTACGACCACTTCACAGTCGAATATGAATATCCGGGAGGTATTAGGGTAATGAGTATGAGTTCTCAGATCGATGGTTCCACTCCTCGTGTCGGCGAGCGCGTCGTTTGCACAAAAGGGGCGACATATACAACGCGGGGTGAGGGTTATATAAACGATACTAAAGGTCAAAGAATTTACGATTTTAACAATCATATCCACAGCGGCGAAGTAGCTCAGTATGCTAATCTGATAAAGAGCATTCGCCAGGGCAATCCCATTAATGAGTGCAAAAGACTCGCCGAAAGCACGATGACTGTAATTATGGGAAGAATGAGTGCCTACACCGGCCGGGCTATGAAATGGGACTGGGCGATTAAGTCAAAGCTTGACCTCTCACAAGAGAAATACGAACTCGGCGACCTGCCTGTCAGACCGGTTTCAATGCCCGGAAAGACACCGCTCATATAGACAAAACATTAGCGGTTCACATAATAAGGAAAATCATAATGCTCTGGCGCATAAATAAAATTGTGTGGCTTTTGGTTGCATTACTATCTCACTTTTTCTTTATTTCCCAGACTTATAGTGCGGAAATTGAAAAGGCAGGTTTGCACTCTGTCGTGGAGCTCACCTTTAAGGGTCCCGAGCAAAATGAAACAGATGTCCCCGCACGAGATATTGATTTTTGGCTGCGCATTCGTCATGAAAGTGGTTCACCTGAGTATAAGATTCATGGTTTCTGGGACGGTGACGGAAATGGCCGGACCAGCGGCAATATCTTCAAGATTCGCTTTTGCCCGACAAGAACAGGACGCTGGAATATCGTTGAGGTTTATTCGAACAAACCAGCTCTGCAAGGCCAAAAGCAGGGTGACCATTTAATTATCAATTTTTCAGACCATCCCGGCTTTTGGATTGTCGATTCCAAAAGTCCGGGCAGCCGTTGGTATATGCGTTCAGATGGCTCCCATCCTTATATTTTCGGCAATACGCATTATTCGTTTCTGTCGGCTTTCCAGAAAGGTAATAAACCAAGCGGAAATAACATCGCTGCCGACATAGCCGGCAATGCAGAATACTTTAAAAAGCTTCGATTTACTTTACATTGTGACCGTTATCCTAACCCAAAAGAAAAGCCGTTTTTCGATAATAATGGACGACTAACCGACCAGGGAAACTACTCACACCGGCCCAATCCTCGATGGTTCAGCCAAAGGGCCGACATAGCCGTACAAACGGCATGGAAACACGACCTGATTGCAGACCTCATTTTGTGCGGCCCGGATACCGAGGATTCCCGCTCAATCCTGCGCGCCAATAACAATGATAATGACCCCACTCCATGGCTCAAATATGCCGCAGCCCGTTATGGAAGCTTCCCTAACGTCTGGATATGCCTATGTAATGAATATGAGATAAAGACTCCCAAATATACCGAAGAAGAAATTGCCCGATTTGCACGCATCATCAAACAATACCTGCCTTACCCGACACCACTAAGCGTACATTCTACACCTCGAACACTCTGGTCGAATAAGTTTGACGAACTCCCCGCATGGAACGACCATCAGATTATCCAGAAGAAGATACGTAACCTTCACGATTCTGCCGACGTAATCCAATACACATGGCAAAACCAAAATGGTAATAAACCACGTATCAAACCCACCGTCAATGACGAGCTAAGCTATCAGGGCAAAGGTGACAAGCATACGGCAGAGGATACCATCGAGTCACACCTTGGCGTCTTTCTCGGTGGCGGCTATGGCACAACCGGCGAAAAACCCGGTAACAAACTGGGCCAGTATTTCAAGGGATGTTTTAACCCCTCCGAGCACACCGCCGCAGACAATCTGAAATACCTCCGCGAAATAATCGATACCCATATCAGCTTCTGGAAAATGGCTCCTGATACTAATATCTTTTCAAATCTTCACCCCGACTTTCGCGGTCTTGCCTGGCCTAATCACGAGTATGTCCTCGGCACGAACAAAGCTCACAACAATATAATCGCAAACCTCCCTGCCGGAACATGGACAATCCGACGCTACGATATAATAAATAAAAAGGCAGTGACATTAACCAAATCCGCCCGCAATAGTTTCAGCTTCAATTCCCCCAATAGCCGCGCGGCCATGTTCCATTTCAAAAAACAATAGTCAGAAGCTTAAGACCAAAATCACAATAGTTCTTATTACTTCAAACAAATCCGGCAGCTCGTCAAGCTGCATTTTTGCTTTTCTTCTTCATCCAGGGACATGTATCTCTTTGGGGACACTCTTTGCAGCCATGCTTGGTTGAAGCCACTGGCAGAATTACGAACGCTTCGATGGCAAATACAACAAGCAAGCCCAAAAGAGTCCAGGAGAAGCTGCGTATAACAAAGGGCACACCAACTAAAACAGGTATGAGCCACAAAGGCACAATCACAGGTATGTGCTTCTTGAATTTTTCGCTGAAGCACTCAATGGGTTTCTTTTTGCGAAATTTTGCAGCTATCCGGCCATACCCACACGGACAGGCTTTTGTATCCCAATACCCACAGTAAGGACATACGAATACCATAATCCACAGTGTTCCCGCCAGCCCATATATTAGAAAAGCAATCCCGGCTATGATTCCCCAGATAGAACCGCCAGGAGCCACACCCAAAACAATCGCCCCCAGCACTGTCATACCTATGTATGGGATGTTGTGAAAAAGCTCCTGGGCAGGCGAGTATTCACGCATTGATGGTTTCTCTTGACTGTCTGTATTGTTGTCTGACTATTTCTATATTCACCAATATAATTTCTCCGAAAACTTATGCAAATGTATTATTTACAAGACATTATATCATTATAATCCCTCTGTGCAAGCATGTTTTGCTTTTTCCTTTTTCTTTCCAATCTCTAATTCTCTAATCCACTAAAATTTCTTTGCTCTTTATATTTAGCACCTTAATTCATTAAGCGGATCATCAATAGTAAATATTAAATCGAAAAGTCCCCGGCGGGTCCTTTCTAAGTTTACCCAGAGTTTATCCCCGGGAGCTGCTCACTTGACTTGCAACAGGGGAATGTGTGCTCACTTGCTTTAGAGTTTACCCTGAGTTTATCCCCGAGTTCTGCTAACTTGACTCGCAACAGGGGAGTGTGTGCCTACTTGCTTGTCTGCTGGGGTTCGGGCGCGGCAATCTTCTTTCTTGTCATTCCTGCGAAAGCAGGAATCCAGGCGAGGTACACTTCACGCTATACGCAACACGAACAGTAATTTCGAGCTTGTCGAGAAATCTTTTAAAACAGTAGCCTTCTGAACATAGTGAAGAATCTCAATCCCAATAATAAATAGGAAATAATCAATTGAAGGCTGCCTGCGGTATCTCCGGCTTCGGCCCTGTCGGGGCGTTACTTCTTCCGTCGAACCGGCTTGATTTTGGTCCCGCTGACTTCGCTGGTTCCTTGTGATGAGGTAAATTTCCCGGTTATTTTGCCGCCTTTAAACTTGCCTTCAAGGCCGATCTCATACTCATTATCGCCGTATGGCAGAGACATCTCGAAGCTTACCTTCCCATCTTCAAGGCCGAGCTTCTTGATTGGTAACGCACCAAACCGGGCACTGAGGTCCGGCAGGACAGTGAGCCGTTGCTTTCGCGTTCCCTGATCGGATGTCATCGTCAGGTCCCACTTGCCAACGAGGGTCGCACCGACGCGCTTACCGTTTGCGGTGATTTCACCTTGCTGCGAGTTGAATTTTCCCGTGAGCGTATGGCCTTTCAGCGCCCCTTCGTAGGTCGTTTTCCACTCGCGGTCGCTGAACTTGCTAACCCGGCTGAACGTAAGCTTGCCGTCCTTGAACTGCACGTCGCTAATCTCATGTTCGCCCCATTGGCTCTGCCACTCGGCCTGGAGCTTTTTCTCCTTGTCGGCGCTCACTACCAGAACCGTCTTAAACTCGCGATCGCCCATTTTGAGGATCATGTCCCAGCTTCCTAATATGAAGGGCATGCGCTTGAGCCTCTTACCTTCGGTCGTTATCTCCCCCGAGTCGCTGCTGAGCACACCGGCCAGTA
>VRUK01000148.1 GCA_019456195.1 Planctomycetota bacterium | reverse complement strand
CCGGCCCGGTCGCGTTGACAGCCGGCTTGATGCAAGCTCTCCAGCATCCCTGAGATAGCTTTGAAATATTTGAAGCCCTGGAGTTCGCTTTCTTTTATATTTTGCCTTTTTTTGCTCATAAAAGGCATTTAAGCAGGAGTGTGAACATCGCGCAAGTTTAAAATAGGTGATCTGTGAAAAATAATATTGGGCAATTCTCCCACCATAAAGCACACCGCAATCCTTGTGCCGAACAGGATTGATATTGTCCCCGGAATTGCAGTAGCATGTTCGGTATTATCAGGAAAACAACATAATATTATGTTACGAAAAAGGCCCGCTTTGAAAAGCACCGACTATGGCAAATGAAAAACTTGTACTCACCTTTGAACCGAACATCACTGTAGCAGGCCAGATCCTTATTTTGGAGGCGGTGGACTTCATATACAGTGTCGCTGTCCTAAAGGACGTTGGATTGAGGAACGACCGGCCTCCGGACTGGCATCTCTACATTACCACTTTGCCCGGAAAGCTTCTTGCGCCCGCGTGGGTGTTGCGGGTGCATTCCGCACACTCAAGTGCCGTTACGGAAGTCGTAGAAGGTGTTGATAGGGGAGTCCAACTACTAAAAAAACTTCTTCGGATGCTTAGGGAACTTCAGGCCGTGGGACCGGCCCAGATAAAGCTTCGGATTGTTCGGGAAGAGCTACTCCCTGTGATCGAGCACCTCCGCACACTTGGCGCGCCAGAGGAACAGATAAATGAGATGATATCCAAGGTCCTGCTCTATGCAGATGGGGTGCTCACCGAGTTGATGAAGCAGAACAAACTCAAACTACAATGACATAGTTCCTCACCAAGCAAGAAGCTAAGGAAACTAAGAACAGCCATTTTTTTAAAGATTGCCACTCACAATTTTATTTCGACCCCTCTCATCCCCGCATCAACTCATCCACCCATCTACACTTCACGCAATACGATATACGCAACCAGTCCTGAGTGTAATCGAAGGATACGCATCACGCCCTAATAATATCCGTTATCTTCATAAGCCGCGATATATTATCGCGTTCGGCATCGGCCAATTTAGAGAAAATGAACTTGATGGTCTCATGTAATTCGGGGATAACGACGTGCTCTAATACATTTACCCTCCGGCGGGTCATCTGAAGCTCTACGGCAAGCAGGCGGGCCTGCTTTTCCTTCTCCGCCAACTCAATTAAATTATCGAATGCCCTCTCCAAAGCTAACAACGCAACGTCCATCTCGCCTGAAGTCGTTGCATAGCCGTAGCAGATAATCTCACCTTCCATCTCCTTGGCTAAATGCGGCACCCGCACATTCATTATGTTGGCAAATGAGATAGCTAAATTGAACTTTTTCGTAGGTACCTCAAGAGCTGCCTTGATATCTTCCGGCTCCATCGTCGCACGAGCTAACATAAAACGCCGGCACGTCTCCAATAATTCCTCCTCAACACGTTTGCGCAACGGCTTAATATCTCTGGCTATCTGAATCAACTGGCGAGAAATCTCGTCCCTCTTTTCACTGAGCAGACGATGACCACGGTTGGCAAGCGCCACCCGCTTACGCAGCCGTAACAATTCCATTCGTGTCGCATTTACATTAGCTAACATAATCCATCATTTATTTCTGTATTTCGTCATATACTTTTCGATAAGCTTCACATCGATACGCTTAAGCTCAACGTTATCAAACATACTGAGCAGCTCCCAGCTAAGGTCCAGGGTCTGCTGGACGGTACGATTTTCATAATAGTCCTGAGATATATATTTTTCCTCGAACTTATTGGCAAAGGTCATATATTTCTTGTCTTCATCCGAAAGCGCCGCCTCGCCCATAATCGTCGCTAATTCCTGGCATTCTTTGCCGCGTGCGTATGCGGCGTAAAGCTGGTTGTAAAGGTCGGCGTGGTCCTCGCGGGTCTTGCCCTCGCCGATACCTTTGTCTTTAAGACGCGACAGGCTCGGCAAAACATCAACCGGCGGCGATACCGCTTTTCTGTGCAGCGGACGGGACAGGATTATCTGTCCTTCGGTAATATAACCAGTCAGGTCCGGCACCGGATGCGTCTTGTCGTCCTCCGGCATCGTCAATACCGGCACCATCGTAATAGAGCCTTTTTTCTCTTTGATACGTCCGGCCCTTTCATAAATCGTCGCAAGGTCGGTATAGAGATAACCCGGATACCCTCTCCGGCCCGGAACCTCTTTCCTCGCTGCGCTTATTTCGCGAAGTGCCTCGCAGTAGTTGGTCATATCGTTCAGGATTACCAATACGTGCATATCCAGATCGAATGCGAGGTACTCGGCCGCCGTAAGTGCAAATCTCGGCGTCGCTATCCGCTCAATCGCCGGGTCGTTCGCAAGATTAACGAACATAACCGCACGCTCAATCGCACCTGTCTGATGCAGGTCGTCGATAAAGAACTGGGCCGCCTCGAATGTGATTCCCATCGCTGCAAATACTACGGCAAAATCTCCACCCTCTCCGAGAATCGTCGCCTGCCGGGCTATCTGGGCCGTTACCTGGTCGTGCGGAAGGCCGGCGCCTGAGAATATGGGCAGCTTCTGACCTCGTACCAGTGGATTGAGACCGTCGATTGTGGATATGCCTGTCTGAATAAATTCGTTCGGATAATTACGTGCAAACGGATTAATCGGCTTGCTGTTAATATCCAGCCGTTTTTCAGGGATAATAGCCGGACCGTCGTCTTTAGGTTCACCGAGGCCGCTGAAAACCCTGCCTAAAATGTCGGGCGATACGGCCAGCTCTAAAGGCTTGGCTAAAAACCGAACGGTGCTTTTCTTGACGTCGATACCTCGCGTGCCCTCGAAGACCTGGAGGAGCACTTTATCGTTCTCGACCTGTAGAATCTGGCCGTGACGTATCGAGCCGTCTCCAAGCTCAATATCGACGATATGTCCGTACTTGGCTTCGTCAACCATCTCGACCATCATTAACGGCCCGGAAATGTCTGTTACTGTTTGATATTCTTTTATAGCCGGCATTTCATACTCCTATTTCGTATTTCGCAACAGAAAGAAGCGATTTTCTATCCGTTATATGCTACTTTCAACTGTTTTATGCATTAACTTATACTCTTCTACCCATTCACTCATTCATGCTATTTAAGACACTCCCGATGGGTGTAATTGTTTTATGTGTTCGTCTATCACTTCTCTTATTGCTGCGACCTTTGTTACAAATTCATGCGGGATATATTTTGCTCTTGCGATTTCTTCCCGCACAGACAGTTTGAATATCTCCGCGGTTTCAACTCCCGCCTCAATGGCTCCAATCGCCTGCTTATGGAAATGCAAAATAGTTTTCAGCATTTCGTATTGTTTATCCATCGATGTGTAGGTATCAACCTCGTGGAATGCGTTCTGGTGAAGAAAATCCTCACGGATGGATCGGGACGTCTCCAGCGCGAGCCGGTCTTGCGGCGAAAGAGCATCTGCACCAACCAGACGCACAATCTCGATAAGTTCAGCTTCCTGTTCCAGCAAACCCAGAGCCTGAGCAGCCAACTGTTCCATCTCATCGCCCTGTTCCTTATTTTTAAAGCACTCTCTGAGGTATTGCTTATAAAAACTGTACGAAGTGAGCCAGTCTATCGCAGGAAAATGTCTCTGATAAGCAAGCTCGCCTTTGAGTGACCAGAAAACCTTTACTACGTGCAGTGTTGCCTGGACGACGGAATCGGATAAGTCACCGCCGGGCGGGCTTACGGCGCCGATAATCGACAAAGCTCCTTCTCGTTCGGGGCTGCCGCAGCACTGGACTCGGCCGGCTCTTTCATAAAATGCGGCGATTCTCGCGGCGAGATATGCGGGGTAACCTTCTTCGGCGGGCATTTCTTCCAGTCGAGTCGAAATTTCTCGCATGGCTTCTGCCCATCTGCTTGTGCTGTCGGCCATCAGTGCGACGACATAACCCATATCTCGGAAATATTCGGCTATGGTAATTCCGGTATAAACGGAAGCCTCTCTTGCGGCAACCGGCATGTTCGAAGTATTTGCAATCAGAACCGAGCGTTTCATTAAAGGCTCGCCGCTTCTGGGATCCTTTAATTCCGGGAACTCAGTTAGAACGTCGGTCATTTCATTGCCTCGCTCGCCGCATCCGACATAGACGACAATGTCTGCATCGACCCATTTTGCCAACTGATGCTGGACAACGGTTTTTCCTGTTCCGAAGGGTCCTGGCACACAGGCCGTACCGCCCTTGGTAATTGGAAAAAAAGAATCGATAACCCGCTGGCCGGTAATAAGAATTTTGTTCGGCGCCAGGCGTTTAAGCGTCTGCCTGGGGTTGCGGACGGGACATTTCTGCATTAGTTTCAGCTCGGTTTCCGTGCCGTTATCTGCAACTACTACTGCTATCGTTTCGACGACTGTATAATCGCCTTCATTTATTCTTTGTAAAGTACCTTCAATGCCGGGCGGGACCATAATTTTGTGCAGAACAAGCGTAGTTTCCTGTACCTCGCCTATGATATCTCCTGGGCCGACCTTCGTCCCATCTCCTAGTGTCGGTATGAAGTGCCACTTCTTTTCCCTGTTCAGGCCGGGCATGGCGCTGCCCCTGCTCATAAACGAGCCTTCAAGGTCAACAAGTAAGTTCAGCGGTCGCTGGATACCATCATAAATACTTTCAATCAGGCCTGGCCCCAGTTCGACACTCAGCGGCGCCTCGGTATCGACGACCGGCTCACCAGGGCCTATTCCCGTGGTTTCTTCATAGACCTGAATCGAGGCCAAATCGTTGTGCAGCTCCACGATTTCACCTATGATGTTCAATTCACCCACATGGACAACATCGTACATTCTCGCACCGGCCATGCCCTCGGCAACAACGACAGGGCCTGCGACTTTGACTATCCTTCCTTCTTTCGTTTCGCTCATTATCAAAAACCTTCTTTAATTGTTTTGCAAAATGTTAATACCCGTAGCCATTTTGAGCACTTCTCCGAGTGCCTGGGTTGCAAAGCCCTCGGATTCGGTAGTAAAGGGCACGACCATAATACATGGGGTCGGTTTGTCCTCATAAGCCGAGAAAACTTCTTCAGCTTCCAGGGCGATATTTTCAGCGACTACTACGAGCGCATAATTTTCACTGATTATTTTCTTTGCGCTTTCTTCAATATCGCCGGTGCTCAGACCTACCGGGTACGTATCTACTCCGAGTGCCGAAAACGGCATCACAAAATCAGTACTACCTAAAACTGCGATTTTACCTTCCATAAATCGTATCTCGTGAAGCGTAACTCATGCTTCGCTTTCTGTATTCTTTATTTTTTATCTCTATTATTTGGCCTGTGCCAAAAGTTTTTTTATGTCTGCTTCGAACACAGCCTTGCTATTATAACCGACGTATTTTTTGCTGATATTGCCTGCCGAGTCGATGAGGAAGGTAGTCGGTATGCTCGGAATTCCGCCGAATGCTTTATCGACCTTACCATCAGTCATCATAATCGGATATTTGATTTGAAACTTCTGGACAAAGGCTTTGACGACGCTGACTCCTGCCTGGTCTAAAGAAATCCCCACTATTTCAACTCCCTTATCCTTATATTGTTCGTGAAGCTCTATGAAATGCGGAATCTCCTTAATGCACGGCGGACACCAGGTTGCCCAGAAGTCCAGGACTACCACTTTGCCCCGGAAATCCGCGAGGCTGACGTTTTTGCCATTCAAATCCTGTAATGTGAAGGCAGGTGCGGGTTTGCCGCCGGTTGTTGATAGGGTACTGTCGGCAATTGGTTGTGCCGGCTTTATTTCAGTCTCAGCCTTAGTTTGCTGTGCCGGCTCAGTTTTATTTTTCTTGCACCCACCGGTGATAAGTATCATGACTAACAGTAAATAGAATAAATATTTCAGTTTCATTTTCAATTACCTCCCATAAATCGTATTTCGTATCTTACGAAGCGTAACTGGTCTTAAGATTAACCGAGTTTATCATTCTTTAGCTCCGTGCTTTCGTAAGAGCTCGATTATTTTATTGTCTCCCTGCTCTTTTGCCCATTTGAGAGGAGTTTGGCCGTTGCTTGTTTCTGCATTAACATCAGCACCCTTGCTTAAAACGATTTCGGCGATATTCAGGTGGCCATGAGCGGCGGCGAGGTGCAGGGGTGTCTGGCCGTACTCGTCCTTTGCATTTATATCCGCACCTTTATCAATAAGCAGCTCGGCGACATTGCTATGGCCATGAACCAATGCAAAGTACAGAGGCTGCCATCCATGTTCGTCTTTTGTATTGACGTCAGAGCCTTTAGTGAGAAGGAATTCGACGATGTCTTTATGACCCTTCTCTGCGGCGAGGTGTAAAGCAGTCTGGCCCGTCTTGTCCGTTGCGCTGATAACAGCGCCATTGGCGATAAGCAGTCCTGCCATATCTTTAAGACCTGATGAGATTGCGTAGTGCAGGGCGGGCGTGCCGTTCTGGCTCTTCGTATTAACATCGGCTCCTTTTGCGATTAGCAACTCGGCTACAGGCAAGTGGCCCGAAACGACAACATTGAGCAGGGGAGTGTGGGTATATAAATCTATCGCATCAACGTCGGCGCCATTTGCAATAAGCAACTCAGCAATATATTTATGGCCTTTTTCTGCTGCGAGGTGCAAAGGTGACCGGCTGTATGCATCTTTTGCTTCGACGTTAACATCTTTTAAGAGGTGTAACTGGACTTCAACAAAATCACCACTTGCCGCAGCCTGATGAAATGATTTGGTGGGTGCCGAACGTTTGGCTATACTGTCAATGACCGCGAGTCCGTCTGATTGGGCGGGCCGGAGGCCGTCCTGCCTGCACCCAAGGGCGATAACAACCAAAACCAGAGGTATTAATTTTATCGATTTCATTTGCCAATGCGATCCAAGATAAGTTTCGTGTCGAGGCAATTTTTCTTAGCCGTCAAAATGAGTCTGACCGTACGTATTTCATTTTCCTTCAAGAGCAAAAAAGCAATAACCGGTTGAGGGCCTGCGGTAATTACAAAGGATGATTTCAAGAATCCGGTCAAATACTCGTCACACTGCTGCTCAATTCTCAGAAAAGATTTATTAGACGCTAAATAATTCGCACCTATTTCAACAATTCGATGATAGGGCGTAGCAAAAAACAACTGTCCCATGGCTTCGTATCCATGTTCCAAGGCGTTTTTGAATCGCTCAGATTCGACGAATCCACCTGTAAGAAAAACTTTATGTTCTTCCGAGGCGGTGAATTTCAGCCTGAACATCGTGCGGATATTTGTAAGGTCAATCTGTGTCCTGAACAAGCTGAGCAGAAAAATACTGCTTAGCCGGCGTGCCGTCTTTAAGTTATACCCGGCCTGGAAGCTGTCGATTTGGTAATCAATCTGACGAATATCTTTGTCCTGATAGTAAGCCAGAATCGTCTTCTCAACTGCCTGCTGGATATATTCGGTGGATGCCTGGCTGCTAAATTCACCCTGCTCTGAAAGAAGCTGTTCCAATTGCTCCGGTGGAATGTTGCCGTCCGGGCTGTAATCGGTGCCAATGGGCTTTTCCGTCAATGAACGTCTGAGGGCCAGCCGGAGGTTCGCAAAATCATCTCGGGCTTTGAACAGTTGCACAATCGACTCATCCAGCATTAAATCCGAGAACAGCTCGCGCAGGGCCGTCCTTGTCTGCTGGAGGACTGTTTCTGCCTGTGCAATGTCCTTCGCTCCCTGCGGCAGGGCGTATTCTGTTCCGCTGAGCAAATCAGCGGCCTGCTCGAAGTTCTGAGCGTTGGTCATATCGAGTAAAACTGCCCTGGTCAGCATCTGGATTTCGAGGGTGCGCACCTGAGCCGCCTGGAAAGCGTATTGCCAGTCGTCAGAGCCGACAGGCGGATACGTGTGAAAATCGAGAACGGATTGTTCGGCAATTTCAGACATTATTTATCTTTTATTCCTTGTCTGCGAAAAATCACTCCTGCGAAAGAAGGAGTCCACATTATTGAAAACTTTTCTGGATTCCTGCTTTCGCAGGAATGACAAGTCGTTATTTAATTCTCAAACAGTTCTTTTGCTAATTGAATCTCCAGCTCCTTGCGTGCCTGGTCCAGAAGTACCTCGATAGAGACGTTTGTTTTAATTTTGCCTCTTGTCAGGATAAAACCGGCCCCGAGGTTCTGCCTTTGGTCGGACAGCTTTAAGCTGCTTTTACGGTCGGAACCTAATTGCTGGTTTACTTCCTTTATTAATTCTTCGCTGATTCGTCCTTCGTTGGTATCGACTACCACCTCTTCATCGCCGGTCTCGACGGCTTCGAGCAGGAGTTTTTTAATCAGGGCTTGATATTCCTCGTCCGGTAAATTAAGCAGCTGCTGGCGTGCCTGTTCAAAGACCTCGTCGAGTATTGTTCTTTTCTCGGCGAGATACTCTTTGGCAATATTCATTCTGGCCGCTGCAAGGATATGCGAATTTTTGTCTTCGCCGGCTTGTCGAGCAAGTATCTGGGTCTGCTTTTTATATTCATCCAGTTGCTGGGAAAGTTTGTCCTGCTCGCCAGTTTCCTTGTCATCGGCCTGTTTTTTTATCTTATTAGCCTCGGCGCGGGCGTCAGCCAATATCTTTTCTACTACCTGTTCAGCTTCCATTTGCCATACCTATAGAAAATTAGTTTATAAAGCAGCTCAAGCTGCCGTAGAAAGATTGATGCCCATAAGAATAATCAGCAGCGAAATAAGAAAACCAAGAATCGCATACAGCTCAACCATTGCTGAATACAGAACACCGGCTTTCACTGCCATTTCAGGCTTCTTTGCGGCCATTAGAATACCACCTGCCGAAGTCTTTCCCTGGTGAATGGCACTGAATAATCCACTGACACCCACGGGTAAGCAGGCAGCCAGAATGGCAAGTCCCTGCTGAACGGTCAAAGGCTCGGCAAGTCCGCCGCCGAACATCTCCAGCTTAACCATTACCATTAAAGCGATAATAAAACCATACACACCCTGTGTACTGGGCAACACCACCATGAGGGTAAGTAAACCGTATCTTTCAGGTTTCTCACTGAGCACACCGGCCGCGGTCCTTCCTGCAATTCCCAGACCTATGGATGAGCCGGCTCCTGAAAGGAAAGCGGCTGCTGCAGCACCACCAATAGCTAACGCCATCCCATATTCCATTACTGAACCTCTCTTTCTTATATAACAACCTATATTTTGACTTTTTCGACGTATATGTGCTTATACTCTTTACTCAGAGGTACAAACTGTTTACCGCCGCCTTCGAAAAATTTCGGGAAAAATTCCACAAACTGAAGTCTCATGCTGTGCACGAAGGAACCGAGGACGGACAGTGCGATATTCAGCAAATGTCCGCCAACGAAGACCAGCGCACCTAATATCCATCCTACATACGGCACAGGCAGATCAGCTAAGAGCTTAACGCTGATATTAACGGCCATTCCGAAGCCACCTGTAACCATACCGAGGGCCATAATTCGTACGTAGCTGAGGACATCTCCAAGATAGAACACGGTACAGAACAGATTGAATACTCCCATTCCAATTCTGTTTCCCCATCCACCTTGGCGCTCACTGAACAGCAGAATAGTAATCGCCGGAATTAATGCCGTTGTTCCGAACAGAGCAGAGAGCTGTTTTGGTATGATTTGGCCTTTAGCTAATCCGAACAGAATCAGCGAGTTGAGCATAATAAGCCATGTCACCTGGTCACAGAGGGCGGCTATTTTGTTTTTTCTTCGCAAATTATGCCAGAGGGCAATACAAAGGCCGAACATTATCTGTATATAGCCCAGGCCCAGTGATATTGCGAAGAACACCATAGGCTGACTCATTGGGTCAAACAGTATTAACTTTTTTCGAAGATTATCTACACTACTTTCCGGCATGAAAGCCTGTACCGCGTCACCAAACCAGCCTCCTGTCAGCGCGCCTGCAACGATAGTGAAAACAGAGCAAATAAACAGCATCCACATAAACTTTGCATCACCCTGTATTTTCTTAAGGAAAAACCAGAGAATCGCAACCAATACGATACCATAACCTGCATCAGTGAGGCACAAACCGAAGAATATCATAAAGAACGGTGCCAGGAAAACTGTTGGGTCAAGATTATTCGGCATCGGCATACCGTAAAGACGTGTAATAGACTCGAAGGGTCTGACAGCGTTACTGTTATCAATCTCCACAGGTACATCTTCGTCTTTGGCCGGTTCTATTTTATGTAAACTTGAGGCGTCGAAGCCTTTTACTATCTTCTCAAGCCGGTTGTAGTTGTGGTTCTTAACCCATCCTTCAATTATAACGGTATGCTCGGTGGTCGGGGCATCGGTTTTTGTCTTCTCTCTGCTCAACAGATTCTTATAATGGTCATATAGAATACCGAGGTTGAGTAGATTTTCCGACAGTTTGGCGGCGTTTTCGGCCTGAGTCTGTAACTGTTTTTGTGCCTGCTGGAGCTTTTCACTGTGTTCGTTAATCAGCCTGGAGACAGTGCCTCTCATCGGCTCGAAGCTGACGATCTCGAATTCGGCTGAACGCAGCAGTTTCTGGATTGCCTCGGTGTTTTCCTTGAGAGCGACGATAAGACAGGCGCTCCTGCTGTTGAAGCTTTCTATTTGCTGAATAGCGGCGCCGGATTCACTTAGTTTTTCGCGTATCTGCTCAAGCTGCTGGTTCGATATCAATCCGGCCCAGCAGGCGGCCTTGTGAAGCCTGCCGATTTCTTCTACAGGGGTTTTGAAAGATGCCCAGGGTTTGAGCATCTCAAGGGTGCACTGAAGATGTTCAATTTCACCCTTTGTTTTTTCTATTGACGCTTCGAGATGTTCGCATTTATCAATGGTCTTTAAGATTTTGCGGTCTGAAACAACCTTATTATATGATTGTTCGTCGATGACGGTACGCGGTGATAGCATACCGGCAAGACCTTTTTGTGCTGTGGCGTAATTTTTAAGAAACACAATGCCCTTTTCGAGCCTGTTTACGAGCGTTTCAAGGTCTTTTGGGCGTTCTGCTGAGGCGCTAAGCTCGGGGAAGTCCCTGCGGAGAATTGCCTCTTCGGCATTGAGGATATGGCAAATACCTCCGCGCTGCAGTTCTTCCAGAAGCTCGGATGCCTGAGTGCGATGACTGGCAATTATGATTTTCGCCATTTTGGCAATGGCCATAGTTAGCCTCTTAAGTAATCCATTACCTTGGCGGCCGCTGTGGCCATTCTACTGCCGGTTTTATCACGCAATTGCTGGCGCTGCTGCTGTGCCTGTGTCTTGAGCTGCTCAACTTCGGCGCTTGCCTGCGACTGGGCTTTGGCAACGTCAGCCTCGATAGCTTGTTTCCTTTGCTGGGCGGCCTCGTCTGTGGCTGCGAGCCGATTCTCCCGGCCCTTTTCAGACTGTTTTACCGCTTCAGCTTTGGCCTGTTCGATAATTTCCTGGGCCTTTGTTTCAGATTCTTTGATTTTCTTTATCAATTCCATATCAATACCACCAATTGCTCTGTGCTATACACAACCCATTTTAGAATCCGATAAAGTATATTATTATTCAGCAAATGACAACAAATAACTCAAAGTTTTTTTTATTTGCCCCAAGACAGTGATTTACCTTTACCGACGAATCCTTCAGCGAAGGGAATATTCATATAAGTACTAAGCTTTCTTCCTGCAGCACCGCGGCCGCAAAACCGCTGGCAGTAGTAAGGTTAAGATTTTTTGTCGGGGTCGTCTATGAATCCTTCTTCCATCAGCATCTTAGTTTCTTGCCTTGCCTTTTTTATGATTGATTCGGCTGTTTTGTAGAGTTCTTCCCGAGTCAGGACTTTTTCGGCTATTCCCTGCTCGATGGCCTTTGTGCCTACTGCGGCGGCCTCGCGCGGGAAGACTTCCCATTCGTCCATCGAGGGGATTATGTAGTCTTCGCTCAGGCCCTTGTCTTCGGCGGTTTTTGCCAGTTCCATGGCCGCTGCGATACACATTTCGTCGGTTATTGTTTTGGCTCTGACGTCAAGGGCTCCTCTGAAGATTCCGGGGAAACCGAGGGAATTATTTACCTGGTTCGGGAAATCGCTGCGCCCGGTGGCGACAATCCTTGCGCCAGCTTTTTTTGCCTCCCATGGCCATATTTCTGGTACCGGATTGGCGCATACGAAAACGATGGAGTCTTTTGCCATTTTTGAAATCCATTCTTTATTGACAGATTCCGGTCCGGGTTTTGAAAGTGCAATCAACACATCGGCGCCCCGGAGTGCTTCGTCGATTGGGCCGTCGAAGCACATATCGTTGCTAATCCGGCAGATATTTGCTTTTTCCTTTAGAGATGGGTTGTCGTTTATGTCAGTGCGATTCTTGTGAAGGGCGCCTTTGCTGTCGTACATAACACATTTTTTCGCATCGGCCCCGGCCCGGAAGATAATGTCCGAAATCCTGATATTTGATGCGCCTGCGCCCATAAAAACGATTTTTACGTCCTGGATATTCTTATCGACGACTTTTAAGGCATTGACGAGGCCGGCAAGGGTGACGGTTGCGGTGCCTTGCTGGTCGTCGTGCCATACCGGTATCGGGCTTTCCTTTCTCAGTCTGTCGAGGATGTCGAAGCACTTGGGCTGGGCGATATCTTCGAGATTAATGCCTCCGAAAGAAGGGTGTAATAACAGTACGGTCTCTATGAATTTGTCGGGGTCTTTTGTGTCGAGGCAAATCGGGAATGCGTCAACGCCGCCGAGATACTTGTAAATAAGGGCCTTTCCTTCCATTACGGGAAGGGCGGCGTGCGGGCCGATGTCACCGAGGCCCAATACTCTTGTGCCGTCGCTGATAACTGCAACGGTGTTCCATTTGCAGGTCAGCTCGTACACCTTTTCGGGATTTTTGACGATGTCTCTGCATGGCGAAGCGACGCCGGGGCTGTACCATACGTCGAAATCACGCAGGTCTTTCACGCGGCATTTGGGTGTTATGGCTATCTTGCCCTTGTAATATGAATGGAGCTCTGAAGCTATTTCCTGTGGTTTGTTTGCTTTTGCCAGGAGTTCTTCTTCATTGTATTCCATAGTTTCAGTGCCACTTTCATATTACAAGGA
>VRUK01000147.1 GCA_019456195.1 Planctomycetota bacterium | reverse complement strand
TCTTGCAGCTATGTTGCCGCACTCGCTTCTTTTCAATCGTGTGCGCATCGCGCCGGGTATATCACGCTTCCACCGCAGAACACCATTATAGGAATCATAGACCATTACTACGTTTTCACCTTGTACGAATAGCTTGCCATTGACTGCAAGAGGCGCTGCGGCTGCGTTGTGGCGATTAACCATTGGAGCTGGGCCCGGCTCGCCAAACCACAGCAAACCTAATGAACCAGCTACGATTCGGTCGTCACTGCAGGCCGAGTTACCCGGCTCGGCATACTGATGTGTCCATTTGCCTGCCCCTGGCAGAGCTCCGCGTTTGAGAGTTGCCCACCGGCCGTTGGTTTGGCTGATTTGGCATTGTCCTAATTCCATTCGCCCCAGCCACTGGCTGAGCTGCCGGGAGGAGACAGCACGTGCTTTACCTGATGTATTTGCCGGTACGCCAAGACAAACAGCCCCACCGCACGGCTTTAGATGCCGTAAAAGCTTCTCTGGATTGCCGGGTATCTTTCCGGTAAGCAGCAGGCTGTCGGAGACAATCAGGTTGGCGAAGTAGTTCGAGTATGGCAGGTCCGAAAGATTACCATCATCGATGGTTACACGTTGGCCGTACAGACCTGCCGCATCCAGGGCCAATCTTGCAGCAGCGGCTTTTTTCGGGTCTGGTTCGACACCGATAATGGTCAGGTCCGTTCGCCTGGCTAATTCCCAGGCCAGACGGCCATGCTCGGCGCCGACCACAAGGCAATAGCCCTTTGTAGCGCCGGTCTCCATCACTATTGCTTCGGCGGCCGCTTCATAAACCGCCGTCAGTTCGTCCCGAGGATAAGGGTTCGTTGCCTGCCTGATGTGCGGGCTGGGCACCGGAGTGTTTGATTTGGCCGCTCGCTTTGCAGCAAAGCAATAGATTTTGCCCGTATCCGTGCTGACGTAGAGTTGACCGTTGGCGACGGCCAATCCCCGTGCTTTGCCATCGACTTTTGTTTCCCAGACAGAATTACCATTATTTCTGCTAAAGGCATTGACCCGGCCTTGCCCACCGGCAAGCACCAGATTGGCAGTTACTATCAATTCCGCATCACACTCACTTGGTACACGCCAGCGTACAGTCGGCCCGATTTTCTCACTGCGGTGCTGCCTTAATTCTTCTTCTGCGGTTTTTAATTGCTCCTGTTGTTTTTTTCGTTCCTCGCCCTTGGCACTCCTGAGGCTGCTTCGTAGCGACTTTATCCTGTACTCTAATGAATTACGACGTCTGCTGGCCTGGGCGTACCTGGTTCTGTCCATAGCCATTAATTGGCGTCCGGTTGCCAGGTAAGCCATATTACCTGTCACCGCGAGCCTTCGCCCCGGGAACCAGCCAAAACCCACTCTGCCGGTTTTCTGGTTGAGGGCTAAAAGGTGTTGCTGCGTTCCTGTGTAGATTTGCTCATCAGCGAGCAGTGCATAAGTTCCTCCAATAGCACCTCCGGCCTGCTCACCCCTCCATCCGTAGCTACTCTTGAAAGCCTCGCGGCCGGTTGCTCGATCAAAGCCGACCGGCAAGGCCCTGCCGGATGGTACAAAGAGTCGGTTGCTGGTGGCCAAAAGATATCCCTGAGGCGTGAACTCTTTTCGATATGCATCCTGTTCACTAATGCTGTCATTTTTCCAGATAACGGTTCCATCATCTGCCTGAACGGCGCAGAGGTAAACGTTTTCATGCGGAAATATACCGGCCCCGAAATATACTATGTCTTTATCTACGAGCACGCCGGTGCGGATAGGCCAGCGGGAAATCATTGTGCCGCTGCCCAGAAGTTTTTCGTCATTTGGTCCGCCGCGTACTTTCCAGACTAATTTTCCGTTGTTGGCCTTGAGACAATAAACAAAACCGTCGTCGGAGCCGATAAAAACTTTGCCTTTAGATACCACTGGCGCCAGACGCACCGGCCCGCCGGTGAAAAAGGACCAGCGTTCCTGGCCTGTAATGGTATCAAGGGCATAGACTTTATTATCAGATGAAGACCCGAAATAGACCATCTGGCCGACCGCTGCTACCTGAAAAGCATCGTCAAAAATAACTCGGTGGCGAAGCTCGAAACCTTCCCTCGGTCGCTGAGCCGGTGCTGGCCAGGCTGGGCGTGGCCGATGGGCCGGCGTATAAATCCATTGCAGTTTCAGCGGGCCCGTCAACGATTCTGATGTACAGCCCGTACGTGCATTGTCATAACGGTAGGTGGGCCAGTCCGCAGCGCTCACTGAGACACCAATAAGAAACAGACAAATAAGAATACTGAAGTGAAAGGATTTTAGGCTTGTCATAATAAGTACTCCTGAATCTATGCTTTGTAAAAAATAGTTCCTTGATGACACCACTTATTGTCACTGAGAGTTTCAATATAAAGCCAGTTCTTGGCGGTTGATTATATCAAAATTAACAAGGATTGTAAAACCAAATCATCACACCATCTACTTTCAAAAGAGTCACTAACTATTTTGTGTCTATCATTATGCGCATCTGATTCCATTTGTAATTGACCGTATGGGAACGCCCCTTCTTATTTTTCATCGCATCCGACCAAATCAACACCATCTCTTTTCCATCCTTACTAATCCACTTTGGCGACAGCTTGGGCTGATAGGTCAGATTGTCAGGGTGATCCACAGTCCAGTAGTCTGTGTAGAAGAATTCTCGCCATGGACCATAAGGGTACTCGGAATACCAAAACCCAAGACTCCCCGTTCGCGTGTGCATCCACTTATCATAATAATCCTTGTCTGAAGAGGTCATTCCACGGCCTGCGTATGTTCCACCATTGATCATGATATAAAGTCCAAGGCCTTCGTTCCATACCACCGAAGGAAGCCACGAATACCATCCAAAGTAGTTGCCGTCACGGCTCTTTTCAGGATAGATATGCACATATCCTCGCTTGCGGATATCCGAAGCCCAGATTGGTTGAGAGTTCTTATACCTCAGGAGGTATTCCCAATCGCTTCGAATTCCGAGCTTATCTTTAGGGACACGGGCCAGGAGTAGTTTATGAGCGTGGGCGCCCTCCGGTGAGTAGATGTAGAGGTAGTTGTCTTTAGCCGCTGAGTTGTCCTTTCCATTCTTGATAAAGTCAACGAAAGAAAAAGGATAGGCTTTTTGCTTTTTATGAGGAAGCCCGAATTCTTCATGGAAAAACATTTCATTGGTATTTACTTCATTACGGGCCTTATCCCGTGGGCCGATTTTTCGTTCATTTCCGTGGCGATTCACTCGGTACCATGTATCGCCGTTATCTTTGGATTTCAGCAATTTGATACCCAGGAAGGGACCCGACCAGCTATTGCCAGGCGTTTTCGAAACTATAGAGTACAAGATACCATCCACGGAGACAATTCCATATCCGAACCAGCTCCCGGCTTCACCTTTAAATTCAGGATAATTGGGGATATCTTCTCTCGAAAAGCCATCTGGGCCCCCAACAATTCGATATAAGTGATTGTGATAACTGTTCTTGCCTGTCAGCCAGTTTCCGTCATCCATCGATGTTACTTGTGAGTCGTCTGTCGCCCACGTTATACACCAATTATCACCGTTACCGTTAGATCGATATAGTGTGTCTTTGTGAAAAGTAACACTGGTGGGAACACGCTTATGCGCAATCCCGGCAGGTGCATTTCTGCTGCCCGCCAGAAATAAGATTACCAAAGCTACAATATGCAGGTGATAATATCTCATTTCTTTCCTCTTTCATTCAATCCGGGATTTTGCATTCATACTCACCAAGCTAAACCATTGAGGCTCATTTCCTTTTCGTCTGATGCCTTCCTCCTATATGGCATCATCATAAGAATAAGCGATGTAATTATAATCCGTTTTTACCACCAATGGTAGGGGGGATCGACGCGTACCTGCATCTCACTGAAATGCCGCCATTCGTTATGTCCGTCAAGGAAGATTATATTAGCGCCGGCCGGTTTGGCTCCACGTCTTAGATGGTTGGAGCGGTCGGGAATCTGCCATCTGGACCATGACCCGCCGTGGACTTCGGTAAAGGTAGCTGTCTCCGGATCAGGAGTGCTGCTTAGTGTAGCGTCGATAACCAGTTCGGTTATTGCGGCTTGCTTATGTGTTAGTGTTTTCACCCAATCCTTCGTAGGTGTTCCCTCTGGGTGATATGACCTTCCATTAACGGTATCCATCATCCAGAAATAACCGGTAACTCGAAACTGGTTGCCTCGATTGGTTGTGGGTTCCGCTACTGAATTGATTGCAGTCCCAAAAGGAAGGTTTTGGGAAAACTGCCAAAGAATTGCCATGTCCGGTGTTTTCAATGGGTCGGAGGGGCAATAAAAGGTATTTCTATCGCCGCCGGTAGAGATAATATAATCGGTAGTACTGTAAGCAATGTCCCACAGCCAGTTTCCGCTTTCATTGAGCGGTAGTCGGTTATCATTCTCCGAGCCGTATAAATGCAAACTAATACCGATTTGTTTGAGGTTATTGGAGCAAGTGATTTTCTTTGCTTGTTCTCTTGCCATTTGCAGTGCAGGCATCAATATCGCCATCAAAAGGGCAATGACAGCGATTACCACGAGGAGTTCTATTAAGGTAAATCCTCTTTTAAAATTATCCATTGTGTTTATGCCCTTTCCATGATTCGTGGATCTGCACAATCACGTCACAATGTCCATCCTCGTCGATATGGCGGATTGATATATTGATTCGCCTCATCGCAGTTGGTAAATCGCATATTCTCGCTGTCCCATTTCAGCTTTCGTCCTAACATCTTAGTTGCAATAATTCCCAGCCGGGCTAACTCCGTCAAAGGTCCGCCGTAATCGAAATTCGACCCTGCCTGCCTGTTGTTCTTCACAGCTTCCAGCCAGTCCTGATGATGTCCCTTTGTACGTGGGATTGTCGGCTCAGGCCGCTGGTATGCTTTCATCTTTGTCTCAGGTATTAGCCTTACACCTCCGGCGCCATGTGAGCCGTACATAATCTTACCCTTGTCCCCTATTACTATAGCACCGGTCTTGGTTACTTTTCGTCCTTCTTCCAGTTCCTTCGGACGCGGCAGCATTTCTACACCATCATGCCAGATGAGTTTAACCGGACCTCGTTTGTCGTTTGCCGGGAACTTAAACGTTATAACCGAGCCTGCGGGGAACGTATCGGCATGTTTTTTCGGGTCATAATCTTTGGCTTCGGCCTTGATAGTTTTCGGTGCTCCCAGATCCAGCGCCCAGAACACCGGATCGACAACGTGACATACCCAGTCACCAATTGTTCCTGAGCCAAATGGCATCCAGCCTCGCCATCTGCCGGGTAGATACATCGGATTATATTGCCGATATTTAGCCAGCCCGAGCCACAAATCCCAATCCAGTTCTGATGGAACCTCGTGCTTTTCATTACGCTTGCTCAACTGGCTGGTTTTACAGTGGTTCGCGCTGCATGCCGCGTGGATTGTATGGACGTTGCCGATTGCCCCATCCCAAATCCACTCACAGAATAAACGAATATGGTCAGAAGAATGTCCCTGATTGCCTAATTGCGTGATTACTTTATGCTTGCGGGCGGCTTTCATAAGCTCGCGAATCTCATAGATAGAATGAGCTAATGGTTTTTCGCAGTAAAGATGTTTTCCTCTCCTGATTGCGTCCATACACGCTATTGCGTGCGTATGGTCAGGCGTGGAAACCACGACTGCGTCAATCTGGTTATCCATCTCATCCAGCATCCTGCGAAAATCGGTGTAATGTTTGGCGCTGGGATAACTTTTGAATGCCTTGCTGCCCTGTTTCTTATCTACATCGCACAACGCAATAATATTTTCCCCCTTGACCCCGTTCAGATTGGCTCCGCCTCGACCGCCAATACCGATACATGCTATATTGAGTTTATCACTCGGGGCGGCATAGGCCCTGCCGCCGAGAACGTGGCGGGGAACGATAGTAAACGCCGCCGCGGCTAAAGCGCCGTTCATAAAATCACGGCGGGAAATCTTCACCTTTTGCTGTTTTGTTTTCTTCGCTGGTTTGTTGATGCTCATAAATATCCTCCTTCAAAAGGCTGAGCTTGTTGGCCGAGTAAACTTGATTCGACTATGCCGCTGAGTTTACATTCTATAATATTAAACAAATAACAGTAAAAATGCAATTCTTTCCTGCATATTTTGCTATTGAAACAAACTGCAAAAATATTCAAATGTTCAGCTTTTTTTCGGAAAATGTGGCGAATACAGGAAACGTTTTTTTCGTACAACCAGTTTGCCGTTGGAAACGAACTGTTCTCCTCGCTCGGAAAGATGTTCTACCATACGCTGCCGCCATTTTAGTAAGATGCTTTTATGAGATGATTCTTCCGCCAGGTCATTCAGCTCGCCCGGGTCTTTTCTCAAATCGAAGAGTTGTTCCCTGCCGTCGTAAGCGTAGTAAATATACTTGAACCTGCCGTCGGTTAGTGCGTTCCAGTGGTCTTTGTTGTAACACATCGAATGTTCCATGTCGATGAACTGACGCCAGTTTTTCGTATTTCCGCGAACCAGCTCGAGCATGCTCTTTCCGTCAAGATGATTCGGAACAGGCGCACCTGCTGCATCGAGAAATGTAGGCAGTACGTCCCGAAGCTCCACCGGTTGAGTTAACTTATTACCTCGCTGATGGTTCATCCCCATTCTCCTGGGCCAACGCAGCAGCATCGGAATCCTGGCGGAAGCTTCGTAGGCGTAGGTCTTCCGCCACAGATGATGGTCGCCGAGCATATCGCCATGGTCGGAGAAAAGTATGATAAGGGTATTGTCATACATATCACGTTTTTTCAGAGTTTCGAGAATTCGACCGATCTGCTCGTCAATGAATGTAATCGAAGCGTAGTAACCCCGGCGGGAATTTTTTGCCTGCCGGATGCCTAAGTCACCATGCCAGAGACTCGTATTCGGAGGGTCTTTGTGCTCGGCGTACATATCGGCCCAGTCACCAACGTAAGGATTTGGCATTTCATCTTCGCTATACATATCCATAAATCGCTTCGGCGGGTCATATGGGCTGTGCGGACGGGCGAAAGAAACTTTCAGCAGAAATGGCTTTGAACGATTGTATTTTTCGATGAAATCAACGGCTCTGTCCGCCGTCCACTTCGTCGGATGAAGCCGTTCGGGAAGGGCGTATGTTTTGGCTCTATAGTCGTTCCAGCCGATGCCGGTTGCATCCGGATTAAGCTCGGGTGCCTGCTGTTTGAACCAGCGGCGATAATCACTGACAAATCCCGGCGTTTGTGCCCGGCCGGACTCATCGAGCAGTATGCCGTGATAACCGCGAAGTTTCCTTTGCGGATACCAGTGCATCTTGCCGATGCCGAATACATAGTAGCCTGCATCTCGAATGGCCTGTGGCAATTCGAACGGATACTTGTCTGCAACTCGTCCGTAGCCGATCATACCGTGATGCCATGGTGACAATCCGGTTAGCAGCGCGCTTCGGGCCGGTGTACAGCTCGGTGTTGAACTGTAGGCGTTCGGGAAAAGGACTCCGTCCTCTGCAATGGAATCTAAATGAGGCGTTTTAATGATTTTATTACCGGCGCATCCCAGGCAATCGCCCCGGTGCTGGTCGGTTATCAGATACAGGATATTGGGCTGTTGCTTTCTTTTTGAAGCGGCAAAG
Organism: Planctomycetota bacterium; assembly: GCA_019456195.1. Classification (GTDB taxonomy): domain Bacteria; phylum Planctomycetota; class Phycisphaerae; order Sedimentisphaerales; family Anaerobacaceae; genus NIOZ-UU13. The sequence continues at coordinate 5,651 of VRUK01000147.1, read as the reverse complement.
CTCGTATTGGCAATAAGATTAATACCTGTCGAGGCCAGGGCTGTACTTTTGAGAAAATCCCTGCGTGTTATTTCAAATGAGTGACACTGATTCATATTGACCTCCTTTTTGGCTGTGATTTCAATACCGGTATTGCGATTTCACCCGGTAGTATCAGCTTAAAATTATAAAGCTAATATGTTTTTTGTTCAAGCTGATATTGTTGGGAATCCAAAGTACTTGTAATAGTATCCAATGAAGATATAATTCACAGTTAGCTAAAAGCGGTTCAGACTCCGCAACAAGCAATCACCGAAAATAACGAAAAGGAGAATTAAGAATGGATAAACAAATTATTATTATGCCTTGTCTGGATATGTAGAATGGCCGTGTGGTTAAAGGCGTTCATTTTGTGGATATTCGTGATGCAGGTGATCCTGTCGAATGCGCAAAGGCCTATTGTCAGGCCGGAGCCGACGAACTTGCTCTTCTGGACATAACTGCTACTGTCGAGAATCGAGCCACTATGCTTGATGTTGTCAGTAGGGTTGCTGAAGCGACAACAATCCCTTTTACGGTTTGAGGTGGTATTCGTGATGTTGCTTCCGCGGCGGCGGTCATAGAGGCTGGCGCTGATAAGGAATCCACAAGTAGTGCCGCCTTTCGTAAACCTGAAGTTATCGCGGAGATGATTGGCGAATTTGGCGCCGATAAAGTAACCGTCGCCATAGATGTGGATCAGAACGAATCTTTACCATCCGGCTATGAAGTTTATATCGACGGGGGTCGAACTGCTACAGGTGCCGATGCCGTCGAATGGGCAAAGAAAGTTGACGGTTTTGGAGTTCCTGTAATATTGCCGACCAGTAAAGCCGGAGACGGCGCCAAAACAGGCTTTGACCTTTCTGTCATCAAAGCGATGGCCGATGCCTGTTCAGCCACGATAGTGGCCTCAGGCGGAGCCGGTAAACCGGAACATTTCTACGATGCAGTGGAAGCTGGAGCTACTGTTCTTCTTGCAGCTTCGGTATTCCATTTCCATATGATCGATATAGGTGAATTGAAAGAATATCTGCGGAGTCGTCGCTTAAACGTAAAATAATTTATCTTTCCGCAAGCGCCCAACCTAAATCAAACATCAGGAGTTTAGGTGATTTATCGGGCATTGGATTACTAATAGACTACAGGGTTGCACCCCCAAAAGGTTTTGGGGGTGTACCTTCCTTGTACTTTTTCATTGCCCCACGGCTTCAAAATGCCCTATGGCCGTCAACTTCTTGTCTTCCGGCAGATGTTTGTTGCGAAGGAATAGGCAGTGGCGGTTATGCCATAATATCCTCGTTGCCCTGTTTAGACTGTAGTGATGAACTCTTTTCCTGACGTCGGACCAATAAGATTCACAGCAATCACAAATATCAAGATGCTTATCGTACCACCAAAGCTGAAAACCGCCGAATGACCGATATTGGTCGTCTTTGATGCCTAAAACGTTGCCGGTATATAAAAATTGTTTGATTTGGGCTTTGTTTTGGATTTCTATTTTTCTCATCCTTAAGACCCTTCCTGATAAGTTCTCGGCGATGCAGAGAAAATTTTGATCTCTATTTATATAAGGCACCTCACGACAAAAAAGTAACAGGTTATTTTATAGTTTTATAAGACGGAGGCTCAACGTTGCCCCTGGCCCCGCCATATATTTTTCGTCGTTGGAATTAGCGATGTGAGCTATCTCTATGCTTCTTATATTATAGACGTTTAAGAGCGTTTGTCTATTACAAAATGTTTAAATAATGGGTGCCAAAAGGCATTATTTTTCTTCAAATAATAATTACATCACAGGAAAAGAGCGTTATCAAACCGGCAGGGGGGATAATAGTATTTAAGGCTGGCTTAGGAATTTGCTTATGGCTGAAAAAAACAGAAAATATTCATGTTTTATTCATTTTTCCAAAAATATTTTTAGCAACGATATTTCTTGTTATCGGGGTTAAGCCAGGCAAATCATTAGGTATGGGAGAAGAGATCTGACATATAAAATCGGGGTCTTGGGAAGCCGGAAAAAAATAGGAAGTCTTTAGTTTGTTAACGTCCTTGCCTGTGTTAAACAGGGGAGGATTATCGGGAATTAGGGGTATAAAGAAAGGCTCAAGATTAATAATATAATCTGCCGATGCTTAGATTGATATAGAAAAATAATGGCTCTGGAAAATGACCAATCCGGCCATATTTAGTTTGAGCTGATGATGTCCACTGTAGAGTTTTGCAATCAAGTCAGATCGTGATATGGGCAGTATCAGGGATAGCTAAGAAAAAAAAGGAAAGAGCCATAATTTAATATTGCCCCTGCGAAGCAGAAGGCGAGTATCTCAAAAAAACATTCAAAAAATGAAAATTAAGGGATACACTTGTCTATAACTTCGTGGGGGCTTTTTTATATTCATTTTTCTTATCAGCTTCTGTTTAGAGGCCGATTCTGGATAAAATACAATTACGATTAAAGGCGATAAGGATTTGGTAATATAATGTAATGGACAAGCGTTTATCTTTGATGTAAAAATATTATATGAAACTGCTGTTGTAAGTTGTGTAATATGAGGGATGTACGATGAAAAAACAAAAGCAACCGGCGAAAACAACCAAACAAGTTCTGAAAGTTCTTTTAATATCATTTGTCATTTCATTTTCTTCCATTTCTAAGGGGCAGCAGTGGCCGCGATATCGCGGTCCCAATGGGCAGGGTATCAGTTACGCTCAAAGCATCCCTGTTAAATGGACGCAAAAGGACTACAACTGGAAAATAAGTCTTCCCGGAGGAGGTCATTCCTCGCCGGTACTCTGGGGCGACAAAGTCTTCGTGACCAGCGGAGACCAGAAAACAGACTACGGTTACCTGTTGGCTCTGCGAGCATCTGATGGCAAAATATTATGGCAAAAACAATACTCGCTGGCTTCGTACCGTCCGAATCCTCGCAACAGCTACGCTGCCGCAACGCCGGCCGTAGATGCCGACCATGTCTATGTACTCTGGCCTACCCCCAAAGAGACAATCCTGATAGCTCTCGACCACGATGGCGTGGGAATCTGGAAACGCACCTTTGAGGGTGTGTATTGCCAGCATGGCGCGGGCGGCTCACCAATTGTTTGGGATGACATTGTGGTCTTTACCCACGAACACGAAAAAAGCACCAAGGATGCCCGCAGTGCCTGGATTGCAGTTGACCGTAAGACCGGCCGGACACGCTGGGAACTGGAGCGGCAAACCGGTCCCAAAACCTCCTACTCAACACCGTGCCTTTACTCACCGCAGACAGATATAACACAGTTGATTTTTACCAGCCATTCTTATGGCATAACCGGCGTTAATCCCCGCAAAGGAACGGTAATATGGGAAGCCGAATCGGTATTACCTGCTCGCGTAGTGAGTTCGCCTGTTATTGCAGGCCAGCTATTAATCGGTAGTTGTGGTGATGGTTCCAGGGGTAGGTGTCTTGTTGCGGTCCGGCCTGGCGAAAAAGATGATTCCTTCCTGCCAACAGAGGTGTACACGGTTGACCGCACCACAGCTCCCTATGTTCCCACCTCTCTGGCTAATGAAGGCTTACTGTTTACATTTCATGATACGGGTTATGTCTCCTGCCTGCGCAGCGCAACAGGCGAACAATTCTGGCGGGAGAAGCCGGCTGGCAAATTCTTCGGCTCGCCGGTATGGGTAAGCGGCAAACTCTACTGTATCACAACCGCCGGCGAAGTTGTTGTAATCAGGGCCGCCTCCACATACGAATTGCTGGCGGTCAATCCTTTGAGTGAAAGAAGCCACGCTACTCCTGCCGTCGCAGACGGGAGAATATACCTTCGCACTTATTCGAAACTTATCTCCATCGGACCGGAGAAATAATAGGATCCGGTGAGTGACTACTGGCCCAGCCTCTTTCGTCAAAGCAGTGCGAAAAATATTGCAATTTCAATGCAAATATGTTAGCTTCGATAAAATAGATGAAAGTACAAGTATAGCCGGATTTTGCTAACAGGCTGTTTATTCGAAAATGTCTTAAATAAAGGAAAGGGTTTTGAAAATGAAGCTTAAAGCAATTTGTCTTGTCGTTATCACCTGTCTTTTACTTACCACATTTACCACCGCCCAAGCCAAGCATAAAATTAACATCCCTGACATTCTCGGTTACAAAACACTGAAGTGCGATTTTCACATGCATACCGTTTTTTCCGATGGCACAGTATGGCCTACTGTACGTGTTGATGAAGCCGCGAGAGAGGGTCTTGACGCTATTGCAATAACCGACCATATTGAATATCAGCCGAAAAAGAAGGACATTCCTACCAATCATAGCCGTCCTTATGAAATTGCTTTAAGAAGTGCCCTGGAAAAAAATATTTTGCTTATAAAAGCGACTGAGATTACCCGTGAGACACCTCCGGGCCATTTCAATGCATTATTCCTGCAGGATATAAATCTTCTCGATACTAAAGAGTTTGTCGACGCCGTAAAGGCAGCTAACAATCAGGGTGCCTTTGTATTCTGGAATCATCCCGGCTGGAAACCCAAGTTTAAGGGTTGGTTCGATATACATACTCAATTATATGAAAATCTATTGTTTCAGGGAATTGAGGTTGTAAACGGTGTCAGCTATTACCCCGAAGCACATCAGTGGGCCCTGGAAAAGAACCTCACTATGATGGGAAATTCCGATATACATCAGCCCATGGTTGGAACAGAAATTACATCTGAAAATCACAGACCGATGACGCTTGTTTTTGCTAAAGAAAAGAGTATAAAAGCCCTAAGAGAAGGTTTAATTGCAGGCAGAACGGCGGTTTGGTTCCAGAATCAGTTGATCGGCAAACCGAATTATCTTCATGCGATTTTCAGAAAGGCCGTTCACGTTGATAAGCCTTATCTAAGGAAGGGTGATACAATATGGTTTGAGATTACGAATAATTCCGATATTGATATCCAGGTGTTGGATCTCGGACAGGGTGGACAGAAACTGGAACTTCCCGCCAATGCCGTCACGATAGTAAAGACAAAAGTTGATAGCAAGGCCGAACAGACCGAGTTGAGATACAAGGTGACAAATTTCCTGGTTGCCCCGGATAAGGGCTTGCCGGTAAATCTAAATATTTCACTGAAATAGTGACGTCTCTAATAAGTAATTATTACATTTTGTCATTTTTGCGAAACCTGTCCTGAGCAAGGACGAAGGAGCGGGAATCCGGTTTTTTAATTTATGGATTCTGGCTTAAGGTCTTTTAGATAATTGGCGTACCTTTGATTTCAGCCTTTTCCATGTGGGTAATTCTACTGAATATTGGGCTTAGAAGTCAATAATTAGATTTGATTTTGCTTGCCTGGTAGCATTCAGGAAGTATATAATCATATCAGTAGCGAGCCGTTCGAAAACACTACACTAACAGGAGGTGTAATAATGATAAAACAACTAATTCTTTTATTTTTTGTTTTTTTTCTGGTGGCCGCTCTTGTGATTGCCGCCATCTGGACGCAGCTAATTCCTGAATACAGGGCTGAGGCGGAAATACGAGTTCGGCCTATTATCCCGCATCTGGTCTTCCGAACAGAGGACAACGGAATGATTCCCCTGTATGAATCATTCATGAACACACAGGTTGCTATTATGAGGGGTTCAACAGTCCTTCAA
>VRUK01000146.1 GCA_019456195.1 Planctomycetota bacterium | reverse complement strand
ATCTGAGAATGAAGATGACACAAATTGAACGTATCGGTGTCTCGCTTGATAAAGAGCTGCTTTCGATGTTTGATGAGCTTATCGGCAAACGGGGCTATCAGAGCCGGTCGGAAGCGCTGCGTGACCTTGTACGCAAGGAACTGAGCGAAGAGCGGCTCAGCGACCCAAAAGCCAAAGGAGTAGCTGCGGTATTTCTGGTTTACGACCATCATTCGACAAAGCTGACCGACAAGCTGATTGCTCTGCAGCATTCGCACAGCCTGGCATCTTCCCTTCAGGTGATTTCCTCTCTGCACGTTCATCTGGACGAGCACGATTGTCTGGAGGTGATTGTGATTCGGGGGCAAGTCGGCGAAATCAATAAAGTGGCTGAGAGTATATTGAGCATGAAGGGCGTCAAATTAGGGCGTCTCAATATAGTGGTAACTTAATTTGTGATTGACGATTTAAGATTCGCAGATTAAAATCACCCTTTCCTTTTAATAGATATTAGAAACTTATCAGGGCGTTTAGCTCAGCTGGTTAGAGCGCACGGATCACACCCGTGAGGTCACTGGTTCGAATCCAGTATCGCCCATTAGTAGAAAGCCTTGTGAAATAAGCACTTACAAGGCTTTTATAATTTATGCTTGGAATAAGGGGTGATTAATTTCAGGCAGTTTTCAGGCAATATTTTTCATAACTCCTTATTTTTCGATTTTTTTAGGCCGCCACGGAGTGCGTTTCTTCTCTCCGTTAGCTACTACGTGATCCAGTTCTATTGCGTTCGGAGCAACCTCAAGCCTTTTTGAAGCTAATAGAAACGCAGAAGTTCGTTTTGAAGGTGGGCTGCAATTTTTACAGGCCGCCTTTAGTACACCTCTGCTTGAGCCGAGACAGCAAGCCTTGTGTTTAGACGAAATCCCTCACTCAATAATTGTATCTGTCAAATTGACAATCTGGCCGTTTCTAATGGAAGATACCTAAATCGAAAATTCTCTTTTCAAGCGGCACTTTTTTTTTCATTATAATGCTTAATTAAAGCATCTGAACAAGCCTGAATTAACATCAGGACGTGGACCGATAACGTACATCCTCTTGATAGTAAACACATGCTAAATTGTATCTTTCTTTGAAAAAAATATTTTGATGTGAGCATCGTGTAATTAAGTGGAGTCAGAATATTGCCGAATAACTGATAGTTGTAGCGACGTTAGACACGAGTGGGAAAATTGAAGTTGTTTTATGTAATGCTCGGTTTAATATAATTTCATTATAGCCAAACAGTGTGTAGATAAGGATATGTAAGGAAGCCTATATTTTCGATTAAATGTTGAGAATATGGTTTTGGATCCTTAACCATACTCAAAAAAACAAGAATTAAGGGCTGTAAAAGGCGTGCTTTTCGGTTTTGAATTATGATACTTAATGGAGAATGTCGCTAATCAAAACCCACGCTTACAATAACATTAAGGAGTGTATCTGATGCCAAAAAACCAGAAACAAAAGACAAGCAAAAGAAAAAAAACAACTACAAAGAAGACAAAGACAGGTAGGACTGTTGTAGATGATGCTGTGATTACTGATTTCGACATGTTGCTGAGCCAGGGCGGAGACAAATCAAAGGGCTTTTCAGATGCTTCTGAAGAGAGAGTCAGTATCATTTCCACTGTCAAGGGCCTTGAAGGACAAGTTGAGACGGTGTTCAAGCTAAACGATATTTTGGAATCTCAACTTGATGAGGCTCAAAAGAAGTTGTCCGAAGAGTTGGGTGATCGTATTCAGTCAGAGGTGCAGGCGACAAGGCGTCTGGAAGCTTCAGAAGCAGCGAAGGTGGCCGTGGAAATAGAACTGGCTGAAACAATTCACGACGTGCGAGCTCTGCGAGGTGAAATAGAAGATCTTCATAAAACAGAGATCAAACTTCGAGAGGAACTTATCATTGCCGACGGTCGAGCATCCGATCTGCGTAAACAGCTCGAAGATCAGCGGGCCAACAATCGAAAATTGATGGAGACGAACACACGCCTTGAAAATGAAATTAAGATGGTGACTATTAACTATGAGGCGAACAAAAACGAACTCGACGCATTCAAGAATACCATGCGCGACATACGTAGTGAGACGAGTCGAACCAGTGGGCGCGTCCAGCAGAAGTTAATGAAATCGAAAAAAAAGGGCTGATTTCTCAGGGAAACGGCCGTAGTCTCCATTTACTAAGAGGATACCCTTTTTCTTATAAGATTGGTATAACAAAGAGATTGATATCGAAGATGTGATGGTAGGGGAGTATTATTAATTATCTTTTTTGCTATGTCTGGATTATTCTCCGGCCGGTCTTTTTTCTTTTTGGATTAGGCGTTTCTTTTGTACCAGCGGTAAATGCTGAGGTTCTCTCCACACACAGATATTGGAAGCTATCTGTTCATCCATGGCAATGTTGCTGCTCTCACACTCAACTACATAGGACGGATATCTCTGGTGCAATGTAATAATTGCCCCCGGCCTTATACACAGGTTGTCTATTTTATGAAGCTGCTGGTCACTTTTACAATTAATATAAGCAATTCGCGCAGATTGGCCTACTTTTAATTCGACCAACGGCACAATAGAGCTTTGAGCTGTCCGGCAAGATTCCCTGCAGCATTGCCCTTCCGGTATCGGCGATCCGTGTGGACAAGCCTTTGGGTGGCCAAGCAAAATACAAATACTGTCGACGAGTTCGGGCGTTACAGTATGCTCGAATTCACAGGCGCCTGATTCAAAATCACCACCAAGGACGTTGTAAAGTAATCTTTCGGCAAGTCTGTGGGCACGGATTAGCTGCCGGGCACAACCGGTCCCTTTTTCTGTAAGAACGATTGTGTTATTGTCCTGGCTTAGCTGTACCATGTCTTCCAGTGCAAGTTCATCGATTATGAGGGCATCATAGTGTTCATTCAATGCGTTTTTTAGAGCAGCTATTGAATTCGTGCCTTCTTCCTTCATATAATACAAATGCTCAATATGCTCATCTTTTTCTCTTTTGCGACCCATAGTATCCTTTCACTGTCCAAGCAGCCCAACTAACACCCAATTCAATGAGGCTGCTATCAAAAATGCACTTGCATTTATAATAACCGCCATAGTAATAGCTCGTCTTGCACCCAACTCTTTGGTCATCGCCATTATATTGGCAAAGCAGGGGACAAACATCGTCGTAATAGTTACAGCAACTATACATTGAATATAATTAAGCTGGCCTTCCTTTATTAGTTTTATAATCAAACCAGCGGCAGCTTCATGCCTGGCCATGCACAGGATAAGGGCATCGACCATTTGCACTGGAAGCCCTAAAAAGTCATTCATAACGGGGCTTAACAAATTTTTAACTGCGCCAAGTATTCCCGCCTTATCAATCACAAACAGAATAACCGCTGCGTATATAAATACAGGTACCGCTTCTTTGATAAACCACCAAAGCCTGTAATACGTTTTTACAATCACAGCTTTCGGATTAGGCAGTCGTATGGCAGGCAGTTCCTGTAAGAAGTCACTGCGTTCTTCTTCCTTCAAAATCCTGTTCAAGACCACTCCGGCCGCGATCTCCACAAACACCAATACGGAAAAGGCTATTGCAAATGCCTTTACACCCATCCTGCCAAGTATGCTCATATTCAGTGCCATCTGAGCAGCGCAAGGAATGGCAAATGCGATTAAATAAATCGCGATATATATCTCTTTTTTTGATCGCAGGCTTTTCGTTGCTAAGGTTGCCATAGTTTTACAGCCAAAGCCCAGTACCAAAGGCATAATAGCACTGCCGCTTAATCCGATCTTGTCGAAAATTCTTCTTGTCAAAACGCACAAGTTGGGTATATAACCGATATCCTCAAGAATGTTAAACGCTATAAAGAAAATCGTAAGTATAGGTAAAATAGTCAAAAAGGCATTGGCCAAGCCTAACGATAAAACACCGTAGTCGCCTATCAAAAAGTCGTTTAGCCACTGGACTGTTACAAGGCTGTCGATTTTACTTTCGACAGGAACCCATAAAGCATGCTCCATCAAACCTGCTACTGCGTTGGCGACATTGACAACAAGCAGATACATAATAAGAATCACCATAAGCAGAATCGGGATTCCGAATACCGGATGGCGACTCAATCGGCCAAAGGCGGCAGAAAACTGCCCGGGGGCAATCTTTTGCTTTCTTGTTGTTTTTTCGGCCAACTCATTCACCCAGTGCTTGCGCTTGTTATTCATGGCACGACCGAGGTGTCCAGCGAATTGCCGTTTGAACCTGCTTACCTGTTCGGCTAACTGAGTGACTTTTTCCCGGCCGTATTCTTTTGTAAGGTAATCCGACAGGAACGGGTCGTTGAGCAAAAGAAGAATTGCAATTTTTCGCTTAAAGGGTATATTTTCCGGAAGCTCCGAAGAAATGGCCGATATTCCATCATCTATGAGTTTACCATACTGGAGATTAGATTTGCCCCTTCGAGCTTTGCCTATGGCAGCTTTGAGGTCTTTTGTTCCTAAGCCATTTATGGCAATAGACTCGATGACAGGAACGCCTAAAGTATGTGACAGCCCGGCTGAATCTATCCATATTCCCTTTTTTGCGGTTTCATCTATAGCGTTGAGCGATATTACCATAGGTATTCCCAGTTCCAGAAGATCCGCCGTAAGGGTTAGTGATTGTTTCAATTGGTTGGCGTCGAAGCACTGGAGGATTATGTCCGGCTTTTCAGAAAAAATCATATCACGGACTATAAGCTCTTCTTCGGAATGTATATAAAGACAATGAAGGCCGGGGGTATCAATGACCTCATAAGTCTGGCCATCAATCAGGCATTTTGTTTTGTTCATCTCAACGGTAGTGAGCGGATAGTTGGCAACTAATGAATACTTACCTGTCAGATTATTGAATATCTGACTTTTGCCTGTATTCGGCAGGCCCACAATAGCAATCTTCTTAACCGAATTGGAACTGCTCGAATTATCTCTTAACTTCCTCACACCCCTCGTGCCTGTTTGACCTGTTCTGACATTTATATCCGTTGTCATATCTGCTTTCTGCCAGTTACTTTTAAGGAATTTATCTCTTATCCTGTACCACACATTTATCTTCTCGGGATTTCCAGACTAAGCCTGTGAAAATCTTTTACGTTTTACCCGTCTTCGGCATTGGGTTTTTTCTTATTTTTCGCCACTTCCCCAGTTTGCTTCTTCCGTTTGGTAATCTTCACTGCAGCCACAATACATCCGAGTTTTGCAAGCCCGGCCAAGATAATTGTTTCAAATATCATTTAACGTGTCACCTCGTTTGCTGATTTAGACCATTATTCTTTAAGGAAAATTGAACTCGTCGTTATTTGGAAGAAATAATTATACTACCCCCCCCAATATTAATCCCACAATTCCCGCACCAAGCATGACCCAAATTGGATTTACTTTGTACTTGAACAAACAAATAATGCTTGCCGCGGCAATTAAAATCGTTGTGAGATCAACTACGGAACTCCTGCCTATACTTATACCGGCATCAAAAACCAAACCGATAACCGCAATACGTGCTCCACGAAGGAAATTTGCTAATATTTTATTTTCGTGAAACTTTTTTATTGCCGCCGTGGCAAGACAAATCATTACAAAAGACGGCAAAATCACACTTATGGTGGCGACTGTTGCACCCAGAATTCCACAGGCTTTATAACCTATAAATGTCGCGGAAATTATTACAGGCCCGGGCGTAATCTGGCCCAGGGTAACTGCATCAACGAATTCTGCTTTTGTTAGCCAGCCATAGGTATTGACAACGTCGTTTTCTATCATCGGTATCATAACGAAACCGCCACCAAAAGAGAAGGTGCCAATCTTTAGAAATACCCAGGTTAGTTTGAACAATGTACTTATCATTTTGTTTCAGATTTTTTTGGCTCATCGTGATAAATAACTATTGAAACTAATCCGCAGAGTCCGACTATTATCACAATATCCAGCTTAAAGATTAATGATGAAGCAAAAGCCCATATCAAAATACACAACTCACGATAATCTTTCATTTCAGCTCTCGTGAGTTTGAGGGCCACAGAGAGTATCAGGCCGGTAACGGCAGCGCCTAGACATTTAAAAACCACCGATATTTGAGGTGTTATACTGTATTTGTCATAAAGTATGGCAAGGATGATCATTAGAACAAATGACGGCAGGATGAAGGCAACCGTTGAAATCAGCGCGCCGTACCACTTTTTCAGTTTATAGCCTGTATAGGTTACTATATCCATCGTTACCGGTCCTGGTAAAACATCACCCAGTACCGCACCTTCAAGGAAATCCTTATCGGTTAGAATCTGTTTTTCACGTACTAACTCATCCTGCAGCAGGGAAAATACCGCCATCGGCCCGCCAAAGCCGAAACATCCGATTTTAAGAAACATAAGCCAGTCTTTGAATTTCCCGGCGATACTGCATTTTTTTTTGCTATTATGGGAATTCAGATATTCCTTTTTATACAAGATGGCTAATGATTGACTTAATTCCCTGGCTCTGTTTTTATCGCCGGCCTTTTGGTATAACTTCCGTGCCTGCCGCCATAGGCCGGCTGCACGTTTCCTGCTTTCTGTATCCGCAGAGTTGCCGGCCCCGGCGAAAGCATGTAATAAGCCCTGAAGATACAACCGCTCGGCTTGCTCTTTTAGTTTTTCATTTTCCATGTTGACCTGATTTTGCGAACTCATTGGGAAAAGCTGATCATTTTGTTTTGAAGTTTAAAGACTGCAGATCTTTATACATTTTTTCACGATTTATCAAAGTGATAAACAGCAGAGGGACCAGGTGAAAAATAATAATCATCGCTATAATAATGTCGCTGAGAGACCATACAAATCGTAATTCGAGAAAAGGACCAAGAAAGACCACGACAAGGAAGAAAATTCTATAATAAAAGGAATTTGTGCCTCCGAGATACTTAAAACATCTTTCTGCGATATGAGCAAATGCGAAAGTTGTTGTAAGAGCAAAAATAATAAGACTTAAAACGACAACTATCTGACCGAGAAAGCCTAAACCCGCCTCAAAGGACTCTGCAGTGAGATATGCTCCAGTTTGATACTTCCAGTTGGGAGCAGAAAGAATCACCAGGCCCGTAATACTGCAGATTATTATCGTATCAACAAAAGGGGTCATTGCTGACATAAATGCCCCCTTTGCTGGTGCATCTCTATTTGCTGCTTGTAAAAAGGTGCTTGTTCCCATTCCTGACATATGTGAAAATATTCCGCGGGAAACACCAAACTGCATTGCTTGAAGAACAGTATACCCGGCAACCCCTCCGGCAATGGAATAAGGCATGAAAGCACCAGAGAAAACCTGTCCAAGTGAATTTATTGTCTGAACAGGATGTGAGCCAAGTACAACAATCCCGGCAGCAACATAAATTGCAATCGCAATAGGAGAGATTACCGAACAATAATTTACAATTTTCGTCAAGCCGCCCAGGATGACTATGCCGACACAGATGGTCATTAAAATTGCGATCACAGAATTGGGGACGCCGAACCTGTTGTGTACGGCGTGAGCTACGGAGTTAACTTGGACCAAATTGTAGAGGACTATTCCCTGGACTAATATAAGCCCCGCCACCAGTTGGGGGATAAAATTCCATCTTCCGGTCATATATTTTTCAAGATAGACCATTGGTGTGGCAAAAGATAAATTGTTGCTATCGACAGGCCGCAACTTGATTGCCATATAGGTGGACACCATTCTAAAAAACATGCCGAAAAGAGCGGACACCCACATCCAGAACAAAGCTCCCGGCCCTCCAAGGTGGATCGCGGTCCCAACTCCGGCAATATTACCGATCCCTACTGTTGTGGCAACGACGGTAAGGAAGGCCTTTTTGTGCGAAATAATTCGGTCGCGGGGTATTGACGGGGTATCCCGATCATTTTCTAATTCTAAAAATTCCGGCGGCTTTTTCTTACCTGCAAGAGCAATAGCCCGACGGGTAAGGTATAAAAGTATGGCCTTTTTGTGCGAAACAATTCGGTCACTAAATATTGACTGATTATCCCGAATAATTTCTAAAAATACCGACAGACTTTTCTTCCAGGCAATTGCACTGGTAAGGTATATAAAGATTAGACCTAATGATAGATAAACGAGGCAAAGTGTCGGATCCCATATCCATCTTGCTAATGTTTCGATAGTAACTTTCCTCTATTGTGTCTGGTACAGATAAAGAATCCGGTATTATTTATATTTTCTATTTATCAAAATTTCATTACAAAGTTTCATTACACTTTCCTAAATAAATCAGAACAGTCATAACTGACTTAAAATGCGGTATTCGGTGTTGTTGGTACCGTTACGCCTTCCATTTCACCTTCGCCAATCATCACGTTCGATTTTATTTTCTTTTCGTTTCTAACGACCTGTATTTTCACGAACGCTTCGGGTTGTGCCCGGAGAACAGTGGAGTTGAACTGCTTAACATTTTGAATATTACGGCCGTTGAACCTTACAATTCTATCACCAGCTTTCAAGCCGGCTTTTTCTGCGTTGCCGCCCACGTAAACAGATTGAATTATCACGCTTGACTTGCCTTCTAAGGCAGCTACTTCCAACGCCAGTTCTTTGATTAACACATGTTTTACAGGAATATTTCCTACGGTGGTAATACTTCCGGGGTTTGTTGAAGTCTTTCCCCAGCCCGGGCTGTAAATCGGGCACCCGCGGCTGTTACACCGTCCCTGAGTATCAAGAAGACCCGGACAATAGGGGCAATATGATAGAGCTATAGTCCGAAACTGACCTCCCTGCGGAATTGAAACGGCAGTGTTCCAATAGACGGGCTTTGCCTGCCTGGATGATGTTACAATCGCAAAGATAACGGCAACAAACATAAAAATTATCGTTATCCAAAACAAGTTCCTGATTCTTTCGATAAAGCAATCCATCGGTGTTGTTTTGTGGCCAGCGATAGAAAAAGAATTTTTATGTGGAAGGTACATATACAGGATTATTTATTTTTTTGTTTTCTTTGATTGATATTTGTTTTGTGTGCAGGCTCATCCGTAACAGGTAAGACAAGCAGTTGTATGGAAACATCTGAAATGTTTTTAATTTTTCTGCACAGGACATCTTTGACCTTGCGGACAATAATCAAACCTCTGCTCAAAAGCCAGTTGGATGGAAGGAAAATATCAACATCAACTAAAAGGCTTCGACCGACCAGTCTGACTCGTACGTCACCGATACGTTCAATGCCTTCGATATCTTCAATTAAGTTTCGTATATGTGACTCTTCGACTCGCAAAGAAACATCCATCAGCCCCTTAACGGCATTCTTTGCGCCGTCCAGTGTTACTTTGATGATGAGGACGCAAATGATAATTGCCGCTATATGGTCAAGCTGAGAAAAGCCAAGATTACTGCCGACAACAGCCACTATTACTGCAACAGAAGTTCCTATGTCGGCAAGATTTATCTGTGCGTTGGCCAAAATAGCGGTACTGCCGACCTTTTCCCCTACGCAGCGACCGTAGCCAAAGGCTATATAATTAACAAAAATCGATATGACGGCGGCAATAATCGCTATTAGTCCGGGCGGCTTCTCAGGCCCGACCATTACCATTTCACTGAAGGATATGAAAATGAAAACTATCGCTGCGATCATAAGCAGCATATTAACAATCGCTGATGCGAGAAATTCCACCTTGCCGTAACCATAAGGGAATTTGTCATCAGCATTCCTCGATGCCATTTTAAGGCTTACAATGACAACGATAGTGATGATGAAATTTGCTAAAGATTCAAATGAATCGGTGAGAAGGCTCTTGCTGTGACTGATAAGGGCAAACCATCCCTTGAATAAAAATAAGCAGAAGTTTATCCCTAAAACTATCCATTCTACTTTTTTACCGCAATTAAGGCAGCGTTGGGGAATCAATTTTTACTCACAAATGACTTTAACATTTCCCAGATGTTCAAGCCTTTCTGCGATGCCGTGGCGAATCCGGGTTGATATTGTGTTTACTTCTTCGATGGTCTTGTTTTTCGGCAGAGAAACATATAGATCAACCCATACGTCCCTTCCGATCTGTCTTGTTTTTATATCTTTTACTTTTTTGATTTCAGCCATATCAGATAAAAGCTGCCTTATCAAAGAAATGTCATTGTCTTTAATTGCTCTGTCTATAAGTCCTGAGCCGCCATGATAAAGAAGTTCGATGCTGAGGTAAAGAAGGTGTCCCGTTTCAAATACCGCGACAACGACGTCGAGGAAGTGATATCCCATCGCACCTCCAACGACAGCGACAACCACTGCAAGCGAAGAAATCACATCGGCACGGTGATGTTTGGCATGGGCCAAAAGAGCGGGGCTGTTCATATGTTTATGTGCACAAATATTATATCGGTAAATTACCTCGTTGGCGAGAACAGAAGTAATCGCTGCTATCAAAACCGCCCAATTCGGAGGGACGTGTTCACCCATGAAGATGATCCTTATACAATCACCCAGCAGGAAAATCGTAGCTCCCAGGATAAGAATGCTCGTAAAAACACAGACGATATATTCAACATTGCCGTAGCCAAAAGGGTACTCTTTATCGGCGGGTCTTGTTGATATTTTCAAGCCGATAAGAACAGCAATGCCGGAAATCACGTCATGGAGTGAATAAAGGGCGCTGGCTGTTAAGGCCCGGCTTCCTGATAATATTCCAATAACACCTTTAAAAAGTGCCAGGAAAGCGCTGTCCAATATACTGATCCACGAAAGCTGGGCTGCGCATTTGATACATTTATCTTTTTCAGGCATTATGATGTATGACTATCAAACAAAGGAGAAAAAAAATCCCCCCTCGGTGGTTCTTACTTGGTGGTTCTTACCTTAAATGGCTCTTGATAACCTTTAAGCTAATCCCCATGCCGCCATGCCGTAACATTAACATTAGCGTACTGGCTGGTTGTTTTTCAAGATGCAGCCAACAATAAAGTTTTTATGCTGTAGCGACTTTTGGCTTTGAGGTTTTTGGCTGTGCGCCTTTAAATCCTTCTGCGAACGCCTGCTTTGCTTCAGAAGCAAATGTTGAAGTTTTCTTCACTATATTGGAAATTTTTTTCCTGGTGTTTTTCAATAATTTTGGTTTTTTCTTCACGATTGTATATGCTACATAACCTACAAAAACACCTGCTACGACGATGCCGCCGCCAATCACTAAACCTTCCTTCATTTGTTATACTCCTTTCAAAGTTATTGCTCTCTTGTTTTCTGTGATAAGCTCGTTATCTGCTCAAACCAGCACCTGCCAGAAATGCTTTGGCATTCGCTGTGCCATTTTCAACGCTCCGTTGGAGCCGGCGAAAACCGGTTCATCCACACAGGTTACCTTTCCTCCGCCAAGCTCTTCCATACCTTGAGTGATAAGCGATGCCAGGCCGGCCATTTGGCTTCCTCCACCAGCCAGGACAACCCTGGAGCGAATGGCTTCCTGAAACTCCGGATCATAAGTACCAATCAACTGTGCGATTGAGTCAATGATACCGGGGACAATGCTTCTACAGGCTGTCCGCAGTTCATCGGTGATATCAAAGTCTTTTGGTCTGCCCTTTACAGGAAAACGGGCTGTTACCCTGTCCGCATTTTCCGAAACGAAGCCATGCTGTTCTTTTAACGCCCTGATCATATTAACGTTGAATTGTGCCTGGGGATGTTTCTTGCGAATCAGACTTAAGAGCGTTTCATCCACAAAATCGCCGGCCTCGTCCAGAGTAATCTGGTCTTGTTCTTCAGGCAGCGTTCCATGCAGGCGGCATAAATCGACTGTCCCTGCACCAATATCAATAACCAGGGCCCGGTCGAGAATATTCAGTCCATAAGCCACAGAAAAAGGTTCCGAAACAATCATTACCGCGTCAAGTATGCCTCGGGCTGCATCTATGAGAATACGTTTGCTGGCGATACTGGCTCTTGCTGGTGCACCAATCACACCATAGACAGGATGGCCGGGTTTCGGCTGTGCTTTCTCCAAAAGGTGGCGGACCAACTGTTGTGCAGCCACGAGATGTCTGTTCTTGCTGCTTTTATTACTGTCTTGTATTACTCCATGAGCCAACGGGCGAATCAGCTCTACCGAGAGACGATGTTTGAGCGCCATTTCCCCAAAGAGCGGCTCGGCGCCTAACAACTCTTCAGAGATATTATCTTTCGGATAACCTACATAGGTAGGAACCACCTCTCGAATGCCGTTACTGGCCGATATTGATGCTCGGCAGGTACCCAGATCGACGCCCACGAACAGGGCCTCACTGTCGGGTCTGAAAGAGTTCAATTTGCCGGGACGAAGAGATGCCACGGAAGATTTTTTCTTCGTTTTTTCTTTGGTTGCAGCTTTACGCATTTTTAGTTCTCCTTACGCTTTGCTATTATTAATCGAACAGCAGATCATCAGAGACATTAATGATGATATCACCCCTGCTTACGTCTGACCGATAGCGGAATCAACAAGTTCCGGTTTCTGAATAACAACGTTCTGCCTGAAAATATTTGTTAGTATTGTTTTTTCCTCGCTATTAAGCTGGTTCACGTTTTCGACTGAAGCCATTGCCGCCGAGACAAGCGCATCATGCCCAAGGCCACGACCGCTTAGTTCCAGCATTTTCTTTTGAATAGCTTCTATGGTGTCGGCCATAAGCCGCAGCCGTTCTTCAAGCTCAGCCAGAGTAGTGCCGTTCAGTGAGCGTGCCAGCTCCTCCATAACGACCGATCTAATCCTGTTCGCCGAGGGCTGGTATCGAAATATTCCTATCGATTTTCCAAACGATTTTCCAACGGCTTTTCGGACAGTGGACATGACATTTATACTTCCTCCGACGAATTTTCCGATGCCACAAACGAAGTTACGACAAACACCGGTTGAATTCATATTTACTCCAATAACACAATTAAAAATCTAAAAACAGATGTCGGCAAGCAACTTTTCAGTCTCTCAAGCTGAGGCTAAAAGAAAGTTCTAACACCTGCACTCGCTGGTATATTACCAAACATTTTGTTGTCGTGGCATGCCCAATTCCTCGAGCATTTCCACTCGTTTCTCAAGGCGGCGCAATTCAAAAACATGTTGTTGCTGCCGGTCTCGAAAGTACATTACAATTATAACCACCAGCACCACTGTAATGGAAATAATAAACGTCTTGTTACTACAAAAATTAAATATATTTTTGTTTGCCTCAGGCGTAACCATAGCTGTTCCAATCCTGTTCGGCACAAGGATTGCGGTGTTCTTTATGGTGGGAGAATTGCCCAATATTATTTTTCACAGATCAC
>VRUK01000145.1 GCA_019456195.1 Planctomycetota bacterium | reverse complement strand
TTCCGATCTCGAAATAAGCCGTTTGAATGCAGAGTCATTTTGTTAGGTGCTCTTAATTAAGATTATCAAATAGCAGGCTGTTTTTCAATAATATTCCCTTCCCAATACGTAATAATCTGGACTTTATCCAGAGCTTGTCCCCGGTGTGTGCTTACTTGCTTTGGAGTTTACCCCCGGGTGTACTTACACAGCTCTTCTGCCGGGGGCAGACTGCGGCAATCTTCATTCTTGTCATTCCTGCGAAAGCAGGAATCCAGTTCTTTGTCATCCCGACCGAACAAAGTGAGTGGACAAATCTGGCATACGAAATTATATTCGTACACGTGTAAAAAGAAAAGCCAACGAATCTGAAATTCACTTCTCAATTCCAATAATCAATAATCATTCATCAATATCAAAGATCCGGCCTTCCGTGAACGGAATCATTTGAAAAGGGCCTCCACAATTTTGCTGTTTAATTCTTGATTGTTGATTTTCTTTCTGTTATTCTCTACCCTTGAAGGCATGATACGTTCATCTTGAAGAGTGCAGCGAGATAAGAAACGACCTCAATCAAAGGGATAAACAAGTATGGTGGATCGGTTTTCCACTGCATAATTATTGTAGAGAGCTTAAGATAATCATGTTTTATTTGGCTAAAACTTGGAAAGAACGCGGTCTCCAAATCCAAGCTGTAAAGGATAAATGTAACCATATCCTTGAAAAGCTTGATTTGCCTAATGGCGATGCTCGTGCTAAAGGAATCATTCATGTAATGCAATTATGTAATACCATTTCTGCTGTTCCCATCAAGTTACAACAGAATGCTGAAATAAGAGGCAATGTCCCTATCATAATGCAGCTTCTCGGGCTACAGCAACCCAAGGATTTGGAATCCTGTCTGGATGGCCTCAACAAGAACGCAAAGTTAAGTTTCATTACAATGACACAGTTTGCCATAGAAAACTGTATCGAACGTGTATTGGATGCCATACCTGGTGAAAAAGCACAAAAGACCTTTTGCAAAAGTAGTTTACGTCTTCTAGAAGCGACAAAGGTAGATGATCATAAAAATAAGCATAAAATTCTTATGGTTCCGGCGTGGATTCGAAATACCTTCCATTCCGCTTGCATTCATAGCCGAGCATCGAAAACGGTAATAATTGATGGAGAATCCTACAAATTTGAAAAAGGAAAGGGATTATCTTGTGGGACGTGGAGTCACTTGATGCATTGTTTGTCGAATGCTTTGGATATTTACGAAGAGATGTTATGTTCTTCTATAGTTACTTCAATATCCAATATCGATGTTGTTTCATAAATATTTCCTAACGAGCGGCTGAAATATTGACCCTAATAAAAATAAGGGATACAATATGCTTGAGTATCTGAGAAAATTTGGATGGAAATTTTCATAGAAAAGCAAAACTCTTACTACCTATAGGTATCAAAGACATCTTATCTCCCTGTGAGGCCGCAAAAAGGATTGCGTCTTAACAGGCGGCTACACGAAAATTCGCTCCTATATCATACCATTGGGCTAACAATAATTGCAACAATCAAAACCCAATAAATAAAAGCTTTTCCCTTGCAAAACAGACTTGTTGTTTTTAGAGTGTCGCTGGTAAATACATCAAAAAGCCGAAAGGATGTATTATGGATGAATTAGGAAAATGTAAAAATATCCAATGCAAAGATGGGATAAAGTGGTACATAACGTGTGAAGCTATTGGTGGTAATCCTCCTGAAAGATTTACCCTAAGATGCACATCTGATGGCAGTGAAGACATAGCTATTACTGTACCTAAACCTATAGATATGATGAATGACCAAGAATTATGTGATTTGATTGAATCACAAAACAGGATTTGACTCAGTTGCACTTGGGAGTTGAATCCGCCTATTTTGCTTTTAAATATATTTTGCTGTTTCTTTGTAACCTCCTTCCCAATACGAAATAGCAATCATATACAGAGGCGCCGTAGCTCTAATATCCCCTATGAAAATACGCTTTTTTTCATCTCCACCACCTCGACAAAATTGATCAAACTTGAACTTTAAGGCTGTAAAGAACATTTCCCAGTTGCCATTATGAATTTCCTCATAATGAGATTGTAACAATTGGAAGTATTGTTCTGCTCTTTGCTCTAAGAGGTCATCAAATTCCGGAGAAGATTCTAAGAATTCTGAAGCATACTGGTCAAGAGCATTACAAATTTCTTCCCTTCTCGTTGCATTCCGCTTGCAACCTTTCTTCTTCATAAGCTGTAGAGCAAGTCGTTGACCAACATATGTTAAGATTGTCAACTCTATGATTAACTTCTTTTTATCAATGTCTTCAAGATTTAGTACTTCATGATTTTCGATTGATGACAATGTATCAGGAATACTCTCAATCAATTCTTTGAGTCGAATTGATAACTTTAGTCCAATTTCGGAAGCTTCACTAAGGGCCTTGAGAAGTTCTGGAGGGACTTTGTACCCCAGACTCTGTGCCATGTATACATCCTCCCTCGCTTTTTCGTATTCAATCTTCTTTTTGTAGGTATCCCCCCGATTGTAGTAGGCTTTCCCATACCTTGGATTTATTTCAATAGCCTTCGTGAAGTCTGCGATGGCTTGGTCATATTGGCCTTTGTAATCATAAGCGCATCCCCGATTATTGTAGGCTTCAGCATCCTTTGGATTTATTTCAATAGCCTTCGTGAATTCTGAGATAGCTTGGTCATATTGGCCTTTTTTACAGTAAGCTTGTCCCAGACCATAGTAGGCTGCAGCATTCTTTGGATTTATTTCAATGGCCTTTGTGAGGTCTGTGATAGCCTTGTCGTATTGGTGTTGGTCGGCATAGGTGAACCCCCTGTTGTGGTAGGCCGGAGCATACATAGGATCTATCTCAATGGCCTTCGTGAACTCTGAGATGGCTTGGTCATATTGGCCTTTGTCGGCGTATTCAGTCCCTTGATTATAATAGTCCTCGGCTGATTTTGGTCCCAAACCGAATAACTTCTCATAGAGACCCATTATTGTACCTCGACACGAATTTAGCGATTTCAGTAGGATTAGCAAAACATCCGCGCAACAAAGCGATCAACTCACTTATTCTAAGATACCCGCTCAGTGCTTTACAAGCAAGTAAAATCAAGGCTGAATTCTGACTATCCGCAGCCATCATCGAACGTCATGGATACAGTGGGGAGTCACGGAGTTTTTTATTTATTTCCTTTGCTTTTTGTTAATTTTTATGTTATAATGCGTAAATGTTAGCCAGCAGGCTAACGAAAATCGCTGGAAAGCGATGTTACACGCCAGTAGGCGAAGTTCAGGCCAGAAAGCCAAGTCAAAATTGTCCCGGATTGTTTACATTGGGATTCCGTTAAGGA
The DNA here is from genome assembly GCA_019456195.1 of Planctomycetota bacterium. Taxonomy (GTDB): domain Bacteria; phylum Planctomycetota; class Phycisphaerae; order Sedimentisphaerales; family Anaerobacaceae; genus NIOZ-UU13. The sequence goes on along the minus strand of VRUK01000145.1, from coordinate 9,969 downwards.
AATCTTATGACTATATACCAAATACTAATGACTAAATACCAACGACTATTCACCAACGGCTATCAAATCTCTACGAATTCTTACGTACGAATTTATAAGCTTTTTATGCAAAACAAAGCCAATTTAAGAGATGCCAAAATGAACATAAACACTGCCTTATCAATGAATTACGTAATTTCAAGCCACTTGTCGGGGCCAAAAAACAAACCCAATTCAAAGCCAATAAAGCCAAAAACAAACCCAATTAAAGCCAATACAAACCCAATTCAAACCCAATCAAAGCCAATTTGGAGAAAGGGCAAAAATGCTGGAGTTTACCCTCGATGTTAGCTCACTTGCTTTTCTGTCGGGGGCTTTTGCGCGGATAAGGAGCCTTACGATTGTTTTAATAATGCTACTCGCGGATTTTAACGCCCTTATAAGGGTACCTGCCCCGAAGTTTGAGCATCTTAAATACTTGAAATTACAGCCAATTATGCTATTATCTTTGTTATACAAACAGGTTTTCAAAATGAAACAGAAACAATATTTGGAGGAAAAACCATGAAAACCCAGGTAAAGCTACTAATGTGCATCACAGTTATACTTCTATGCGGCAGCAGCCTTACACAAGCCGCCAAACCTCTGAAATTTCGCAAACTCTTTAACGGCAAAGACCTCTCCGGATGGGTCAATGTGAACACGGCTAAGGACACGTGGTCCGTCCGCGACGGCATGATAGTATGCACAGGACACCCAATCGGAGTCATGCGGACCAAAAAGCAATATGAGAACTTTGTCATCGAAATCGAATGGCGGCACATGGAGGCCGGTGGCAATTCCGGCCTGTTTATCTGGAGCCAGGGAACCGTACCCGAAGGCAGGCGGCTGCCCATAGGACTCGAGGTACAAATGCTGGAACTCGATTGGGTAAATCAACACAAACGCGACGACGGCACACTGCCCCCAATCGCCTACGTTCACGGTGAAGTCTTTGAAGTAGGTATAAAGACGGTCCCGGACAACCCGCGCGGCAGACGCAGCAAGTCCATCGAGAACCGCTGCAAGGGAAAAGGCCAGTGGAACAAATACGTTGTCGTTGCCGTTGACGGAACCGTAAAGTTGTCAGTGAACGGCAAATTCGTAAACGGCATCAGCAAAGCATCCGTCAAAAAAGGCTACATCTGCCTGGAGTCCGAAGGAGCAGAAATCCACTTCCGCAACATTAAGATAATGGAACTGCCGCCGGGCATTACAAATGCTGAAAATACGGCACCGGTTGTCAAAAACAAAAAAAGTAAGTAAAGGAGCAAACGATGAGTAAGAAATCAGATTCCCTCAGCAATGATTTGCAAACCAGCACAGCAAAGCAAACGCACCCCATCACTCGTCGTGCGTTCCTGCACAAAGCGGCCCTGAGCGGCACAGGCCTAATCATTTTGGCAAACAGCCGGTCCGTGCGCAGTTACCAGGCCAACGAAAAATTGAACATTGCCTGCATCGGAGTCGGCGGTCGAGGAGCTGCGGACGTAAACGGCGTTGCGGACGAGAACATCGTTGCCTTGTGCGATATTGACCACACTCATTCGGCAAAAACATTCGAGCGATTCCCCAATGCCAAACGATACAAAGACTTCCGCAAGATGCTCGATAAGATTCATAACGATATCGACGCGGTAGTCGTTGGTACACCCGACCACACACATGCCCCGGCCGGGGTTATGGCCATGAAGCTCGGCAAGCATTGCTACTGTGAGAAACCACTCACACGCAGTGTGTACGAAGCAAGGGTAATGGCTAATATAGCAAAAAAGAAGAATCTCGTCACACAAATGGGTACGCAGATTCACGCCGGCAATAACTATCGTCGCACGGTGGAACTCGTACAGTCGGGTGCCATCGGTACTGTGCGAGAGGTCCATGTATGGATGGCCGCAAACTTCAACGGGCCGCCCAAACCAACTGACATATCGCAGCCCAACGCCCCCACCGACCGCCCTGCCGTGCCGGATTCGCTCGATTGGGACCTGTGGCTGGGACCTGCATCTTACCGGCCTTATAACCCGGCTTATGCTCCGTTCAAGTGGCGATACTGGTGGAACTTCGCAAACGGTCAATTAGGCGACTTCTTCTGCCACTACTGCGACCTGGCATTCTGGGCGCTGAAATTGCGGCACCCGACCAGCGTGGAAGCCGAAGGTCCGGTCCATCCAGAGAGCGCCGCCAAGTGGACTATCGCTCGGCAGGAATATCCCGCCCACGGCGATCTGTTGGGCGTTAATTTAACCTGGTACAACGGTGGCCCATATCCGGAATTTATGGAAGAAAAGAAAATCCCGAAGTGGGGAAGCGCCGTACTGTTCATAGGTTCAAAAGGGATGCTGATTTCCGATTACAACAAACACCAGTTGCTGCCTGAAGATAAATTTGTCGATTTCGAGCGGCCTGATCCATTCATCCCGGATTCCATCGGCCACCACCGCGAATGGGTCGAGGCCTGCAAGACGGGCGGGCCTACCACGTGCAATTTCAACTACTCGGGCGCACTAACCGAAGCGGCGCTGCTCTGCAATGTCGCGCTGAGAACAGGAAAGAAACTGAACTGGAACGCCGGAAAGCTCAAGGCCATTGGCTGCCCTGAAGCCGACAAGCTCATCAAACCCGAATACCGGCAAGGTTGGAGGCTATAAGTAGCCATATCACGGCATAGGCTGCAAGGCAATAGTGGCTTTTATAAGATAGCTGCAAACACACCGGTTGGTCGCTTCCGGAACAAGAAGCAGGCCGCCTGCGGGAATTGTATTAATCCAGCACCCCGGGCGTATGCCGCCATAGTTTTCAGTTCCCTTACCGGACAGGAGATCCCTGTATCCAAGCGTAGCCGAACGGAAAGCCAGCAGGTTCGTGGCTCCGGCGATGATACCGCAGCCATAAGAACGTGAGAAATTAAAATCTTTTTTAAGACCAGTATAAAGATCCCAGGCCCCGGGCTGGGCATAGATGGTCGCGTCATTAATGATAGGCCGCGAGCCATAGCGGGCCTGAATATCCCAAAGTCGATTTCCATTTGAGCCGCGGAAAGCAGACATTCTGCCGCCAACTTCCGAAACCAGCTTGAAGCGTGTGTCCTGGTAGGCCATCAGCAAAATGTCGTACTTTTGACTTAAAGCAAGCATCGTGCCATAAATATCTTCCGATGACGTCCAGACAACTTCACCATCGTTCATATTCAATGCGACAAGTGTCCTTTCAATTTTAGAGACGCTTTCCGAATTTTGAGTTCTTTGTTGTTTGCTCTTGTAATCCGGACGGTCACGTAAAGCCAACGGCGCATCGATGAAATAAACATTTCCGTTTCCGACGGCGATAGAGTTATTGCGGATCGATTTTTGTGGGGTGTAGCTCCACTTGAGCTTACCTGTTTTCGTATCCATCGCAAACAGAAGCACGGATTGCGTAAATTGCGTATTCATATCGCTTCTTCCGTAGCGATACTCGACGATGTGCTCTGTGTCGGCCAGTGTGCCAAATAAAGTGTCGTTCTTACAGGCAATGTATCCCCAAGTGCTTTGTTTGCCTTGCGGATGCCCAGGGGCAGTAAACTCGGCAATCAGCTTGCCGGTAGCAGGATCCAGTTGCAGGCATTTTTCACCTGTGCGCACATATAGACCTTCAGTGGTCACGCAGAAGTTGCTTCCAATCCCGGCCGTTCCCATCAGGTGCTCCTGGTCATAAGCCTTCAATATGTTTTCGAGAGGATATTCCCAGATGACATGTCCGTTATATGCGTCAATCGCCCGCAGGCCATGTAAACCTTCAACAAAAAGCCGGCCATCAAGACAAAGCGGCGCAGGCCCGCGTCCATGCCGAGAAGGCATTTCAAAATCATTGTCAGTGAACCACAGCACTCCCAAGGGGCCTCTTATAAGCTCATCAGGAGAGCAACTGGTGTTTGCAGGGTCGGCATACTGGTGTGTCCAATTGCCGGCACCTTCGAGGCCGCCGCGAACAGTCAATTGCATTTCACCCGGTTTACCAAGACATGCAGAGCCGCCATAAGGCCTTAGGATTCGATTAATCTCTTTTTCTGGTAAATAATCGCCCCCTTCTTTGACAGAAGCGCCCGATACAATCAGGTTGGCAAAACAGTTGGGCAGCTTTGTCTTTGCAAGGTCCCGCTGGAGGACAGTTACACGCGTACCGTAAAGTCCGGCTTCGGTGAGTAATTTTCTCGCCCTTTTGACCTTTGCAGGGTCTGATTCGACAGCATAAATATGCAGGTCCGTACGTTTGGCAAGTTCATAAGCAAGGCGGCCCTGCCCGCAAGATATATCGAGACAATAACCTTTGGTCTTTCCGGTTTTTTTGATAATCTCTGCGGCAGCTCTGGCGTATAGCTGGTTTTTCTCGTAAGCAGATGATTTCGGTTTTGGACTTATCTCAACAGTCTTCTTTGAAGTTTTGCTTGCGAAACAGTATATAGTACCCTTATCTGTGCTGACTATAAGACGGCCATCAGCCGCTGCGAGCCCCATTGGCTCTCCATCCACATCAGCAGTCATAATAACAGATTTGGTTTCTATATCTGCGGTGATTATCTTGTGGTTTTTCGTACCAGCGACGATTGTTTTGCCTGCTCCTATGAGAGACACACCCACCGGTTCCGGACATTCAATCGACCAGGATGGTGAACTCAGAATGTTTTGTTTTTTTAGCTTTCCGGCAGAATCTTTTGTCTGCTTTTCTTCAAAAGGTTTTGACCGGGTGATACCCTTAATAATGTTTCCCTGAGCAAAGACTATATGTTCGGGGAAATCAGCGACGGCAGAGCCGGGTGTTCCCTTGAGCAGCAAGTTACCGGTTTGGGAGTTAAACAATTCATTCCTGCTGAACGTCAAGCCATTAATAAGAGTAATGAAAGGGCCCGGCCGGATTTGACCATATCTCTGTAGATGAAAGTACCGAAATGCGCCGTTTTGCCTGTCGAAGGCGGCGGGTATCGCACGGCCGGTCGGTACTAAAAGGGTATCATCGGCGGCGGACAGATAGCCTTGCACGGAGACACCGCTGTTGGCTTGTGCTGTCGGATGAGGTTGATTCATCAGCATACTGCCGCTTGAATCATTCACCCACAGAACCTTGCCAGTTTCAGGCTCGATCGCGTAAATGTATATTCCTTCCGAAGGCCAAATACCTGCGGAAAAATAGACAATATCATCGATAATAGTGGCCGCACCTCTGGCCGGCCATCGGGAAATCATGCGCCCATTTCCGAGAACCATATCTTCTCGTGGCCCTCCTCGCTTTCGCCAAATGAGCTTTCCCGTTTTTGCCCGAAGGCAATACAGATAGCTATCATCTCCTACTATATACAGCCGACCTTTCCAATAAGCAGGGGCGAAACGGACTGGACTATCAACAAAATACGTCCATCGCTCCTTACCCGTGGCAGCATCCAATGCATAAACTTTATTGTCCGCTGAACTGCCAAAGAAAATCATGCCTTCTGCGATTATTGCATGATAAGCGTGGTCAAAAGGCATACGGGTATCTTCGGTACGCCAGGCGGGTTGAGGCGGGTGAACCGGCTTATATACCCACTGCAATGAGAGTGAAGCCGGCAGATGCTGTGATGTGTAGCCGCTCCGGGCTGCATCGGCACGAAACTGGGGCCAATTATTCCCTTTCGAAGTCTGCCATGATGTTAACAGCAAAATTATGCTAAGTAGAGTTCTTGTCATAATAACCTCCAGTAATTCCGGTTTAATAAATCAAAGAATGCCAGCCCCATGTTACCAAATCTGTTTCACTAACGCACCTACATTCTGTTCTTTAGAAAAGAGATGTTTTGATTAAGAGCTCCTAACAAAATGACTCTGTATTCAAACGGCTTATTTCGTGTCTGGACGGTGTCAGGCTGCATCGACCATCATCAGATGGCCTGCTTCGCCTTCGGTGCCGAAACGAAAACGCTCGTTTTCGGTGCAACGATTAATTTTGTCAGGCACTCTTAGCAGATGATTTGTAGTTTTTGAGGTAGTATTTTGTAATCAACAGAACTAAAAAGATTCGGATAGACTTCACCGTCATTGCTAAGCGGCGCTGAAGGAGTAAGAGAAACGGAAAGTGATTTTGCCCGAAACATGGTGACTTTTTTATGGCTTGCCAATGCTTTTCTGAGAACCAAATGTATAAGAAACAGAGCTTCCAGCTTCTTAGGCATTTCTATTATCATGCAGTCTAACAGGCCGTCATCGGGCCTGGCCTTCGGAGCAAAAAAGAGCCCGCCATATCGGGGCGTATTGCTTACAAGGAGAACTCCGTAGGTGCCGTTAAACATTCTTTCATCGGCTTTAATATTCATTTCCCACCCGGAGGACATCTTTCTGATTATGCAAAGAGCCGCCGCTATGTAGCGAAGGGAGCCGTTGAGCCCTTTCATTCGATAGCTTTCGGCGCAGACAGCAGCAAAAAGACCGACCGAAGAAGCCATGCAAAAATAGTGCCTGCCCGCCTGTCCGATATCCACGTATTTGGTTTTTCCATTTATGATTGTCCGGCAGGCTTTATGCAGTTGTTGGGGTAAGCCAAGGCTTTTCGAAAAATCATTGGAGGAACCTGATGGAATAATACCAATGCTCGGAATCTGACTGCATCCGGTTGTCATGACGCCATTTATCACTTCATTCAAAGTCCCGTCTCCACCGAGTACGACAATAGTGTCAACCTTTTGAATTGTTGCTTCTGCTGCTATTTCCCGCGCATGTCCGGGATAATCCGTAGTAAATGAAGAAAAGGCAAACTTGTATTTGTGAAGAAATATCTCGGCCCGACGAACCCGTGAACGGTTCAGTCCCCATCGGGCTTTTTTATTAGCGATGATAATGTTGGTACCCATAATATAAAATGATTTTGATAACTATGACTTCCTTATACCAGATTATATGACCATTTATAATCGTATTCAATACTTGTCGGATTGGAAATTGACGGTTTTACAGGCAGCACATTACCTTTGATATCTTCACCTGCTCACTGAGGTAAGGAAGTCATTGTATCCCATGGCAATGTAAAGTCACGTACTTTTGTCTGGATTGCTTTAATAGATTGAAAAGAAGAAACTTTTGTTGCGACAAATGCGTAGAAACAAAGATAGAAATCGACGGCCAAAATGATTATGATGATGGTTCGACTGCCTGAGAAGTTGTGTCCGGGCACAGGTAAATATGAAAATTACGGGTACATTGATGGATAACGAACAACTTTTATATGATATAAGTCAGCTAAATGAGCTTTTCAGAGACAGCTCCAGCATTCAGAATCTCTTAGATAAAACTGTTGCAATGGTAGCATCTCATACAAATTCGGATGTTTGTTCAGTATATCTCTACAATAATGACAATCACGAGCTGGTCCTGAGAGCGACACGGGGACTGAATCCGGACTCGGTTGGAAGAGTAAAGCTCAAGCTGGGTCAGGGGCTTACAGGCCTTGCACTACAAGAGCTGCGGCCGATATGCGAGAAAGATGCTGTTCATAATCCGAACTTTAAGTTTTTCCCCGGTATATTTGAGGAACGGTACGAATGCTTTCTTGCCGTGCCGATAGTACGAGGTATCTGGAAAATCGGTGTATTAGTGCTTCAGCGACAAAAGGGCAGATACTTTAATGATTCTGATATTACAGCTTTGGAAGCCGCGACATCACAGCTTGCCAATATCATTGAAAATGCCCGTTTCCTTATGGCGATGCATGAGCCGCACGAGGAAGAGCAAAAAGTCAAGACCGCATTGTCAGAGCAATTTAAGTTTATAAAAGGTAAAGCTGCATCGGAAGGTTTTGCATACGGCCCTGCCACAGTTGCCAATAAGAAGAAAAGTCTTGCCATACTTATGAACAGAGAGTTCGATCACACATATACGCTCGAAGATTTCCACAAGGCAATTGCCAAAACTGCAGACCAACTCGAAGAACTGCAGGAGCAGGTGGGACGGAAACTTTCAGATGCCGCTTCACTAATCTTTTCGGCGCATCTGGTGATACTTAAAGACAAATACTTCGTGGGAGGCGTAGTTAATCTGATAGAAAGTGGAGTTAATCCTCCTTTGGCGATATTACAGGTTGCCACGCAGTATATGGGAAGTTTTGCAATCAGCGGCAATTCATACATGCAGGAAAAAACCCAGGATATCGAGGATCTGATCGTAAGGCTGATGAGCAATCTCCTCGATGAAGCCGAAGAACTCGGTAAATTCAGGAACAGGGTTATCATCACCGGAGAACTTTTACCTTCCGACTTACTCATACTTTCTTCGGAGGAGGCGGGTGGAATCGTTCTTATAGGCGGTACAGTTACGTCGCATTTGTCCATACTTGCAAGATCACTGCGAATTCCGATGATTGTCAGCGATACTTATGAGCTTCTTGGTCTCCCGGACAATACTCCCATTTTGGTGGACGCCGAAACAGGTCATGCATACGTTGATCCTTCCGACGAGATATTAGAGCGATTCGAATCGCAGCAAAAAGACAAGCTGACATTGGCCGAACAAAAGCGTTTGATAAAACCGGTCACAACCACGCGGGATGGTACAAGAGTGCATCTTTTGGCCAATATCAATTTACTGGCCGATTTGAAGGTTGCGAGTGAACTGCACTGCGAGGGTGTGGGTCTGTACCGGACGGAGTTTCCATTTATGATCAGGAATAATCTTCCGAACGAGGCGGAGCAATTTATGATTTACCGCGAACTCGCCAAGCTGATGAAAGGCAAACCCGTTACGTTCAGAACACTCGATATGGGAGGTGATAAGACTTTATCCTATTACCACGATATCAAGGAACAGAATCCAGCTCTCGGCCTGAGATCGATACGTTTTTCGCTTCAGAATAAACCTGTTTTCGCCGAGCAAATTCGGGCCATGCTGCGTGCAGGGGCCGGAGAGGATTTGCGGATTATGTTTCCAATGATTTCATCCATAGATGAATTCTGCCAGGCCCGTGAAGTCGTATTCGAATGTCTGGACAAGCTTGGTAAGCGGAACAAGGAACACAATTGTAAACCAAAACTCGGAATAATGATTGAGCTGCCATGTGTCGTGGAATTGATAGATGATTTTACAAAGGAGGCTGATTTTTTTTCGATAGGGACCAATGATTTTATACAGTTTATGTTAGGTGTTGACAGAACTAACGAAAATGTCGCCGGTGCTTATTTACCTCATCACCCTTCGGTTTTGCGTGCAATGAAAAAAGTGGTCCATTCGGCCAATGAAAACGGCAGAGAAATTTCGGTTTGCGGTGATATGGCTCATCAGGAACAATATCTGCCTTTCCTGCTTGGCATAGGCGTGCGCACCCTGAGTATGAACCCGGGATATCTCTTAAAAATGCAAAAAGCCATTTCAGATATTGAACTTGAAGAAGCCAAAGCAACCGCCGAAAAGATGCTTGGTCAGAATAAAATCAGCGACCTGGCAGAAATCCTGAATCTGAATCGCGATCAAGATTAATCAATTCTGCCACATATATTAAAAAGGTATCAAAACAGGTGCAAATAAATTCTGATTGTGCTCACTTCTTTCCGTCCCAACCGGGACAGGCAGAATTTTTTCGAAAAATTTTTTTTTTTTGAACAAATCCCGACCTACTGTTATAGTTACATATAACAGTAATGCTCTTTAAGGAGTTATAACCATTTTTATACGAATTGAACCATCATCATCAATTCCGATATACCGGCAGATTATCGACCAGATTAAGTATCAGGTTGCCACCGGTGTGCTTAAAGAAGGCGACAAAGTCCCCAGCGTCAGGGAATTAGCGGGGAGGCTGGCAATCAACCAAAATACGGTACTGAAGGTCTATAACGAGCTTTGCCGGCAGAATGTACTCAAAATCGAAAGAGGTGACGGTCCCAATCCTGTTCGGCACAAGGATTGCGGTGTTCTTTATGGTGGGAGAATTGCCCAATATTATTTTTCACAGATC
>VRUK01000144.1 GCA_019456195.1 Planctomycetota bacterium | reverse complement strand
TAGCTATTTCCTGTGGTTTGTTTGCTTTTGCCAGGAGTTCTTCTTCATTGTATTCCATAGTTTCAGTGCCACTTTCTACTTAAAAAACACGTATTCTATCGTTATTATTTGTTCGTGTCAATACGCCATTCGAGAATGCCGGCGGAAAAGTCCGGTTGCAACTGTGCCTCAAGGCGCAGGGGCGGTCCACTGGAAAGCGTCGGTGCCGGTGCCGATGGTCGGGAATGATGAAATCCGCAGGCGGGCACAGCCCATCGGGACAAGCGTTACGGTTTCGGTCGGCTCGTCGGATTTTGCGGGGCTCGGCTGGAGCAGGCCGACGAGGCCAAGGTTGTCTTTCTGCCATTGGGGTATTTTTTTGGCTTTGGCACGCAGCTCGATTGGAGCGGCATTCGCTTCGAAAGGCTGGTTGTCGGCGGGCCATGTCTTGCGTACAAGCTTAAACGACGAGGCAAGGTCGCTATCATTCAATATCAGGCCGTAATTCCAGGCGGTTGTGGGGTGTATTTCCCATGCGGGCCATTTTTCGGTGCCGCCGGCTTTGACGTATTTTTCGCCAATCTTCAATGAGTATGTAAGAGGTCCGCGATTGACCGAGATGCTGTTGTTATTTTTTGTCCACTGGGTCAGTGAGATTTTCATTGCAAGATTAAGATCGACCGTGTCGCCGTCGGACCATTTGCGGTCTATCATAATGTACCGGCGGGGGCCGGCTTTGATAGATGAGGCTTTTCCGTTGATTGACAGCTTTGGATTTTCGCACCAGGCTGGCACGCGGAGATAAAGCGGAAAACGAACCGGCTTTGGTGTTTTTATAGTAAAGCGGATGTTCTCATCGAACGGGTAGGTTGTTTTTTGCGTGATTGAGATTTTAGTGCCGTCGCCGACTTTTGCTGTAACCTTCGAAGGGGCGTAGAGCACGGCTGCCAGGCCGTTGCCCGGGGTCGCCATCCAGAGGTGTTCGGCGTAATATGGCCAGCCGTGGCCTGTGTTATGCTGGCAGCAGCGGTGAATGTGCGGGTTGAAGTGCAGCATTGGTCCGCCGTTTTGCAGACCGGGTGATTTGGTGAGCTTATCGCAAAGTATCATGTTCGGCGAGGTTAGATAGTGTAGCGCCTTTAGGTCGGGGGTGAATGCGGCGGGCAGTGAGTTGAACGTTACATCCTCGCAGCGGTCGGCCCACCTGGCGTCGCCTGTAATACTCAGCAGTATTTCGTGGGAGAGCATCATTTCGACCATGCCGCAGGTCTCGACGGCCTGGCGGGGATCGGCAAAACCCGGGCGGCAGTTCTCGTCGCCGCCGAACATTCCGCCGGGGACCTGGCCGTACATATCGCGGATTTTTTGCCAGTTGCGTTCGGCGGCCCATAGGTGGTTCGGGTCCTTCGACTGCATGTAGAACGTAGCAGGCTGGCCGAAGCCCTGGGACATATTCACGTTGTGCCAGTTGATTACGTCCTTTTCCCATTCGGCGGTGCGGCTGTGGACTTTTTTGGCGAGGTCCAGCAGGAATTCATCGCCTGTGCGGTTGTAGAGCCAATATACGGTGTAAAGTAAATCGCCGCCGCGCATTTTCGGCCAGTAGCCCACGAGGAACCGCTCTTCGGGTACGGTGCTCAGATACTTCATATAGTTGGTCATCAGCTCGATTACGCGTTTATCGGTGGTGAATTCGTAGTAATTTTGCAGGCAAAAGAGCATTATCATATTGGGCCAGAGGTCTTCGCGGCCCTGGAGGCGGGTGGCGGCGCCTTTTCTTCCTTTGTCGGGTCCGAACCAGCCGTCTTCTTGCTGGCTTTTGAGCGCGGCCTCTATCCAGATTTTTGATTCGTCTATCATACGCCGATTGCGGAGGATATAGCCGCAATTGCTGAAACCCTTGAGCCAGTAAACAGGTTCTTCCCAGCCGTGGGAGCCTTCGCCGGCGGGGCTTAGCCATGCGTTGCCTTCCTTTATTAAGAAGCGGCTTATTTCGGTAAGATTTCCGTGGAAACCATCGGCTTGCAATTCGAGCTGCCTTCGCACCCAGCCGTGCGGGTCAATCGCACCAATGGGAAGCTTGATAAGGGGACTGGGCAGCAGGGGCGGGCGGTTGCCGATATAGAAATCGTTTTTCAATTCCGTGTTCGGCTTTTCAACGACCTCGATTTTTCCTTTTGCGAAAAGCGAACCTGTGGAAGGATTATTGCCGGCGTGCGGGCAGCCGAGACTTACCAGCAGGACGAACAGCATTACGATTAAAAGTATTATTTTAGACATTGTTAATACCTTCCAGATTCAACAGGACTAAAGTTTAACAGTCAAACTCCTCGTTGAGCTTTCGACAGATTGCCGTCCGGCCTTATAAGAACCTACGGAAAGACTGATTATAGATAAAGAGCAGGCAATTGCTAACGAAAAATACAAAGCAGATGTACGAACCAGCTTGCTTACTGGATTAGCTTTAGTATTTTTGCAGATTTGGATTGACTTTATGGTATTTTTTTTAAAAGACAACCGCAGCATGGCGAGAATCATAAATTCATCCTTCGTCCCGATACAATGGGATTACTGATAACGGACAAATATAAAATCCGAATTACAGAAGTCCGAAATAAAAAAACTCGTGCTTGACGTCAGTATTCAGTTTGCATATTCTTTTCATTAATGGAAGGAGCAACGGAAAATATTTATACTTCAAGAAAGAATTCTATGTTTGGCATTTTATCCAAACTGTGTAACCATTTTTATAATACCGCAAAACACTAACAAGGAGTAAACAATGAGAAAAGAATCAATTCCGGTAGATCTTGATATTGTTAATGATATCATTAAGGAACTTTTCAACAAAAAGGACGTCATACGTACCTCAGATATCATCCGCCAATATTGCGGCGGCTTTTATTCAAATAAGGGAATCTCTGCATTTAGGTCGTTCAACGCACAGTTTGGTAAGCTTCTTAAGAGAAACGAAGAGTTTCTCGGAATCCATGAAGTACGCGCCGGAGTATCTGAAAAAGATGATTTGGATCATCCGACTACTACCTCAGAATGGGAGGGATCAGTTTCTTAGGTCAATGCGTAATGTACAGGCGAGACAGCTAAAGACAAAAAATACGAAGAACGAAATTTGAAACAAATACGAATTACCAAATGTTCAAAATTCAAAAAGATTTTATGGTGTAGAGGTTATGTAATGCTCGTGGACCAGATTTCTCGACTTCGGTCGAAATATGCTCAGCATGACCTCGCAGCATATTGTGAAGTTTCCATCCACAAGCTACGCTTGAGGTTGCCACCCGCCGGTCGTCTATGAACCACATATCGGGGGATATTTCTTGACTGTATTGTGTGATAATGTATAATGATATTTAGTTATGGGGGATCCCTGTATCGAGTACGGGGTAAAGCCCGTATCAGAGTATGGGGTAAACAGCATGGAGAAGAAAGGGAATGCATATCTTCGGTTTTTCACTTACTCTTAATCATTGTGAATTTCCCGGAAGTAATTGTGTGCCAGAGGTATTAGGGATTTTTTGAGGACAGGCAATGAAGCGCACAGGGACGGCTTTGATATTCATTTTGATGGTGCTGCTTTTGTGCGGCGGGTTGTGGGGGCGGCCAACGACGGCGGACGAGGCCGGGATGGTGGTGGCGGGGTGGCTCAAGAGCAATGCCCAACCGCTTGGTATGGCACTTGGCGGGAATGTGATAAGTGTAGATACCTTCACGGATGATAATGGGGAGCCGGTGTATTACGTTGTCTATTTGGAACCATCAGGATTTGTAGTTGTTTCGGCGGACGATTTGGTTGAGCCGATTATCGCTTTTGCGGACGAGGTGGTTTTTGAGCCGTCTTCCGAAAATCCGTTGGGGGCTTTGGTAACACGCGATGTTAAGGGGCGGGTTGCATCAGTTCGTAATACCATCGGGCTAAAGATGGAAAATCCCGCCGGTCCTCAATTCAAGTGGAGGCACTTTATCGATGTTGCGGAGAATTTCAAAAACGGATTTTCTTTAATGGGAGTCAATTCGATTTCGGATATTCGCGTTGCGCCGTTCATAAAAAGCAAGTGGGGCCAGACTACTACATGCGGCAAGGACAGCTTCAACTATTATACAGTATATAACTATCCCTGCGGGTGTACTGCGACGGCCATGGCGCAGCTTATGCGGTATCATGAGTATCCGAACGGCAGGGGGAGTGTAGGCAGTAAGCGGTTTGAGATTAAGGTCGATGATATTTCGCAATACGCATATACGCGCGGCGGTGACGGCAACGGCGGGCCGTATCAGTGGTTGCTGATGGAGCTTGAGCCGGACTGCGGCACGACGGCCGAGCAGCGAGAAGCCATCGGGGCGCTTTGCTATGATGCGAGCGTGGCGGCCAAGACGGAATATACGGACGGCGCTTCGGCATCCACCCTGAGAGACGCCAGGAGTGCTTTGTTAGGGACTTTTATGTACAGCAATGCAGTGCGCGGCCGGGCGAGCGATGGCACTATCAGCCGCGATGCTCTGAATGATATGGTCAACACCAATCTCGATGCGGGTTATCCTGTAATATTCGGTATCATTAAGGATGATTCCGAGGCCGGCCATGCTGTTGTTGCCGATGGATACGGTTACGATTTCTCGACGCTCTATCACCATATTAATATGGGCTGGAGCGGCAGTTATGATATATGGTACAACCTGCCGGAGATCGATTACTCGGCGCCGGACTACTTTAACGTTATTCACGGATGCATCTATAATATTTACACCTACGGCTCGGGAGAGATAATCAGCGGGCGGATAACCGATTTGTCCCGAGAGCCTGTCGGCGGTGCTACCGTAATAGCACGGGGCTGGGGCGGGCCTTATATCGCGGAAACGGACGAGAAGGGCATCTATGCACTTGCGAAGGTCAACGCATATTCGACGTACACTCTCAGCGTGATTAAGCCCGGGTACGGTTTTACAGAAAGGGAGGTAACAACGGGCAGGTCAGGGGACAAGCAGAATGTTTCGGGGAACAGGTGGGGCGTTGATTTTGTCGTGGACGATGCATTGGCTGTGGTTACTTCCGGCTATTCCAGGGAAGATTTTGAGACGGCGGATTTTACCAAGTTTGCATGGGTAAATTCAGGAGATGGTAACTGGGACATTACATTTCTGGAGCGGTATGCCGGGACTTACGGCGCCGAGACCGGAAAGATTAACGATAACGAGAGCATGACTCTTAGGGTCAGTGTCGAATGTACATCGGGAGATATTACGTTCTATCGTAAAGTTTCTTCCGAGCCGGCCTGTGATTATCTGAAATTCTACATCGATGGTGTTGAAAAGGTGAAATGGTCGGGTATGGAGGATTGGGATGCAGTAAGCTTTCCGGTGGCGGCGGGCACGAGGACTTTCGAGTGGACTTATTCGAAGGATGGCTCCTTATCCAGGGGGGCTGATACGGCCTGGATTGACGAAATAGTATTTCCATTAGACAATGAAGAGCTTAGTGAAGTTGATGGTAAAGGCGAGATTGACGAAATATTCGCTGAAAACCGACTTGCGGATTGAACGGGCTACAAGGTAAAAAGACTGGAAACAAGCAATATGAAAAGAAGAGAATTTCTTAAAACTATCGGGCTGGCAGCAGCAGTGACATTATCCGGGGATTTACGGGCAGCCAGGACGAGACGGCCTAATATTTTGTTTATCATGACGGACCAGCAATTTGCGGATGCTTTGAGCTGCACGATGGGTTCTGACTATATCAGGACTCCGAATATCGACAGCCTTGCGGCGAAGGGGATGCTTTTCACAAAGGCATATTGTGCGAATCCGTTGTGTGTTCCGAACCGAACAAGTATATTTACCGGCCGTTATCCGCATGAGCACGGCAAGCAGATCAATTCGACAAAAGCAATCGATGTAAAAGAATTTCCAAATATAGGGATGGTGCTGCGCAAAGCAGGTTATTCAACAGGTTATTTCGGCAAGTGGCATCTGCCTTATCCTTTTAAGAAAGCCACCGCGGAGCAAAGCGGTTACGATGAGAGATTTGATGCCAAGGACTATAGTATCGCAGCGCCGACGATTGAGTTTATTAAGAAGAATAAAAATAAGCCGTTCTTTGTTGTTTTCTCATTAATGAATCCGCATAATATTTGTCAGTACGGCAGGAGTCAGCCTTTGCCTGATGGTGACATAGGAGAGGTTCCGGCTGCAAAGAATTGTCCGCCTGCCCCGTCGAATCTTGAAAAGGCGAAAAACCAATCAGACTCACTGGAAGCCATCTGGCAGGCGAGGCTTAGAGCAAGATATAAAAAAACGGACAAAAGAATGTTTGCTCCCCTTGAACTATGGGGTGCAGATGACTGGCGGAAGTATCGCTGGGCATATTATCGAATGGTGGAACTTGCGGACAAAGAAATCGGCAGGATATTATTAACACTTCGCAAGGAGGGTCTGGAAGAGAACACTGCAATTATCTTTACTTCCGATCACGGTGACGGGATTGGTTCTCATCGGTGGGCGCAGAAGAATATGTTCTATGATGAATGTTCGAGGATTCCGTTTATCATCAGCCAGCCAGGTAGAACAAAAGTCGGAAAGAGCGATTATCTGGTAAATAATGGTCTCGATATAATGCCGACGATTTGTGATTACGCCGGGGCAAAGGTGCCTGCGAAATGTAAAGGAGTCAGCCTGCGAGGAATCGCCGAGGGTAATAGGGCACAAAAGAAGCGAAAATATGTTGCGTGCTCAACTTGTTTTGTTCAGGACCTTAGAGAGGACGGCGGGCCGATCAATATTGAGGGAAGAATGATACGAACGAAGGATTTTAAGTATTATATATTCGATCAGGGCAAACGGCCTGAGATGCTTATCGATATGAAAAACGATCCGGGCGAGATGGAAAACCTGGCGGGCAATCCTGATTATGGAAAGGTGCTGGCCGAACATCGCGAGATGTTTGTGAAATATAAAAAAGAAAGCAGTGACGGTTTTCTATCATAAAAAATAAAAAAAGGCGCAAGCCTGATTAGATCGAAGCCTGCGCCCTTTTCTGTATTAAGATTATTTCTGTTGCTGCTGTTCGAGAGTTGACAGGAATACATCGATAAAGCTGTACAAATCATCCTTATCCACATTCCCGTCGCCTGTAAGGTCTGCCCCGTCGCACAGGCCGCAGTCACTCTGGGGCCAGTAAGTAATCAACAGAGCCAAATCTGCAAGGTTTATAATGCCGTTGCCGTCTAAATCACCTGTTTTTGTTGTTGTTTTTATTTTGGTTTTTGTTTTGGTTTCCGGGTTGCCCCTGTACAGGCGCACTTTTCCATCGCCGGAGCCAATCAGCACGTCGGGATAATTATCTATCGGGCCGAAGTTGCCGTTTCCGGTCCAGTAGCATACGAATGGCCTGGAGCGGGGCATACCCGTAAGGTTGATCGCAGCGCCATTAGATTCGACGAGAGAATAACCCGAGAAGCCCGGCTTGTCGTCGGTTCCGACGTTTTTGTAGAACAGAAGCTGGCCTTCCGTGTTGCCGGTGAGCAGGTCTTTTTTGCCGTCGCCGTCCAGATCGAGAATTACCGGGCTGGAACGATTGCTCGGAACGACCAGGTCCCAGCCATCTTCCGGTGCGGAGCTTCCGGAGGAGGTTGAAAAGTCAAAGGTTGGCGGAATACCGCCGCTGCATCCGCAATTCAGATAGATGTGTATCTGGCCGTCGAAGGCTCCGACTACCAAGTCTGCCTTACTGTCATTGTCCCAATCGATAAGCGTTGGTGTCGCTCTGGATCCGACGTCAAGATTTTCATCGTCGAGGCCGACCTTTACTGCCTGGCCGGCGTCAAAGACCGGCTTGCTGTCAGTGCCGTTGTTCAGGAAGATTTTGACGGTTCCGTCCGCCTGGCCCACGAGGAGGTCTTTACGCATGTCGGCATCCCAGTAAACGACCCGTGGGAAGGAGCCCATGCAGCCGGAGGCCGGACAAGTCAAATCAGAGCCTTCGGACTGGGCGTAAAAGTAATCCGCGAATGCCGGCTCGGATTCGGTTCCTAAGTTAAGGTAAACGCGGACTTTGGCATCTCCGAAGCCACTGCCTTGACCGATGACAAGGTCCTGTAGATTGTCGTTGTTCCAGTCCACAAAGGACGGTACGGAGTAGCCGGGCACCTGGATATCGGCGCCCTTGGCCTGTATTATTTCTTCGGGCCCGAGATTCAGCACTTTAGTAGTGTTATCATCCTTGTCAGCCGCAGCCGAACGAGTCTCCAGTTCCAAAACAGCACCATCAAAACCGGCATCCCCAAATGAATAATAACCATTTAGAGGACCTGTGAGCATCAGGGTAGCATAGTTATCGAGCAAATCTTTTGACCAGTCGTGCCGGTTAATATCAACATCGGTTGTTATCCATGTCCAGCCGTCATGATCGAAATTGATTACAGATACCAATTCGGTTACCTCTTTAACAACTTCATCATCCGGGTCGTGAGGAAAGGAGGAGAAAGCCCAGTCGTCATTCGGGTCGTACCACAGCGTTCTTTGGGTGGTGGCGTCGTCGGCATAGTCCCGCATACGGACAGTGAAGGTTGCCGATATAATCTGTTGCGAATCGGGTATTTCAGTAATATCGAAACAGTACCAGGTCTGTTCGTTACCTATCTGAGCTATCGTATCTGCACGGTCACCCACAGGATTTTCCCCAACCCAATCAGCTAATTGAGGCAGGGAGAACTGGAACGCTTCGATCGAGTAGGTATCAGCAAAAGCGGGAGCGGCCCCAAGCAATAGAACCGCAGTCAAAATACATAGTTTCACTTTCATTATTTCTCCACCTAATTTCTTTTTTAGGTTATTATCTGCACTTTAAAGGCCGGCAATATCGGACCTGTATTTCACGTCTTGCGTTCGCTTCCGGCTGTGCACATAAATAAAAAAGCACAGAGGACGGCTATTTTGATGGAGCAGGTTTCTTCATAGGACATGAAAAGATATTGTCCACCACCCATCCTCAACAAATGACAGTGTACCTGATTATGCCAAAAAAGTCAAGAGAAAACTACATTGTTTTAAGTGGTTTTGTGACTGTCAAAACGGCAAATTGCCTTCTAATATTGAAAAAAGGCTCGTCCTCCAGCAGAGGCAGGGAGCGGTTATAATCAGTATTTAATCCGAATCGACCAATTTGAGTTTTTAATAATCCTTGAACTTTCTCATCCATTGCGGCCAGTCGGAGGGCCGGACGCCGCCAGCTTTTGTCCAAGATCCTGCCTTATCGTAGAGTGGATGCCAGTTTAGAGCCCACAGTTCTTTGAGACCTACCCGCCGAACCGACCAGTCCATAAACAGTCCGTTCACTGCCCCGTGATGCCGGTTCAAACAAAACAACGCCATGTGTGAGCCGAAGTAATCTTCCTGGCTCGGTGGTTTGTCCGTGGGGCTCGGATTCACACCTGGCACGCGACAGTCCAGCAGCAGCGGAACATCAGCGGCCTTCCCGGCGTGTAACGCCCAGTTGATTGGATCGGGTATGATCTGCTGAGGCTGCATAACGCCTACCTGATAGGTCCACGCGTTCAGTCCGTAGCTGCCGAAGTAAATCGCCTCCAAATCCGCAGAGTCCTGTCGCTTAGCCTCGCACCAGGCAAGATGAATACCGCTCCCTGTGCGTGGCAAGAGCCACCGTCTTGGCTTTTGCGTCATAGGACAGAGCAGGATGTCGTTGTGGTCCGGGGTATTAAAGGCTACGGATCCATAGCCATCCCCCTGTTCACCCGAGGCGTACCACCGCTTGAGCCGTTCCTTAGTGGGATCAGTATCGTCCTCAAGTGTCCATCCGGCGGCGACCTGACCCCATTGGCGAAGGTTCGATCGGCAAACCATGGATTTGGCCTGGCGACGGATGAGCTGCGCTACCGGTAGCAGGATGGCCATCAGTAGAGCGATGATGGCGATGACCACCAATAGTTCAATTAATGTGAATGCTTTATGTGTTCGCACCATAGTACTGTTTCCGACTTAGCTTAGCATTGCCTGAATTCCAAAGAGCCGCCTCAATAAATAAAGGCAATAAAATTAGCTGAGGTAACGTTCTTCGCTGGAAAAAAGCGTTTTTTCTTATTAATATTACAAAATAAGTAAAACCTGGGATTGTGAGGCGGAGTTTTATAAAATATTCTTATCTTCAGTGGTCCTTAAATTTTCTCATCCACTGCGGCCAGTCGGACGGTTGCGCACCTCCGGCTTTTGTCCAGGGACCAGTTGTGTCAGATTGTGTCCAGGGGCCGGTGGTGTCAGGCTGATCGTTCCATTTCAATGTCCACAATTCCTTGAGTCCGATTCTCCTGACGGACCAATCAAGGAATAATCCATTGACATAGCCGTTGTGCCTGTTAATGCAGAAAATATGCCGTCCGTGGCCCTCCCTCCTCGGCGGTGGATCGGTATTGATATGCCTACCGCTACGCTCAGGACTATCGAGAATCACCGGGATATTGGCTTGCCCCCTGGATAAAAAAGTGTCGATGCTCTTAGGAAATGCCGTGATGTTGAAGCCATAGCTGCCGCGAAACGGTGGAGGGGGACTCGTAATTTTCCATGCTTCGAAGGTTGAGCCGCTCGCGAACCTTATTTCGAATGACCCGCCGCGACCCGAGCCACGGCTAACACCCGTTGCGGGACCCGGCCTGACTTTGACGGCCAGCGGGCAGCAGGCGATGCCCTTCGTGACGACCTGCTGGAAAACTTTAGGCCTGTTGGGGTCTCCTTCCGGCAGCCACGAGCCCCGGAAGAACCAGAGAACCGTCGAGCCACTTAGTATCGGGAGTCGTCCCTTGTTGTCGTTGGCGTACAGCGCCAGTACAGTTCCCCACTGTCTCAGATTGGCCTGGCAGATAACCGCCATGGCCTGCTTTCTGACCTTCTGGAGGGCGGGCACCAATAGAGCCATCAATAACATAATGATGGAAATAACAACCAGAAGCTCTATTAGCGTAAATCCCTTTCGCCTGTGCATGATGGTTCTCCCGTTTTCCCGTTCGAAAAGCTCAGGGCAAAGTTGTCAATGCAGAGCTTTTTGCGGCAGGTAAAAAATACCCGGTCCGATGCCGTCACCGCCGGGGTAAGGTTCGCCGGTTTGAGGTACTTTTATAACTCTCATAGCTATCGTATCCGAGGCGGAGAAATTTTCTACGTGTCCATCTGTGTAACCGGCGTGCAGCTTGATTTCCGGCGTGCCTGAGCCGGCACTGTTTTTGTCAGACCAATACGCCGAGGAGAGCAGCGTCCCTTCTGTGATTGAAGCTCCCGGAAATTTCTCACAACTGCCGTATGAGTTTGGATTTCGAAAATGGTCGTAACCAAAGTAATCACTCACAAGCAGGTTGCTCTGCCAACTGCCGCCCGCAGCATTTCGAGGCCCTTTGAAAAGATAATCCCTGTCTTCGAGATAACCCGTGTAATTCCAATAGAAGCAATACGTTCCTTTAACCGGATCTTTTACAGGTGGCGTTTGCGGATTGTCCCAGTAGTCGCCTGCATCCCAGGCCTCCTGGAGGTATTTATATTTTCGAGGCGCGTTAGGGCAATACACCGTGGCGGCGTCTTCGATATAGTTCTGCAGGTAAGCACTCATGGAACGATGCATACGGGGGCTGCGCGCACGGTAGCCCGTCAACATCGTCGGCTCCCCCCAGTTCCATTGCAACAAATTGTCTCCTAATGTCGCGACCGATTCAGGATACCGCTGGTCATTATCTTCGGCATACAGGTTCACTGCACTGACAATCTGGCGCTGGTTACTCGTCCCGAGCAGCTTTCGGGCCTGTTGCCTGGCCTTACTCAGTGCCGGCAGCAGAATACCTGCCATGAACGATATTATGGAAATCACCACTAAAAGCTCGACCAGAGTGAATCCTCTGTTACGTATCTTTCTTTTCACGTGATGTCTTCCTGCATGAAGACCAACGATTTCTACGCTGTTTCGGCGCATATTTTAACCCACATTCGCACGCATGATTCGTTTCGTATTATATCTATTGAACAATTAACTCTCAATAAAATCTTTAATAAATATTGCTGTTCTGCCAGGTTCTAAAGTACTAATATTTTACGGGAGTACCCAGTCGGATGGAGGCATGCTGGCCTGGGCTGTTCCGCCGAAAGCTCCCATGTTGATACGTTGATTTACACCGTATATATTGTCAGGATCGCGTGGAACGCTCATCGGCTCGTCAGCCAAAGGTGAATCAGGGTCACCGGCATCTATACATCGACTTGTAATATGATCATAGACCCAGGATTCTTCCTTTGTACTCCATCGCCAGCCTTGACTCTTTAAGCGGTAATCGCCGTTGGCCGCATCTACAAAGAGCGGATCGCCGCTTATGTTGCCCTGGCCAGGGGGTTCGCCTTCGATACAGCTATAGTGGGTCTGGCACTGGAACAGGTCGCCGTCTGTGTTGTTCCAGAAAATACAATTACTTATATTAGGATTTGAATTCTCATAAGCCGCAATGCCGAAATTGTTATCTACAATTGTGATGTTGCAGATTGTTGGCCTGCTTCCATAGTTGAGAGATATCGCCATACCACTGTCTCTAATAACAAAGTTTTTCAGTACGCTGCCCGGCCCCTCACCGGTGTGGAAGGCAACCGCGTGCTGAGACCGGCCACCTAATTGGCCCTTGATCACAGCCGTCCCTTCGATGCCCGCAATCGTTATTGCCTTGCCCTTAAAATCGATCTTACTGTACATGCCCGGCTTGACAAGAACCGTATATCCGTCTTCCGCTACGTCAATGGCTTTATAGATATCATTGAACGGGTGTAGTTCGGTACCATCCTGGAGCGGCTCGATGGTTCTCGAAGACTGCTCTGTTTCGAGACGGTTGTCGTCATCGACATATATTATAGGCTGGAACTCATAGGCGCCCATATCTATGCGGCCTCTTACGATGCGCCGGTTGCCGTCAAGGTCTGTTTCATTCGGCGCGAGCACATAGTTTGGATCACCTGAATCAACACATGGTGAGGCGGGAGCAAGCCGCAGGTCGTCGTCTTCAGTGCCGGGGATATTGTCCGAACCCTGCGGATCAACGAACAGCGGTTCGGCATCGATATTGCCTTCACCGGGCCAGCCGCCCTGGATGTTGCTGTAGGAGACGATGAATATTGAGCGGTCGTTGTTCCATATTTCATTGCCGCCATCCCAAAGGATGCAGTTGATTAAGCTGATAGTGCCCCCATTTCTCTGTTGCCGAGAGTTGCAGGCTAAGGCATTTCCGTTTGGTGCCGAGTTCCCTGTGAAGGTGCAGTTGGTCAGGGCCGGGCTGCTGTTGTTGTTGGACAAGCCGCCTCCGTAATCATACGCCGAGTTTCCGGTGAATGTACAGTTGTTCAGGGTCGGATTACTTTCATCTGTGTTGA
>VRUK01000143.1 GCA_019456195.1 Planctomycetota bacterium | reverse complement strand
AACCCAATTCAAAGCCAATAAAGCCAAAAACAAACCCAATTCAAACCCAATTAAAGCCAAAACAAACCCAATTCAAAGCCAAAACAAAGCGTGTCCTGAGCGGAGTCGAATGGGCCAATTTCGAGAGGTTCCCTAAAGTATCAGCGTTTGTTTCTATTCTGCGGCTTGGTATTAGTTTGGCGTTTTTTGGCGGTTTTACCAAGCTGGGGTGCCATTTGTTTTTTCCAGTCTGTATAGGTCTTCTGAAGCCGTTGAACAATCTCCGGCCTTTGTTTTACGAGATTGTTCTTTTCACTAATATCGCTTTCAAGGTCATACAGCTCCAAAGAGCTTTCTCTATTAAAAAGCAGTTTCCATTTACCTTCTCGAACGGCCCACTGTTTGACACCATCGTCCCAGAAAAGATTTTTATGCAAAGGCCCCTTAATTTGCCCTCGAAGAACACCCAGCATATTTTTGCCGTCATATACACGGTCGTCGGGAAGCTCAGCACCAGCGGCCGCGCAAATAGTCGGCATAGCATCCAGCGAAATAACAGGCTCGTCGCAAACCGTCCCTTTCGGCAGCTTACCGGGCCAGCGAACAATAAACGGAATACGTATCCCGCCTTCATAAACACTCTGCTTGAAGTCCCGCAAAGCACCGTTATTGGCAAAGTTTTTTCTCGCGCCTCCGTTGTCCGAGAAAAAGATAATAAGGGTATTGTCGTCGTCGCCGGTTCGCTTAAGGGCGTCCAGCACTTTTCCCATCGCCTCATCCATACTTCTGAGCATTGCAAGATAGATGTCCCGGTTCTTGTCGCCCGTATTGAAGAGCTTTATATACTTCTGCAGCGCCTGCAGCGGCCAGTGCACGGCGTTAAAAGGCAGGTAGAGGAAAAAGGGCTGATTTTTATACCGCTCGATAAACGATACCGATTCACGCCCCAGGTTGTCCGTCAGATAGCCGGTATCGTTAATCGGTTTTTCATTACGATATATCGAGTTGTATTCGTCAGTTATCTTGAGATCGAAATAATCATGCGCTCCGTGTCCGAGGAATCCGTAGAATTCGTCAAAGCCCCGCTTCAAGGGACGGTATTGAGGCTCGATACCCACGTGCCATTTACCAATAACCGCTGTTGCATAGCCCTGCTTTCGAAGCATATCAGCGAGGGTAACTTCACTCACCGGCAATCCAATCCTGGAATCGCCGGCAGTATAAAATCCGAACCGCTGCTGGTATCGCCCTGTCAACAGGCCCGCCCGAGTCGGCGCGCAGACGTATGCGCTGGCGTAACCGTTTGTCATTCGGACACCTTCTGCGGCCAGCCGGTCGATATTGGGCGTGCTGACCTCTTTCGGATGGTCGTAGCAGCTCGAATCCCCATAACCCTGGTCGTCGGATACAATCAGCACAATGTTAGGCTTCCCGGCTGCCTTTTGATTTGCCTGTGCAGAGCGAATCTTACTTCCAAAACACATTCCAGATGCTGTCAGCATCGAGCAGCGCAAAAAGTCTCTTCGAGTCAAGATATTCGTTGTTGTTTCTTCCACAGTCATATTCTCCGAAAATTATTTCCGATATTCCTCAGGGCAAATTTCCTCCGTGCGTTTGCTATATACTACTACTTTATTAACAAATTTTACAGGAATTTTATTGCGATTTTATGTAACATAATCGCTCCTCGCGCAATTATACCCGTGACAATGGTTGGTGCTATGGCAAAAGTTGTAGAGCGAATAGATGATGACTTGGCGTTCAGGGCACGCACGCAGGCCGAAGCATTGGGCCGGCTGTACGAGATGTGCTATGATCGCATCCTGGGATTCTGTGTGTATCGGCTCTTTAATAAAGAGATTGCCGAGGACATAACTTCCGCGGTCTTTCTTGAAGTTGCTCGCAGTATTGGCACCTTTAGAGGCCGAACTGTGAAAGATTTCCAAAGCTGGCTGTATGCCATAGCAGCCAATCATGCAAATGCTTATATAAGAAAGACATCTCGGCGCAAAAAGCTGCTCGAAGAAGCGGCCGGCTCAATGACGGCCTTTGCCACAGAGGGCACTAATAATTCGCCCAACTGGCCGAAGCTTTATACGGCCATCCTGAAGCTAAAGCCGAAGCACCAGACCATTGTTACGCTGAGGTTTTTCGAAAACCTTCAATACGGGCAGATAGCTCAAATTTTAGATGTAAAAGAAGCAACTTTGCGCGTCAGGTTACACAGAATACTTAACGAGCTGCGAAACCTTTTGCAGGCTGTTTCAGAGCCAGAGGCATAAAATGTTTAAAGACGAATCAGAGTTCAAAAAAGTTATCGACCGGCTGAATATCGACACAGAGCAGAATCAAAAGCACCATGACGACCTGCGCCGGCAAATGCTCCGCGTCTTTAACGAAGCTAAGCACCAATCACAAAAACCAGCAACGCCACCCGGCGTTCTAAGGAGAACAATTATGAAAAGTCCGATTACAAAACTCGCCGCCGCCGCGGCAATAATCATTGCGATACTTGCCGGCCTGCCGTTCTTTAGCTCGAACGGTTCCAGTGTTGTTCTGGCTGATGTCCTTGAAAGAATTGAACAGACCCGCGCCTTTATGTACAGAACGAAAATGACAATGACCGGTTCTATGGTCTCGGGTAGGCCTGACAGGAAAATACAGACGGAAAGTACATTTACTAACTCGAATGACTATGGCATGAAAATGGAAATGACTATGACTGATGCCAAGTCAGGCAAGAAAGAAATGACTCAGCAAATGTATATTATTCCTGACCAAAAACTGATGATTTCGCTTATGCCTAAGCATAAAAAGTATATGCGGATGGAATTTGATGATGATTTGCTTGCCAGGACGAAAAAACAGAACAATGACCCGCGGGTAATGATAAAGCAAATAATGGGCTGTGAGTACACCGAGCTTGGTCGCTCAGTCATTGACGGCATAGATGTTGAAGGTTTCCACACGACAGACCCAGCCTTTTACGGAGGCGCGATGGAAAACGTTGAGTGTACACTGTGGGTGGATGTCGAAAAGTGGCTGCCTTTACGTATCGAAATGGACTTTAAAATGAATGAGCAGATGCGGGCACAGGTAGTCATTTACGATTTTCAGTGGGATATTCCAGTCGTTGCAAGTGATTTTGAGCCGGTTATACCGGATGATTACACAGCCTTTTCTACCGAGGCTATGAAGATGCCGGGCATGACTGAAGAAGCTGCTATTGAAGGTTTGAAATTCTTTGCCGAAATTACTGGGCAATATCCGAAGAAGCTGAATTTAGTGAACCTTATGCAGGAATTCACAGCTATTAAAGACAGCAAAAACCAGACCGATTCGCCCGTGAAGTTAAAAGAAGAGTTGAAACGGATGAAAACGGATGAGTACATGAAAGAACTAATGGAGAAGATGCTCAAGGTTCAGTCGATTGGTATGTTCTATATGACGCTGATACAGGACAAGAAGGAACCTGCGTATTACGGCGATATAGTCACGGTTCAGGATGTTGAAAAGGTGCTTTTACGGTGGAAGATTTCTGAAGACCGGTACCGGGTTATCTTTGGAGATTTATCAGCTTTGGATGTTAGCACTGAAGAATTAGCTGAGCTTGAAAAGCTAACTCCGAAATAAACAATGTGACAGTACGAACACAAAGGCCGGCCCCTGCCGGCAACAAGCAGGGCTCGGCCTTTTTTGCGCAAATGTTATGCTGAAATCGAGATTTCAAGCCTAAACCCGACTTTATTAGAGTAAAATCAGCCCTTGGTTCGTCTATTAGTGATTGAACGTTTAATCTTATTTGAGGCTACGGAAATTATTGAACTCTGAAGACAAACATCTGCTGAAGCTTCTTCGTCACGGTGACAATAGTGCACTGCGCCGACTGTATGAAAAATACAGAACAGATTTGTTCACAGTGGCTCTGTCTCTCATACATGAAGTCCACACAGCCGAGGATTGCCTGCAGGACGTCTTTGTTCGTCTTGCAGAAGGCGCCGCTGATATGGAAATCCGCCGCAACCTCAAGGGCTACTTGATAAGCTCCGTGGCCAACCGGGCTCGAGACCGGTTGAGAGAAAAAACAAGGCTGTCGGATAGGACGGAAAACATTGGCTGTTCGGCCGGCACAGCCGACCCGGTCAAAGTCCTCATTGACCGTGAAGAATCAGCTCGAGTTTTCGATACGTTGATGAGACTGCCCTATGAACAGCGCGAAGTATTTGTCCTGCATGTGCAGGCCGGAATGAAATTCAGAGAAATTGCCGAATTGCAGAGTGTTTCAATCAAAACAGTGATGAGCAGATACCGCTATGGTATTGAAAAACTGCAGGCACTTCTGGAAAGGGACGACGCAAAATGAAATCTGAACGTCAGATAAAACGACTCGCAAAAAAGATACGGATTGAACCTGATGCGGCTGTCGATGAGCGCGTTCTTGCCTGTGCTGAAACTGCATTGGCAAAGTCAACAAAAAACCAGGACGTCGTTTCACTGCGGCGTCCTTCAATTTGGAGAACTATTATGAAAAGTCCAGTTACAAAAATAGCCGCTGCCGCGGTGATAATTATCGCAGTGCTTATCGGCTTACATTTCTACGGTGGTCCTATTAATATGACAGGTTCTGCCTATGCAGAAGTTGTCGAACGGCTGCAAAATGCCCGCACGATGACATACACATCGAGCGGAACTACTGAATTTGAAATAGCTTTCAAGAAGCCCGGGTACATGCGAACTACAATGTCCGGTGATTACGTTACTGTAATAGATTGGACACAGGGAAAGGGCCTCAGCACCCTGCCAACGAGAAAACAATTCATCGAGATGGAAATGTCCAATCTGCCGAACAACCCGGCACAGCAGCAGTTCAATTTTATCGAAAAATTAAGAACACTTCCCGACCGGGCGGACGAAGAGCTGGGAACCATTGAAATAGACGTACGAACGGTTCAGGGATTCCGAGTGAATAAGGATGGTGTGATTAACACAGTCTGGATTGATACTCAAAGCCGCCAGCTTGTTCGTGTGGAGACTGAATTTACAAATGCCCCCGGAATGAATGTGGTTATGACCGATTTTCAGTTCGACATTGAGCTGGATGACTCACTCTTCAGCCTTACTCCGCCTGATGATTACACACGCCTGGAGGTTCAGGCGGACGTATCCGCCGTTGCTGAGCAGGATTTAATCGAGTTTCTTAGAGCGTGGTCGAGTTGGACTAAGGACAATACGTTCCCACCAACGCTTAATCCCATGGAGATGCAAAAAGTCTCCATGGAGATGGAACAGCGTGGTGAGTTTGGCGAAGGCCAGACGACCGACCAGCAGCGTAAACAGGATGCGATGACGATGTATCGCGGAATAATGTTTTTAACGCAGTTACCTCCCGATAGCAACTGGCGCTACGCCGGCGAGAACGTAAAATTTGAGGACGCAGGCACAGCGATCTTCTGGTATCGCCCGGAAGGCTCAGAGACCTACCGCGTTATCTATGGCGATTTGAGTGTACAGGATGTTGCGCAGGAGAATTTGCCGAAGTAAACTTACAAAGCAACACTTGTTACAAAGGCCGGGCTTTTTGGAGCTCGGCCTTCTCTTTTTGCAAATTTAACAGCAAAATCCTTATTAGATCGTCTATCGTCCTGCAGAAACTCCTGAGTTGTTTTATTAACAGCAAAGTTGATATTATTGTGATGGTAAGGAGAAATACTCTGTTCGCATAAAACGCACTTTTTGGGGCGTATTTACTGTTTCTGCAAAAAAGAGTACATTATAGGACTTTTGTTTGATGTTTTTCTCCAAAACCAGATATTCTATGGCTAACTGTTTATATCTTGACAGAACTTCGATACTTTAGAAGAGGTCAAGGCAATGCAAGACACGATGGTTACCGAAAGTGAGCCATTAATTGCAATAGACGATTTCCCCACCAAGGTCAAGACAACGCAAGACACATTGTTCACCGAAAATGAACCACTAATTACATTAGACGGTTTGACCGCCCACCAGGAGAAACGCTTAATGCGGAAGCTCTTAATCATGGTAATCGTGGTCAACTTCTTAGTTCTGATAAGCATAATTCTATGCTCTTAGCAGGCTCAAGCTCTGGCAAGGATCATTTCTGATAGCGAAGAACACAGCCGGGCTACAGTTGGGCTTTCGGCTTACTTATGCTCCTGCCGTTCTCAGAAGCAATTATCCCTCTAATCCTTGCTTTTATGGACTGGCCGGTTTGTAAAGAGCTTCGCCTTTTAAAACAAGAGCCCAGCAGCGGCTCCGGGCAGGGTCTTTGAGATTCTGTGGGCAAAAAGCCTTGCTTTTTTTTAGATTTATATGATATTATATTAGGTAAGAGATTCGGCAGATTCGCAAAAGCTCACTGCTGATGCAAGGCGTTAGATTTCAGGAGGACAAAAAAATGTCGTTGAAATCAACATCACGTTTGCGAAAGATTCTTCTGAAGGGGATACCTATTATATTACTTGTTTGTGTGGTTGTGATAATCCTGCTTTCCCTCTGGATTGAATTGCATGTAAAAAAGATGTGTGGAATGGCTACACAAAAGTATCCCGGTGATAAAATAGAAGCCTTGATAAAGTTTGTGGAATCCAAAGAAAATGGTTACCGTGCGAGTATTTACAGTGCGAACAATCATGCTTTCTGGGCGTTAGGACAACTCGGCGATAAACGTGCTTTGCCTTTTCTAAAGAAGCTCGTGACAGGTGAACTATGCGACCATGAAACAAACCTTTGTCAGGGCGAAATTAAAGAGGCGATACATAAATTGGAAAGAAACGGATTCAACTTGCCAAAATTTCTCTGGCGAGGCGTTCTTAATTAATAATTTTCGACAAAATATAACTCAGCGGTTTTTACGTCTCCGCCTGTCCTTCTGCTTGCGAATCTTTTCTATCCTTTTTGCTTCGGGGCTTTCCTTTCCCAGCAGTTTGTTCTCCAGCAATTCACACATTCGTTTTCTGGCATAATATCGGTTCAATCCCTGGCTCCGGCTCTTTTGAATTTTTACCGCCAACCCGCTGGCAATATGTTTTAGATGAACACAGGTAGAGCTCTTATTTACTTTCTGGCCGCCCGCGCCACTGCTTCGGACGAATTTTTCCTCGATATCTTTTTCGAATAAATTACACTTTAGCATACGTTGCTCAAGCTCTGCTTTTTTTCGTTCTGTAACTCCAAAGTCGATCATATAAATCCTGCCCTCGATTATAACTTAACCATATAACCATTCTCCTTGTATGATACCATAATGATAATACACTTGGCTACAGCAACGCAAGCTACTGGCAAATATGATACACCTCAACACGAGTTCGCAGTTATATCAACGAGGTATGCTAATACATAATCAAGGGATTTTACTTGATTGGAAGGCCGTGATTTAGTACAAAGGAAATGAATAGATTCTGGTTCTCGTGATGCTGCAATTTGTGTTTTACTGACTAGAGGAGGAATTAGTAAAAAGGACACAGAGTTGCTTGTGACTCTGACTTTGTGCTTTTCAGTATTTTTTTACATTTCAATTAACGGCCGTTGTTTGGTTTTCTGAAGGAGGATTGTTATGCGTAACAAATTAATTTACCTGGTTTCTTTTATTTTGTTGCTTAGCGTAGCAGGTAGAGTTCAGGCAGAGCCGTTCAGCCTGGGAGCCGCCGAAGATATCACGCTTGGTAACGACGCGCGATACGGGCCGGACGCAAGCAGCGATGGCTCAGGTTTGGAAGCACGTGATATTCCTTCAAGGCGCCACGTTGTAATGATTAGCTACGATATCTCGGCGCTTAAGAACGAAGGTATATTTTCAGATGTGAGTTTCAGCCATTTCAGTCATGACCTGCATGGTGAAACAAATGTTTATGGTGTCATCGAGAGTTTGGATATCCTCGAAGTTGAGTCCTTGACCTGGAACACTGCACCAGGTGTCCAGAATGATCCCACTCCGGCTCTTGATGCTCCGATAGAACTGGACCTTGCCGACCTGACAGATGCCTTACTAACATTTAGTGGGCCTGGACAAATAGCAGTAAGGTTCTCAACCGATACAAGCGATGCGTTAGCCGATTTTCTCAATAGCGATACGGATGGAATTGTTACATTTTTGTTTGCCGCCAGTGCAGAGAATAATCAGTTAATCGTCCGATCAATGGAGCACGCAGAGGGCGGTTCATTCCTTGAGGGTGATATTGGGGGATTTCTCGAAAACGCTCGCAGTCCTGAACCTGCTGATGGTGCTTTACTTGCGGATACATGGGTAACCCTTGGCTGGAGACCAGGAGATTTTGCCGTCTCACACGATATTTATTTGGGTGAAAATTTCGACGATGTGAGCGCCGGTACCGAAGGCACGTTCATCGGTAATCAAACCGCAAACTTTATCGTTGCCGGTTTCCCCGGATTTGCCTATCCCGACGGCCTTGTTCCGGGTACGACATACTACTGGCGAATTGATGAAGTTAATGACACCGAGCCGAACAGCCCGTGGGTGGGTCCTGTCTGGAGCTTTAGTATTCCTCCAAAAACCGCGTATGCACCCGACCCGTCTGATGGTGCCGAGTCCGTAGAGACGGATACTGCTCTGAGCTGGACTGGAGGTTTCGGAGCTATATTACACACCGTGTACTTCGGCGACAACTTTGACGATGTCAACAACGCCGCTGTTGGACTCTCACAGGGAAGTGCAACATATACTCCCGGCCCGCTTCAAATGGCAAAGACTTATTACTGGCGGATTGATGAGTTTGATGCTATCGACACGTATAAAGGCGATATCTGGAGCTTTACTACTGAAGGTGCTGTTGGCAGCCCCGATCCAGCCAATGGTGCTGAGGATGTCACCCAGACACCTGTCCTCACCTGGGTGCCGGGAGTTTTTGCCGATTCACATGAAGTCTATTTCGGCGCCGATGTTGCCTCTCTGGAGCTTAAAGGCAGCGGAAACCTTGGCGCCGAGAGCTTTGAGCCTGGACAGCTTGAGTGGAATAATACTTACTATTGGCGTGTCGATGAGGCCAATAACGCCAATGCCGACAGTCCCTGGACAGGCCCCCTCTGGAGCTTTTCCACGGCCAACTTCCTTATCCTGGAAGATTTTGAAAGCTACAACGATCTCGACCCGGATGATCCTATGAGCAACAGAATATTTAATGTTTGGTTAGACGGTTTTGATAACCCTGCAATAAACGGCTCTGTTGTTGGTAATGAATTGCCTCCTTTCGCCGAGCAGACTATCATTCACGGCGGTTCTCAGTCGATGCCGATGTCCTACGACAACGCCGTAGGGAAATCCGAAGCTACTTTGACATTAACTTCCTCCCGTGACTGGACAGTTAAAGGCATCAACACATTGACGATTTGGTTCAGAGGCGGTGCGGGTAACGCTGCTGAGAATTTATATGTTGCGCTTAATGGCAGCGCAGTGGTCAATCACGATAATCCTGATGCGGCGCTGAGAAATTCCTGGACCGAATGGAACATCGACCTGCAAGCCTTTGCCGACCAGGGTGTGAACCTTGCCAATGTAACTTCGATTACTCTTGGCCTTGGCAATAAGAACAATCCCGTTGCCGGAGGTTCGGGCGTAATGTATTTCGATGATATCCGGCTGTATGCACCTGCTCCGTAAGTAGCAGATTACAATTAACAAATTGAAAAGCCCCCACGATGTGGAGGAGGCTAATGTTAAGACTCCCGCAGGGGCTTGAAAACGAACAAACGTAAAAAAGCCTGAAATACGTCCGGCCTATATGTCAACACCCATGATTAGAAAGATTGCCTCACCCTTCTGAGTCGCACCGACAATTCTCGGTTGTCCTGGTCGAAGAACAAGTTCACTGGACACCTCAAACTGTATTACTCTGTCTTCTTGCTCCTCTGCTTCTCTTTCTGAGGCTAAAGTATTTTCCGAGACGATTTGTTTGAAGTCAAAACTGACTGCGATCCTGTTCATGTCGATAATCTTAGGCGTAACCCGAAACGAAATGTTAATTTGTCTATTCTCATGTACACCAGCTCCTTCTTCGGGATGCTTTCTCTTTGTATCTACACGCTCCTCTGTGTTAATTTCTGCGTCAGATTCATTCCCCACAGCTAACTTGACAATAGAAACCATCTCCCCGCCTTCATCTTCACGAATACTCCGCATAATCTTCTCCAAAGGTATCGAGTTCAGATTCTGGCCGTCCAGCTCGCCGGCGATTTCCTCCAACGCTTCAAGTCCGACTATAACTACAGATGCCTCTACGGAAATCGTAGCACCGGCAAACCGTTCCTGGGCATCATTCTCACCATCCTCTGCCACTAAGGTATTGCCTGAACACACAAAGTAAATGAGCATTACAACCGATACGATTCCAATAAGACCTTTCAGTTTGTTTAACATGATTCTTCCCTTTCACAAGTGGATACAATTATCAAAACGCGGTAACACTCTATTCCCCTTTTTCCATCGGGTACACAAGGCCCCATTGCTTGCGAATAGTGTCCATAGTTCTCATGATGGCTACACTCGTGTCCAATGGTAAAATACGGCTTTCGAGACAGCCGTTACGCAAACATCTCATAACTTCTGCCGCCTCGTAGTTGTAACCGTTGCCCACACGGTCGAACTTGAATTCTCTCTCTTCATCCTGCGAGGTTTTCACAATGATTCTCTCTGGTTTCCAGAACGCATGAGGTATTTTGATATACCCGTCAGTACCGTAAATGGCGGCCTCTTGCCTGGTCTCTGTGCGAATCGCGGAAGTCAGCACGGCCAGGGCGCCATTGTCATACCCGAGTGTCACGGAAGATTGCTCATCAACACCCGTCTCACCAAGGTGCGCCATCCCGCTTATACGAGTAGGTTCTCGTTGATAGACCATCTGTGCCAGTGCGATATTATAAACGCCGACGTCAAGCAGGGAGCCTCCGCCGAAATCCGGATTGAGTAATAAGCCGTCGGGTTCCCATTCACAGCGGAAACTAAAGTTCGAATGGACCTGCCGGACCTCACCGATAACGCCGGAGTTGATAATCTCTCGTACCTTAGCCATAGCGGGAAAGCAATGGGTCCACATGGCTTCCATCAGAAACAGGCCCTTTTCTCGTGCGCTCTCGACCATCTCTGCCGCTTCCGAGGCATTTATGCAGAATGGTTTTTCGCAGAGCACAGCCTTGCCGCCATTCAGGCATTTGAGTGTGTTGCCCTTGTGCATTGTATTTGGAGTTGCAACATAAGCAACATCGACATTCTCATTCCCGGCTAATTGTTCTGCGCCAACATGGCGATGCTCTACACCGAATTCTTCGCCAAACTTCTCTGCCGACTCTTTCGTGCGAGAGGCCACGGCAACCAGCCTGGCGTCGTTAAGCACCGCCAAACCCCGTGCAAACTGATGCGCAATGAACCCTGTTCCTATAATCCCCCAACGGATAGTGGCACTCATGAAGTTCCTTTCGTCGAACGAACTGGATAACAAGGACAGCCGCACCAACAACAGATGGAATTGGGCACTCCTGTAAAACTCAAGTCCATATACCAAAGTTTCATCTCAATTTCAACAATATTCCGATCGGCCGAAGCCACTGAGCGAACTTTAGTGAGCAAAGTGGATGGTAGTGCTCCATCTTATTTAAGATCCGCCGGAAAAAATAATTTTGCTTATACCAAAACACATCCGTTCATCGTCGTAATAGTGAAAGTCAATCGCTTCAATATCAAATATAGGGAGAAGAATTATGAAAACCTCAATTACAAAACTTACAGTCGTTATCGTAGCCATTGTCGCAGTAACTGCGTGTATCCGCCATTTCAAGTCGGATTCATCAACTGTTGAAATTGCCAGATCAATTAAGCCTGCCATCCATAATACAACCATCTCCGAAATGATTCCGTTGGACATCAATCTGCCAAAGCCAATGTTATTCACCGAGCCGTTTAGCATGAGGCCGGTGCAAAACCTTCAAGAAGATTACAGATATGATAAGCCCCGCGAACCTTTGCTCGTCCCAGTTGGAACAAAGAACATTGCGCTGGGAAAACCTGTTTTCAGTTCCGACAATGAGCCCATAATCGGCAGAATTGAAATGGTGACCGACGGCAGAAAAGAGGGGGTGGAAGGTAATTATGTTGAACTTCATCCGGGTCTGCAAAGTGTAACTATTGACCTTTTGGAAACGTATAAAATCTATGCGATAGTAATCTGGCATAATACTAGGTATGCTGGCCCCGTCTATTTTGATGTTGTGGTGCAGGTTGCCGATGACCCTGATTTTATCACCAACCTCAGAACTCTGTTCAACAATGATATTGACAATTCGGCCGGTTTTGGAATCGGCAAAGACAAGCACTATCGCGAAACGTGGCACGGTAAGCTTATTGAACCAGGTGGGTCTCGCGCTCGTTACGTTCGACTATATAGCAACGGCAGCAATGCCAATGAATATTATTTAAACCACTACGTCGAAGTAGAAGTTTACGGCAAACCGGCAAAATGACATACGTCGAGCTGTCTAAAAAACGCATAAAAAATAAATGCGAACAAATATATTCCCCGTTTTGAGGTCAAAAAGCGCGATTCCGAAATTATTTTTGGAAAACCACATTTTTTTTGTTGGCAGCTTCTACTTTTGTAGAAGGAGATACAATTATGAAACTGACACAAGCAGAATGGCAAATTATGAACGCCCTATGGGAAAAACACCCAGCAACGGCAAGGGAGATAATGAGCCAGCTACCCAAGGGTGTTAAGTGGGCTTACACCACTTTAAAGACGATGCTGAGCAGACTGGTGGAAAAAAAGGTCGTCAGCGAACGCAAGTACGCTAATACGAGCATTTACGAACCGCTCGTTTCAAAACGCAAGGCCCGGCTCAGCGCCTTTCGATTACTGCTGGACCAGTCATTCGACGGTGCAATGGGGCCGCTTATGCACTTTTTGCTGCACGAACAAAAGTTAAATGCCAAACAGAAAAAAGAACTTATCGAAATCCTTCGAAATGAAAGCGAGAAAACTGGAGGAATAAAATGATCGAACAAATCAATCACATCGCACATTTATGGTGGAGCGGGACGATAGCCATGTTCTGGCAGGTCAGTGTTCTTATAGTACTGATTGGCTGTGTCGATTTAATTATTCGAAGATGGGCCTGGCCGCAGCTAAGATACGCTCTGTGGCTGATGGTA
The DNA here is from genome assembly GCA_019456195.1 of Planctomycetota bacterium. GTDB lineage: Bacteria > Planctomycetota > Phycisphaerae > Sedimentisphaerales > Anaerobacaceae > NIOZ-UU13. The sequence continues at coordinate 597 of VRUK01000143.1, read as the reverse complement.
CTGGTCAAGCTTATCCTGCCGCCGACGATTTCTCTGTCAACCAGCATCACATCCAGACTCCAACCTTTGGCCAAACAGATTGTCGCCAAAGAAAGCCGCCAGGAGAATCTCAACGCAACAGCGGCTATGGTACTCGCACATTTTGAAACCGCTGTTGCCGAACCTCCGGTTGTAGCTGCATCTTCTCGTGATACTGCCACTGAGCAGAAGCCGGTACTTGTTGTTACCAGTTCCGAAAATGTAGCCGGCGAATTTCTGAATGCAGGTTATGTCAAAGTAATTTGGCAAGCATACGTAATGGTCATATGGCTAACGGGAATGTTCATTCTGGGCGGCTGGCTTGTTCTCAAATTGCTGCATCTGCGCAAAGAAGACCAATCGCTCGAATCGACAGCTTCGCTTCCGGATTCCTTTTATGACTCAATGGCTCGATGCGCCGAACGTCTGGAACTTCACCGGATCCCGAAGGTAGTACAGACTCGAAAAGTGGTTTGTCCCGCAGTCTTCGGTATGGTCCGGCCCGTGCTGCTTGTGCCCGTCGGATACCTAAGCAAGATGACACGAAGGGACGCTGAGCATATGCTCCTGCACGAGTTA
>VRUK01000142.1 GCA_019456195.1 Planctomycetota bacterium | reverse complement strand
ATGATGGCAAGGGCAGGTCCAATCGCACGCCTTGTCGCCTCCAACAGAAGCACGATTAGTATGACACTTATAACAACATCCCGCCTAATGGGCAGGCCTGCACGCATGCTAATCCCAGTCCAGTCAAAAACAAAGTAAAGTACAGAAAGACACGCCAAAACCGCCAGAATATAATCGATAATCGGAATATGGCTTATTGCATCAGACAAGTCTGTTCTCTGCTTTTTCTGGGTTCGGAATCGGCAGGTTAAAAATACCAATGAGATGGCAAAAGCCAGATGAACCGCCCTTACTGTTGTGCTGTCTAATATTATCAAACGAGGTAAAGCAAGTTGAAACAAAGCCCACGCAATTGAGATAGCGGCAATGATAAGTCTGTCAACTTTTTTGTTGTTCTTGAGATTCATCTAATCAATTATTAGTTTCGGGTCTATATATTTGTCGAGACCCGCTTGCCTGTAATATTTTAAAGCGCCTTTATGAATTGGAGCTGAAAGCCCCTTTAGCATGTCTTTTTTTGTTAGTACCTCGTAAGACGGATGAAGTGACTTAAAAACTTCGAAGTTTTCAAATACTTCTTTTGTTACGACATAAACAATACTCTCGTCCGTATTCTTCGACGTAACAAAGGTCGCCTTTACACCGATTGTCGCAACATCTTCTGTATTCAATGAGTAGGGATAAAATGAATGAGCTATTATTGATTCAGCGTAGTAAGAATAATTTGTAAGCATCTTATCTATGCCCGGCCCCGTGATGGGTACGATAAATACCTTAATTCTCCCGGAGGTTGCTTCTTTTATGTTTGCGTTGGGATGTCCCACTGTATAGAAAAAGGCATCAATTCTTTCATCCTGCAGTAAACCGGGAGCCTCCACAGCTTTAACGTATTCGGCAGAAAAGTCATCCCCTTCAGCAAGACCTACTGCTTTTAGCACATCTTTCGAGTTCTGTAAATATCCGGAGCCGGGATTTCCAATATTCACCCTTTTGCCTTTTAAATCTTCAATTTCCCTGATGCCGCTTTTCTCTGATGCGATTAAGGTAATTGATTCCGGGTGAATCGAAAATACAGACCTAAGGTCCGTCTGTTTGCCATATTGGGACCATTCGGCTAATCCGTTATACGCCTGATATTGCCTGTCCGATTGAACAACACCAAATACCAGGTCTCCGTTTAACACTGCATTAACATTGAATACGGAGCCGCTGGTCGATTCAACGGTTGCTTTAATATTGTACTCGTCATATTTCTTATTAATCATGCGGCTTATAGCAACACCTGTCGGGTAATAGATTCCAGTTACGCCTCCTGTTCCGATTGTTATGAAGCTGACCTTCCTGTCTTTACATCCTCCAAAAAGAATGCTGATACAAACAAGCATAACTATATAAGAACGCTCTTTCTTCATTTGCCTTTCCAATACGGCCACTTAATGTAGATCTATGCAGGCTATTATAAAGAAGATTTAACTTAAGCAAAACCAGATAACTGTATAAATCTAATTTTACTTTTAAGGGGACCTCGAAAAATTGCTTTTGTCACGAGAACGTGCGAAATTTTCTCCGGCAAGGCGGAAGGTCAAAATCGCCGCAGGCATAGCCAAAGCTATGTCGAGGACGAAGTTTGGCCTGACAACGCCGCCGGAGGAGATTGTAGCCGTTCGCAGTAAAAATGAATTTTTAGAGATTCCCTTAAGCATTCACTACCCTTTAAAAAACAATCGGGGCTTATACCTAATCGATATAAGCCCCGATTTTATACAAATCACAGCATCTATAACAGATTAATATTAACTTTCTACTTATGGCGTCGCAGGTTCAAGTGCATACAGGCGAATATCATCGAAGTAAATCGTGCCTGAACCGCCGGCAACGGGATTATTCTTATTGCCAAGGCCGAGAGTAATCGTATTAACATTGGTAAGATTCACACCCTGGTCCGCAAACACCTGTAGGTCGATGTTCCATTGGGTCCAGGAACCCATCTGCGCTGCATTAGGATTATCATGATTGACCACTGCGTTGCCATTGAGAGCAGCATACAAATTCTCTGCAGAATTACCCGCGTTACCTCTGAACCAGATTGTCAATGTGTTGATACCGTTCACTGTCCAATCACGAGAAGAAGTCAACGTCAAAGTTGCCTCAGATTTACCAACAGCGTTGTCGTAGGACATCGGCATCGACTGAGACCCGTCGTGAACGATACTCTGCTCGGCAAATGGAGGAGCAGCATTACCAACGACAGAGCCGTTTATCGTCGGATTGTCGAATCCGTCAAGCCAGACATTAAATATCCTGTTGCTTGCCGGGGCGGCGGGGTCAAGGTCGTTGTAAGACTCGAAATCGTCAATGATAAGGAAGTTGGCTGTAGTGAAGCTCCAGAGTGGGCCTGTCCACGGACTGTCGGCGTTGGCATTATTAGCCTCGTCAACACGCCAGTAGTAAGTTGTATTCCACTCGAGTTGTCCGGGTTCGAAGCTCTCTGCACCGAGGGCTCCGCTGCCTTTTAACTCCAGAGAAGTTGCATCGGAGCCGAAATAGACATCGTATGTATCAGCAAAAACTCCCGGCACCCACGTAAGAACAGGTGTCTGTGTAACATCCACGGCACCCTGAGCCGGACTCGGACTTCCGACTGCGCCTTCAGTGATAAAGCTCCAGACATTGCCTTTATGTGTACCGAAACCATCGAACTCATCGACGCGCCAGTAGTATGTCTTGGCCATTTCAAGCGGACCGGAGCTATAGGTTGCATCTCCCTGAGGCAGACCACCTGCGGCATTGTCAACATCGTCAAAGTTGTCACCGAAATATACAGTGTGCAATTTTGCACCGAAACCTCCCGTCCAGCTTAGGCTGGCATTCACACCGACAGCTTCGGCAGCATCAGCGGGATCTGGTAAATAGGCGGTCTTGGGAGGAATACTAAAGCTCCAGACGTTGCCCTTCCATGGACTATTCGGATCGGCGTCATTGACCTCGTCAATACGCCAGTAATATGTCGTGCCAGGAACAAGACCATCCGGATAAGGAAATCCCGGGAAGCCGACAACAATAAATGTTTCGGCCTGGTTGCCGATAAACGTGCCTTCAGCACCATTATTCACATCGTCCAAATTGTCACCCAGGTACACATCATGTGAGACCGCAGATTCTCCGGGTGACCAGGAAAGGTTCACCCAGGTATCTTCAGTGAAGGTACCATCGGCTGGATCAGGATTACCGGCCTTTACGAGCTTTGAGCCGCCAATCATATATCTAACCGCATTGAAGAACACTTTTTCGCCATCAGGAGTTAGATTATACTCACCTCTGCCAATCCCCCCACCCTCTTGGGTACCGGCGGCGAAGAACATACGCGGCCCCCCGGCACTCTGCCCTGAGCCCGGGTAGTACTCAACTCCTTCTTCCCATTCGACAATCCAGGCCACTTCGGTTTCTGTCACATTGGCGAGCAATGTACCGTTGCCTGCACCCACACCAGTGATGTCGGCGAATGTGCTTGGGCCTACAACTCCATCCGTAATCTGGACCGGCGATGACACGCCGTCAAATATAGGATGGCTACCAGCCGAAATGTCCACCACAACATCAGATAAATTCGGGAGGCTGGTAGTATTGAACCACAACCATCGGCTGCTCCTTATCAGATGGGTGGAACTCTGGATGATTGGCGTTGTGATTGAGTTCCATTGGGCTATCTCACTGCCATCGTCATAATCACCGCTGTTGCTGCAACGACTAACGATAATAAGATCCGCAGCATTCAAAGCGGCAATTTTATCATCATCGAGGTCTTCCCATCCAGGAGTGTAGTCAACCGTGTACCCCCGGGCTTCAAGCATGTCCACCCAGGCCTGGTCATCCGGTTCGCCGTCACCGTTGTCATCAAAGAAACCGGAAACCCAGATGATATTCGCCGCTTGCACCGACGAAACCATACAAAAGGCCAATAATAAAACCAAACAAATCAAATTCTTAGACATAACAGTTCTCCATTAAAAAAGTTGAAACTATATACGACCGATAATAATTGTCGTAATTGCCAAATTCTAACTATACCTGCCTGAGATGTTTTTGGCGACTTGACGACGCCTCCTTCCTTCTAAAACCTAAAAACTACAGCAACTCTCACATTAAAGGGCGAAAATCCACAGGCACCCCCTTATGTGGATACAACCTTCAATAAGTTTATTTATACCAAATTGCCTATATGCCCGTCAAGAGAAATTTGCAGGTTACTGTTTTGTGTATTGTTACACAAGACCAGGGACGCACTCGTCTTACCCCCCTACCGGCAATCATAATATTGCAAACTATAAAAAAAAATAGTTGGTTATTTAGGAAGCGCTGACTTTATTTCAGCTATCGTTACCCCGAGCGTTGCTTTGGCAATCGAATTGAGTTCGGCCTCAGAACCCTGTAGATGATAAGTACGGTGTATGTGGGATATAGTTTGACCGGGCCTCAAGGCCGCCGCTGGAGAAGATGTTTCAAGTTCATAGAATGGTCCAAGAGGTTTAGCGCCAGGCTCAGAAGGACCATCATTGTACGAATTAACAACATCGCCCTTGTAAGGTTCGTCCTGAAGTTCCCACATTGAGTTGACATAATCGGCTGCAGCCTCAGGCTTGTTATACTGAACGATTGTCAAGACTTTATTGACGATATCGTAACTACCAAGTATCGGCCTGGCACGTTGTGGGGAAAGCCCTATCTTACTGCGATACTGCCCATCACCACTAAAGAACATTACGCCTTTCTTGACAACCAGCCGATTTGCCGGAACCTTGCCAAAATAGGCATCATTAACGGTCGGACCAAGTTCATCAACCGCCCCTGCGTTAAATGGAACCACAACCGTGGTTGTAGGCGATGGATTGAACATACCAAGTATCCATATTGAAAGAAGTCCGGTTTCTTTCTCCAGGGCCTTTGTCCCCGTGTTGGTCATCTTGTTGTTTGATTCAAAAGCAACCATTTTTACTGCTTCGGCCGGTTTTATTTTCAGGGCTTCGATCGCTTCACTGCGATCAAGAACTCGAACTTCACGGTTCACTCGAAGGTTGAAAATAGTACCTGAGAAATTCTCTAACTGCATGTCCTTTTTCAGAATGATGCGGTTTTTAGATTTGGATACAAGCTCGAACGGCTCCGTGTCGATGGGAGCGGGAGTAAACCAGTGCTCAAGATCGAACGGAACATCTTTTTTGAAAAATATTGAAAATTGTCCACCCTCTGGTCCAATCCAGAAACGGTCTTCACCGCCATAAACATTGATGTGCTCGACCGTCTCACCGGAGGCGATTAGTTCACGGTTAATCCAACCGAAACTTAATCCATCCAATCCTTCGGCGGTACTGGTCATCACTCTTCCCTGCAATGTGGGTAAAACGGCCACCTGGCTGTTTCCAGACTTGTCTTCTATAATGATAACGTCCGTGTGCTTTTTAAGAAATGATAAGTCTTGACCGAAAGTTATTTTTGCCATTTCCGTCTTTTCCTCCACACAGCTTGCCACAGTCACGATACAAACCAGAATAATCAACAATTGTACATATCTCATTGTTTGCCTCCCTACTATATTCCATTCTTTCACTATTAACACTAATCTCTCCCGGAAAAAACGTTAACCCAAAACGACTGTTTTTGAGTCCTTATAATAAAACACTCTGTAATACAGGTCAAGCTGCAAAATAACTGTTTTTTCAAGTGATTAGAGGATTAACTGGGCTTGAAATTTACTCTCCGGGTGAAGGTGCAGAAGCTGTCCAGTTGTCAGAGTCATTGCCGTAATCGGACGAGACCTTGCGAGTAAGTGATTCGCCGTCACCATCCGGGCTTCTCGGCCAGTGGTCAACTCCATCGGGGGAATCCTCAGGATGAGAACCATCACTGTAGCTTACCCTGTCAACGCGAATGTAATTAAGTGTGCCCGATTCATCCACGTCACCAAGCATAGAAAGCTCTAATCTCTCGCCGGCGTTGTTCAAGCTGCCGCCGTAAGGACCAAAAATCTTCTCAACAGAGACATCCGGATACCGCCATGAAAATGCCTCAGGGTCTTTTATCACCAACAAATATCCGCCGGCAGGTACCGTAACAGGAATATCAGTCGGGAAGATAAAATCAATGCCATCGGTGAATTTCCACGGCTGAGCAGTGTCAAAATTATATAAAGAGACAGGTTCACTGCTGATGTTGTGCAACTCTACATATTCATACTGGTCATTCGTATATGAACCGCCGACAGGCTCGCCCGCCGCGGCGGGCCAGGATGGATTGTACATAATCTCATTAATGACTATCGGCCCGACCTTAGGGTAACTATTTTCAGAACCGGGAGTATTCTGCGACATCGGTACAAAGTTATAGTTGCCGGTGCTGGGTTTATAGTAACGTCCAAACGATACACCGGTCTCTGAACCGCCGAAATCCTCCACATAGCGATACCCCGTTAAAAGACCGCCTTCTGCCGAGCTTAGATACAGCCGTTCACCGTTCTCGCTCAGGGCGAAGGGATGATTCGAACCCGGAGCAGATGGATTGTTGAAATGCTGGTCTTCGTAGAAAACAATATATCCATCAGGACCAATTATCGTTCCTGCGGCAATCTGGTATTTGGCTAAATCGGAACTGCTGTCACTGAGGAACCAGCCTCCAATGTCGATAGCAGTGCCGGTAGTATTATGCAGCTCTATCCAGTCCGCAGCATCGGCATGGGAATGAGCTAACACCTCGTTAATAACCACCGCACCCGGCTCGGGGATAATACCGCCGTCATCTTCACCCGGCGAACCGCCAAGATATGCACTCCCGCGCCAGGAGTCTTTCTCGTTCCAGCCGTATGGGTCAGTGTTGGCGGGATCTATTACAGTTAAAGAGAAACCATCTCCATCGGTAATCGAACGCCAGCCGTCCTTATAGTCAAAGTCCAGAATCACCTGGCCGACAGCATCTTCCAGTCTTATTCGCTCTCCGCCATCATTTAATCTGCCTGAGTATTCGCCGGCTATATTTAAAGCTGTGCCGTATCTTCTTTCGAAGGCTTGGCGGTCCTGAACAACTACGACATATTCGTTGCCTGCAAGCTCCATGTTCGGGAAGGTAAAATCAATACCGTTTGTAAATTTAACCAGATTCAGATTAACCTTTTCAGCCCCGATGTTTTTTAGCTCAATGTACTCGGCATTCGGGTCGTTCGGATTATACATGATCTCTGAGATACGAAGATTTTCCGCCACCGGCCCCACGGCGAAGGTCGCTTCATTCAAAGCACTCCACGTGCCGCCGCTCAGTACCCGGGCTTTAACGTGGGTGCTACTGGTCAGTGTGATTGCCCCGGCATATTGGAGCACACCGGGTGAAATTCCACCATCGACGGGAGAATTCCTTTCGCCGACAACCAACTCCGAGGAGATAAGAAAATCAGAGCTGGTCGTGGATGTATTTAGACCATGAATAGCTAAGAGATTGATACCTGGCTGCAGCGAGTTAAGGTAAGCAGAGATATCGATGTTTTCAAAATCGACGGCTAAAGAGTCAGAACGACTGCTGTTCGCGCTGGAGTTCCAGGCCGGTGTGCCGGTGAAATTACGTCTGGCAACCTCGACGCCGTTAAGGTATGCGACAAAGCCGTCATCGTAGCGCATCTTCAGCGTCATAAAGTTAAAGTCATCCGAATTATCATTAAACATAAACGGAATGCGTATATAACAGGTTGCATTATTTTGATACATCTGGCCTTCAAGGTCAAGTTTGATAAGATCTTGATAACCGGAGCTTCTTTCATAACCGATACCGCCGGGATTACCGGTACTGAATCTCCAGGCCGAGTCGTCTAAAACACCACCGCCTCTCCAATTGCTGCTGATATTACTGGTCGGAACTAATACCCGTTTAGCCGAACTCTCAGCAACAAAGGTTTTACTGGTACCATCGTCCGGTGTTATTTGCGGTAAGTGTGGATCGCTGCCGTCAACAGTATAATAGATTGTGCCGGTAGTGGCAGTCATAGAAAATCTTTCGTTTGGCGCAATCAAGCCACCGTGCTTATACGAGCCGTTGATATGAAACACCGGCGCAGCAACATTGGGATATAGCCCGGCGCTTTTCAGCCAACCCAGCACGGTTGCCGAGCGGCTCGGAAAAAAACTGTTAAGCATATTATTGTTTTGGAAATTCATCCAGTCCTCACGCATATATGGTGTGGACTTTCGGTTATCTCCCCATCGCGCCGACTCACCAACGATAGCCCGGCCAATCTCGGTCATTCGCCTACGATACATATTCGCTGTATTCGGATACGACAGCACACCATCATTAAAGAAGTAACAGTGTATATGGTCCGCAAACCGCAAGCGATATTCAGCGTTACCCTTAAGCTTGTTATGAATATCGCTCGGGCTTTTGCCTACATCGTTACCTCCTTCAACAGAGTGCTCGGCATCCCACGAGTGTAAGCGCCACCGACCGTCCGGATGATTGCGATGCGTAGCATACCAGTTCTTATGGGGCCAATCATGGTTTCCACAGTACCAGTTGGCCAGCAGATAAGTGATAAAGTCATCGATATCCAGCTTCTGCAACAGTGCCTCGTACTTGGCCATATTGGCGGGATCAGATTGCACGGCACTCGCGGCGCTGACCATAGAATTATAATTCGTCCTGGCGCTGCCGCCGATTCCGTCATTGATAACACCGTCTGAATTATGCTTGATCGCATCATACTCTTCCTTGTCACCGCCAAACGTCTCTGCCGCCCACGAATCATCAGGTCTTTCATGGACGTAATACATCCCCCAGTACAACTTATTAATATAGACGTGCGCATAAGTTCCATTCGGTGAATGTCCCCCCATAACATTGTGGAGGTCGGCGACATACTGGTCCTGTATATATTTAGCGGTGTTCCGCTGGTCGCTGCCGGGGTGCAGCCACGAATGGTTCAGCACGGCGTCGAATACGATGGTGTCAAAACGTTCGGTGGGCGAATCCGAAAAGAACTGGTACTTAAGCTGTGGCGGCCCACCTGTCGGGGTTCCATCGTCCAGGTGAGTTTTGAATCTTGGCCGCATCGAAAGCTTGTCTGTCTTCCACCTGTTAAGGCTTGTCCCTCCGCCGCTAACGCCGCCCTGCATTGCGATTGCACAGTTACTCTGAAATTCATCCCCGCTATTCGGATCAATATACTCAAACGAAGCTACTCGCTCAGTACCATCCTGGCTCTTGTTGATATAAATACCTTTACTGCCGAACCAGTCATCCACATCCATCACTAACGAAAACGTCGGTACCGACATAAGGTCGCCCTTTATCGTATTTCGATAGCGTGAATTATTGACAACCTGCGGATCCATCTCATAATCACCGGAGCCCCCATGCCCCCAGTTAGTAGGGAAACCGGCCGGACGGACAGGTTGGCGGATAACGTTTTCGAGAAAGATATATGTCTGGGTATCTATATTTGTGGATTTGAAGCCGGACTTTAAGGCTATCGCTCGTAAAGTCGTAGTCGTACTGATAGAAATAGGATGAGAATAAGAAATACCTCTTGGCACTCGGCTCTCACCAACAGTAACAGATGGTTCGCTGCCGTCGAGAGTATAATATATCCTGGCATCTTTGGTTTCCGTAGCGAGCGTAACAGAAAAAGGAGCGGTGTAAAAACCACGCTTATGACTGAATTTCACCTCAGCAACCTGGCCTATATACGCAGCAATATTTTGCACTCCCGGGCTGGGGTAATCGAATAACTGCCAGTTGTCACCGGCATCGGGATAGCGGCCGAATGAAATATCGGCTGTCTGCTTATCAAAAACAACACTGTCAATTAATGTACTGCCATCGGAGTCAAACAAAGCAATATCATCACCGCCCGCATCGAGTTTAAAATTGGCATGTAACCCCCTATCGGTGATATCGTTGTCGGCCCATATTAATAAATAGCCTTCTGAAGGTACGGTAGTTACAGCCGGATTGCCAAAGGGAATGCGCCATTTAGCAGGCACGGCCAAATTGTCCGTCAGGCAAAAACCTCCTATATTAATAGCATCAGCGCCATAATTGTGGATTTCGATCCAGTCATCATACTGGCCCTGCGGGTCACGAGCGGAACTGTCATTAGACGCCATGAATTCGTTAATTACCAGAGACAGTGGGCTTTCAGCCTCTACTGATCCGGGCAATGCCATAGCCAAAATCAAGCTGTACACTAAGATTCTAATAAATCGGAGCATTTTTGCTCATCCCTTCTCCCGTCCTCACATCCTTTGTTTAGCCACTTACATTAGCTATACACATCTTAACATATAAAGACCCGCCAAGTCAATCCCTTTTGATCCAGGATTATCGTCCCATAATCAATCAAAAAGTAGGGGCAACCCCATGTGGTTGCCCGGATATGCTCTATAATCTTAAACCTAACTCAAAACTCAACACTAAAAACTCAAAACTAAATTCCGGTGTGTGCTGTTACCGTTATCGTTGTAGGGGCGGTTCGTGAACCGCCCGGTTTTCTAATTCCCCCTTGTCATTCCTGTGAAAACAGGAATCCAGAAAATAATCAATAATCACTCATCATTAATCATTTAAATGGGATCTGGCATACGATCTTAATCATTTGTAAACGTGTAAAAAAAGGCAAGCCAATAAATCTGAAATATGAAATTTGAGATATTCCAAATACTCACAAAAAAACCCTACCTTTCATGGAGGGGACAAAGGGGCCCCCTACACTTACCTTCACTAAACTGCCACTTATCCCCCAAAGTAGGGGCAACCCCGTGTGGTTGCCCGGATATGCTAACCGCATTTCTATCTGCGGTTCGGCACTATTTATATTTACTACGTCCCTCACAGGACTTCTGCTCTTATCTACCTGCCTATAAGGCAACTCATGCTGGCCTCCAGTAGAAATGCTATATACCCGAGGGTAGGGTGCGATATTGCGAGGTTTTTTTTTGAAAAAAATTGACAAATCAGAGATTTTAGTTATCTTGATATATATTGAGGAAAATAACATGAGCAGATTGCAATTTTTGAACTTCGTAAAAGCTCTATCATCTCTAACGTCACTTAAAATTAGTATCACGGCCATTTCTATCCTGCTTATCATTATACGTTTAATTTGGCCAAATATAAATATTGACTCCATAACTTTAGGCTTGCTCGTAGTGGCTGTCCTGCCCTGGCTTTCACCTTTAATCAAGAGTGTTGAATTACCTGGTGGAACAAAAGTTGAAATACGTAATTTGAAGGATGCAAGTGATAAAATTGTAGGTGATACACCAATACCCTCAGAGCAACTAACACCAGAAGCTTCGTACTTGGAAATTGCTGACATTGATCCCAATCTGGCTCTTGTTGGTCTTCGAATCGAAATAGAGAGGAGACTCAGGACTCTGGGGTCACAATTCAACTTTCCAATAAATAAACCACTCAGACAAATAATTCTTGATTTGCGATCAGACAATGTAATAACACATGACGTTGCTAATGGTCTTGTTGTGTTAACACGAGCAGGCAATTCCGCAGCTCATGGAGCCTGGGTCGAAAAAGATGTTGCGGATTGGGCGATAGATTCAGGCCGTAAAATCTTAGCTTATCTTGATCAATTATTAAAGGACAACAAATAAGGAGACCAACATGGCAGAAAAAAAGAGCTGCTTCATTATCATGCCTATAACAACGCCAGAGTCTTTTATTGACAAGTACCGAGACGGGGCTGAACACTTTATGCACGTGCTTGAATGTCTATTCATTCCAAGTGCTGAAAAAGCTGGATATAAGCCTATACCTCCCAAAGCTAAGGGTTCTGACCTCATCCATGCAGAAATCATCAGTAATTTAGAGACCTCGGATCTTGTTCTTTGCGATATGTCCTGCCTCAACCCAAATGTGTTTTTCGAATTTGGTATCCGAACTTCTCTCAACAAACCGGTATGTGTCGTTAAAGATGATCTCACAGAGAAAGTACCATTCGACACGGGTATTTTGAACCATCAGGAATACACGAGTTCCCTTGATTCCTGGATACTGGATAAAGAAATAGTTAAACTTTCCGAACACCTCAGCGCCTCACAAGATAGTAGCAAAGGCGAGAATAATCTATGGAAATACTTTGGCTTCAAATCAAAAGCACAGCCATATGAAGGTAAAGCTGGAACAGATGATAAACTTGATTACTTGGCAATGCAGCTCGAGTCATTGCACCAAAAGGTTGAAGGCAAAGAAATGACTCTCGATAACCGTAATATAAAAGATAAATATTTGAGCATTGAACCAGAAATCATCGAGAAGGAAATTTCAAGGACGCTTCCACATGATGTCAGGTTATCAGCATTAGTCAAGACAGGAACGAATACTTTTGATATCTTGTATTGTGGAACTCTGTTAGAAAGTGATCAGCTAAAAATCAAGAGTTATATTAAAGAACTTTATGGAGTGAAAGTTAGGTTTAACCCTTTCTAAAGGCAGTAGTAGAGAACAATAGGCTTTGGCCATTCTGCAGTTTCATATTACCCTTAAATTGAAAGTTGTGAGACAATCTCTGAATATTTGCCCCCGGATCTCATGCTGAGATAGCTTCGGTCAACTCACAAAAACATAATCCAGAATCAGATGTGTTCTGCCATCCATTTATCCACAATGCGATATTGCCCTGGAAGAATCCAAACATAACACGCCCGAGTATTTTTATTGGCGCTGTTGACTTATCGCCAATTTTATTATAATTCTCTTACTATGATTGAGAGTAATACAGTGTTGGTTTTGGGCGCCGGTGCCAGTGCCCCCTTTGGCTTTCCCATCGGTCAGGCTCTTAAAGATCAAATCTGTAAAACAACCCTTGTTGCACCTCAATCAAACATTTTGGAGGCACTCGGTTTCAAAAAAGAAGAGATCGACAGTTTCAGGGAATCCTTGGCAAATTCAGGACGTTCATCTGTTGATGCGTTTCTTGAGAATAGAGAGGACTTTTTAGACATTGGTAAAGCTGCTATTGCCATTGCCTTATTACCTCATGAGACAACCTCTCGTCTCTTCAAAGACTGGATCCTAAAAAGGGAGACCCCGGATCTTTTCCCGGAAGGTAACTGGTATGATTTGCTTTTCGGTGTACTTGGTGATGGCGTTTCATTTGATGAATTTGATAAGCACAAACTTTCTATCATTACCTTCAACTACGACCGCTCACTCGAACACTATTTGTTTACTTCCCTGAAAAACTCATATAATAAGACCGACAATGAATGTGGTGAGATATTACGTAAAATAGATATTGTCCATGTGCATGGAAGTTTAGGCCCATTAGACTGGCAGTCCCGGCCAGCAGATCTACCATCGGTTCCATACGATTCAGGTGCAACTCAAAAAAATGTTAAGTTTGCAGCGGAGAACATTAAGATTGTCCATGAGGATGTTGCTGATACTCCAGAATTTACAAAAGCTCACAATATATTACTTAATTCCAAGAAAATATTTTTCTTGGGCTTCGGATATCACCCAGTTAATCTCAAAAGACTGGGGATAGGAACATTAGAAATTCCACATAATAATCTATGGGGTACATCATACGGCTTAAGTCTTACGCGCAAACAATATATTGGTAAGTTGAATACGAGACTCAGTGATAAACTCGATTGCATAAAACCAGAAAATGTTTATAATTTTTTATACAACCATGTAGTCTTGTAGTGCCCCGAAAGTGCTATCGTGATCAGAACCGCTGTGGTTTCGAAGTGATACTAACTTTCAAAAGATCGGAAGAGC